>JAQCGT010000152.1 GCA_027730505.1 Actinomycetota bacterium | reverse complement strand
CCGCCATCGTGCAGCGCGCTGATATGCGTCCTCTCGGTTTGCGGCTATCTGATCCTGGTGCGTCAGCGAATCAAGGCTCTCAGCGAGCACCTCAGGGCCAGCCGATGAGTCGATGACACGCAGACCGGGCGAGGAGGCGCCGTGTGTGGTGAGGTCGGTGACGACCGGAATGCCGCGGGCTAGGAACTCAGTGATCGAAGCCGACATCTGCCCTCGATGCCCCCCGCCGAGCCGCACCCCCACACTTGCGCCGGCGAGCACGCGATCGAGCATCTGATCGGAGATCCGACCGTGCGCCCTCACCCGCGCGCCCAGCGAGCGATCGGCGATCATGGACTCGAGTTGGACGGCGAGGCTGCCGCCCATGCCGCCGACAAGGTCGAGTTCGAGTTCCGGCAACCGACATACGGCATCGAGGAGCAGCCGTACGGATGATCCGTCCGACAGCCAGCCCAGCGCAACCACGCGTCGCACCGAATCACCCATGACGCGTTCTCGAACCGGGTGCGCAAGCGGGAGCACGAGCGTCGGTGGGAGCGGCTGCTCTCCCATCGACTCCTGAATTGCCGAAACTGCTTCGGAACTGCTCACGATCAACGAACGGGCATGCGATACAACCGGCGCCATCATGTCCACACCTGTCAGGTGGAGTGCTTCGGCCGAAACAGGACCTTGAGGGATCTCAATTGCAAGTTCACCCATTCGACTCGCAAACCACCGCTCGCCGCCGCCGCGGAGCGCCGGTCCGAGATGGGCCCCGACGACCGTTGGCTCGTGAAGCCAGATGTGGGCACCGCCCGCTCTCGCCCGTTCAGCGGTGACGGCATGGAATTCGGACGAACCGATCACCAACACCACGTGGTCGAAGTCATGGATCCGGAGCCGACGACCGAGTGAACCCACGCCGATAGCGATGTCGTCCGAACGATGGCGGCCATCTGTGCACGACAGGTCATCGAGGGCGACCACCTGATCGGGAGAGTCCCACGCATCGATGATCATCGACGAGTAGCCACCGATTCCGGACTCTGAGTGCGGTGGCGGCGCAGCAACGGCAATCCGGCTCGCGCGAGGCGCTTGAGCTGCTACCCGAGGTGTAGGTGCCGTCTGCAACGCCGCACCAAGAGATGCCGCCACGCCATCAAGCGTCCAGCGCTGGAGCCGAACACGCTCGGCCACAAGGATCCGAGAGCGGCGCGATGCATCGCGCAGCGTCGCCTCGAGGCATCCAGCGATGTCCTCGGTGTCATGGGGATCGAAGAGCGCCTCGGCACAGCCAGCCACCTCAGGCATCGCTGAGGTCGCAGAGCACAGGGCCGGCGTTCCACACGCGACTGACTCCGCGATCGGCAGGCCGAAGCCCTCCTCGACTGACGGCAAGACAGTGCACTCTGCCGCCCTCAGGAGCGCCACCATCTCGGCATCAGAGACCGATCCAGTCACCACAACCGAATCAGCCACGCCAGAGTGCGCCGCCAGATGTCGCCAATGATCAAGCACGTCGGACGGCGCGGCGCACGCAATGACGAGCGACCGACCAGCACGAACATCAGGCGCCACCCGCGACCAGGCCTTGATGAGCCCGTGGGTGTTCTTGCGGGAGTCGGCTCCCGTGACAGCGACCACTGGGCGCGGCTTGATCGACACACCGAGCGCATTGAGCACGTCTTCGTCGATCGGGCCCGGCACAAACTGTGGCTCGACTGCCGCACCGACGACGGTGATTCGATCACGGTTGATGCCCAGTTCGATTGCTGCGGTTTCGGCCGTGAAGGTCGAGTTGGCAAGCAGAAGATCGACCGACCTGGCGGTCGCCGACCGCAGCTTTGTCTGCACCGCTGCGAAAGGGTCTGTCAGGTAGCGCTCAGGGTGGCGCTGCGGAATCACGTCATGGACGATCGCCGCCACCGGAAGTCCCGCCTCGGTGATGAGTCTCGGTATGACATCGAGGGGTATCGGGTGAAGCATCAACTGCGTGCAGACGAACCACGGAGTCGAGCCGTCGACCAGAGCACCGACGTGACCTGGTCGAAGCGGTGAGGTCGCCACGCCCTCGATCTCGTTGTGCCACAACTCAGACTGGCGTGTCGTGGCACACAGGACTGTGGTGACGGCACCACCCTGAATGAGCGCTCGCACAAACCCGATGGTGTAGCGACCCACACCTCGCCCACCGGCTGTCGGGTGGTCGATCACCCTCCCATCCACCAGGACGCGGGGGCTGCCGTTGTCCATCAGTCGTGCCGAAGTTCTGCGATCGTCCGCATCTCAGCGAGCTGACGCTCGATCACGTCGACCGCAGCCACAGCAGTATCGGCGTCAAGCCGCAGCCGCTCGAGGTAGCCGAGGAACAGCGGCAGCGATTGCTCCGCCCCGGAACGAACGTCATGGTTGAGCTCCATCACAACCCGAGAGACCGCATCGACCGACGCGCGCAATTCAGCCACTTCAGACCGCAATGCGCGCACGTCCGACCCGGTCAGATGTCGAAGGAGGGCTCGGATGCGGCGCACGCCAGAAGGCTAGTCCCGCTCGCTGGCCGACTCAGGGCGACGTGATGGCTTTGTCCGAAGGCGCAGCGCCACGCACATTCGGATCATCTCCATGCCGAGTACGAACGCCTTCCATCGACTCCCCGTGACCGAACTCTCCCCAACACGTTCGCGGTAGTTCACGGGTATCTGCACGATCGGCATTCTCTGGGACACGGCCCCCAGCATCATCTCATAGCCGAGCGCTGAGGCATTCGTCGTCAACAGCGGCTCGAGTCGGTTCGCAGCATCTCGGCTGAGAACCCTGAAGGTGCAGCCGACATCGGAGAGATACACCGTGTTGAACAGCACCTCGGTGAGCTTTGCGACCGCCCAGTTCCCCCATTTGAGAAACGTCCCCATGTTGGCTCCCGACAGTATGAACTCCTGCACTGTGCGTGATCCGAAGACGATGTCGACATCACCGGTGTACGGCAGCAATTTGAGGAGATCCTCAGGGTCGAAGGTGCCGTCGGGCTCGCAGACACAGATCAGGTCTGCGTCGCGGGTCTCAGCAAGCCCACGCCGGATCGCTGCGCCATATCCCTGAATCGATTCGAACACCTCTCTCGCTCCGGTAGTGGCCACCTCCGGCGAGGTTGCCGGATGCGCGTTGTTATTGACGACGAGAACCTCGTCGACGATCCCGAGCCCCTCGAACCTTGCGATACAAGAAGCAATCGAGAGGTGCTCGTTGTAGGTGGGGAGCACGACCACCAGTCGCTTGTTCTGCCACATGTCACGAATCCTCCTCGCCCGGAACGTAAAGCCGTGCGCCAGGAAGATCATGCCTCACGTAGGCGCTCACCGGCATCGGCAGCACCTCCAGTGACGCCTCTTCGGAGAGGAACGGATCACCGCTCTGGAACACGTACGCACGACGTTCGATCTCACTCGAGGTGACCTCCGCTTGTGTGACCGGCAACCGAACACCCCATGGGATTCCGGGCTGCCAATCAAACAAGGCGCCCCAAGGGTGCCCAGCAACGGCGGTGGCAATTCGACTATCGCTGAGGTACTCGACCGGAAGCGTGAACCAATAGTTGCCGAGCAGAAGATCAACGTCGGCCTCGTCGAGCAACTCGATGATGCGGCGGCTGGTCGCATCGGGATCGGCACCGATCGGTCTGGCCTCCGACGCCAACCATGGAACGGTGAGAGCAGTGACCAACAGCACCGGCAGGGCAAACGACACCGGCGTCGAGGTGTTGACTCGACCGCCGAGCGATCCGAAGCCTTCAACCAGTGCCACGACGATCAATGGCCAGGCCACAATCGCATAACGGCCATCGTCAACGAACGACAGATTGGCGAATAGCGCGAGTACCGGCCACGACGCGACCAGCGGCACCACCACCAGAATTCCCGTCGGGCCAGAACGCCAGAGGGTGACGCACCCGACAACAACCACTGCCATGAGCACCACGTAGGCTGACACCGCCACTGCATCCGGACCCA
>JAQCGT010000151.1 GCA_027730505.1 Actinomycetota bacterium | reverse complement strand
TCCGCTTCACTGATCGGTTTGCTGGCCCTTGGAGCCCCAGCCTCGGCGCAGGACGAGAACGGCGAGATCAAGGGTTCGCTTTCCACGAGGGATGCCGAGGGCGAGAAGATTGGTGTCGGCGATGTCGTGTTCATCATCAGCGACCCGTCAGGAAATGAGGTCGGAACGGGAACCACCGACGAGAACGGCGACTGGTCGGTGTCGGTGCCGGTCGGCACCTACTCGGTGCTCCTCGATGTCAGCACCCTTCCGGAGGGCGTCGACCTCCGGAATCCCGACAAGAACCCGGCTGAGGTGGTCATCGACACCCCCGGTAAGTCGAAGGGCGCGCTCTTCCCCCTTGGCGAGGCCGCCGTCTCGGAGGTCACGGCGATCGAGTGGGTGCAGCTCTTCGTGGATGGCCTGAAACTTGGCTTGCTGTTGGCGATGTGCTCGATCGGGCTCTCCCTGATTTACGGAACGACCGGGCTGACCAACTTCGCGCACGGCGAGATGGTGACGTTCGGCGCGATGATGGCCTATCTGTTCCACGTGACCGGAGTGTTCGGCTGGCAGTCGTCGCTCTTAGTAGCCGCGGTGTTCGTGCTGTTCATCACCGGTGTGGCTGGAGGTGTCTTCAACCAGTTCGTGTGGCGGCCGCTCCGCCGTCGCGGCGTGAGTCTGATCGCCGCGCTCGTCGTCTCGATCGGCTTCTCCATCTTCCTCCGCTACGTGATGCTCTATCGGTTCGGCGGTCGCGCCGGCTTCTACCGCGACTACCGGATTCAGGAGAAGTGGGACTTCGTCTGGTTCACGGTCGCCCCGAAGGATCTTGTGATCATGGGCCTTTCGGTCGTCATCCTGGTTGGCGTCGGGTCCGCTCTTCAATTCACGCGGATCGGCAAGGCGATGCGGGCCGTGTCCGATAACCGCGATCTCGCGGAGTCGTCGGGAATCGATGTCGAGAAAGTCATCCGATGGGTGTGGGTGTCAGGTAGCGCACTCGCCGGACTCGGTGGCGTGATGTTCGGTGTCACCGAGTCGATCGGGTGGGAGATGGGCTTCCGTACGCTGCTGCTGATGTTCGCCGGCGTGACCCTGGGCGGTCTCGGCACCGCTTACGGCGCGCTGTTCGGCAGCATCATCGTTGGCCTGTTCATCCAGATGTCGTCGCTGGTGATCCCGACCGACATGAAGAATGTCGGGGCGTTGGTGATGCTCGTGGTGATCCTGCTGGTGCGTCCGCAGGGTCTGCTCGGTCGCAAGGATCGGATCGGCTGAGGGGAGGGTCATGGACTGGGGAGCGATTATTGAGAACACCGCCCGCGGACTGTTCGGGGAGCAGTTCATCTACTTCGGGCTGGCCGCCCTTGGCCTGAACATCCACTTCGGATACACCGGCCTACTCAACCTCGGTCAGGCGGTCTTCATGGCGGCCGGCGCCTACGGACTCTCGATGTCGGTAGTGACCCTCGGGCTCAACTTTTGGTGGGGTCTGCTACTCGGCATCATCGTGTTTCCGCTCATCCTCGCGGCGATCATGGGTGTGCCGACGCTTCGGCTCCGCGCTGACTACCTCGCCATCGTGACGATCGCGGCGAGCGAGATGTTCCGAATCATCGCGAGGTCTCCGTCCCTCGACCGCTGGACCGGCTCATCTGACGGCCTCACCGGGTTCGCTACTACCTTCTACGAACTCAGCCCCTATGACCGCCAAGAGCGTTATCTCTTCGGTCTGTTCATCGGCAATCAGATGTGGGTGGTCACCGTGGGGTGGATCACGCTGGCCATTGTGCTCGTGATCAGCCTCCGCCTCATGCGCAGTCCCTGGGGTCGTGTGCTGAAGGCGATCCGGGAGGATGAGGACGCCGCGCGCAGTTTGGGCAAGAACGCGTACTGGTACAAGATGCAGGCCCTCATGATCGGAGGTGTCTTCGGTGCGATGGGCGGCATGCTCCGCGCGATCGGCACGCAGTCAGCGCAACCCCAGAACTTCATCACCGATGTGACCTTCTTCGCCTGGGTGGCCCTCATCCTGGGCGGGGCGGCCAAGGTGCTTGGACCAGTCGCGGGCGCCGCGATCCTTTACGCGATCCTCTCGTTCACCGATGTCGCCCTCCGCCAAGGAGTGGACAACGGACACATCCCCGAGTGGCTCATGACCGGCACTCAGGTCGGCCAGGTCCGGTTCATGCTCATCGGACTCGGCCTGATCCTGCTGGCTGCGTTCCGACCGCAGGGCATTTTCGGCAACAAGGAGGAGATGGCGCTCGATGACCGCTGATTCCATCCCCGTCGCCCCTGCGCTCGCCGGTGTCGCCTGGGAGCCGGGCGCTCCGAAGCCTGACGCGATCCTGACCGCGACCGGAGTCCGCCGCACCTTCGGCGGACTCACCGCGGTTGACGTCGACCATCTCGAGGTGCAGCGTGGTGTCATCACCGCGCTGATCGGACCGAACGGCGCCGGCAAGACGACCTTCTTCAACCTGCTGACGAACTTCGACAACCCCGACACCGGAACTCGTTCGTTCAACGGACGCGACCTCGACGGTGTCGCCGCCCACCGGGTGGCCAATCTCGGAATGGTGCGAACCTTCCAGTTGACCAAGGCGCTCTCGAAGATGACGGTGATCGAGAACATGCTGCTCGGCGCCACTGGGCAGGTGGGGGAGCGGCTCTCCCGATCGTTGATCCCGGCGCTCTGGAAGTCGCAGGAGCGGTCGAACACCGAACGAGCCGACGAACTGCTCGTTCGGTTCAAACTCGACCACATGCGAGAGGAGTTCGCGGGCACGCTCTCCGGTGGTCAGCGCAAGCTCCTGGAGATGGCGCGCGCTCTCATGGTGAACCCGACCATGGTGATGCTCGATGAGCCGATGGCCGGGGTGAACCCGGCCTTGAAGCAGTCGCTGCTCGACCACGTGAAAGGACTCCGCGACGACGGCATGACGGTGCTCTTCGTGGAGCACGACATGGACATGGTGCAAGAGATCAGTGACTGGGTGGTGGTGATGGCCGAGGGCCGCATCATCGCCGAAGGCCCACCCGCGTCGATCGGCCAGAATCAGGCCGTTGTCGATGCATATCTCGGATCGCACCACGATTCCGCCCTCGACTTGGAGGCCGACCTGTGAGTGACGCGACCGCCGAACCGTTGTTGATCGCCGATGATCTGACCGCCGGCTACCTGCCCGGGGTCAACATCTTGAACGGCTGCTCACTCGAGCTACACGAGGGCGAGCTCGTCGGCATCATCGGCCCGAACGGTGCCGGCAAGTCGACCCTCGTGAAGGCGATGTTCGGTCTCGTCAACGTGCGCGCCGGATCGGTTCGGCTGCGCGGAGAGGACATCACCAATAAGAAGGCCCACTCGCTGGTGTCACGGGGCATCGGCTACGTGCCCCAGATCAACAATGTTTTCCCAGCGCTCACTATCGAGGAGAACCTCGAGATGGGAGCCTTCCTCAAGCCGAAGATGTTTGCTGAGCGCTTCGAGGTGGTCGGGCAGATGTTCCCGAAGCTCGCTGAGCGTCGTTCTCAAAGAGCGGGCTCGCTCTCCGGCGGTGAGCGACAGATGCTTGCCATGGGCCGGGCGCTAATGATGGATCCGTCAGTGCTTCTTCTCGACGAGCCGTCAGCGGGTCTCTCCCCGGCTCTGCAGGACGAGGTCTTCGTGCGGTGTCACAAGATCAATCAGGCCGGGGTGTCGATTGTGATGGTCGAGCAGAACGCCAGCCGGTGCCTCCAGATCTGCCATCGCGGTTACGTGCTCGACCAGGGCGCGAACGCCTACACCGGCACCGGCCGCGAGCTGCTCACCGATCCGAAGGTGATCGAGCTCTACCTCGGCACCCTCGTCAAGTCGCATCAGAACTGACGACTCGCGGGGCGCTCGCCCGCTGCTCAGTTCCCGTCCGCGCCCTGAGGGGCCCGACTGGGTTCTGCCCGCTGTCGGAGACTGACTCGCGCCCCCGACTACGCCCGAAAACGGGAGCGGCCCCGGGGCCGAAGCCCCGGGGCCGCCAG
>JAQCGT010000150.1 GCA_027730505.1 Actinomycetota bacterium | reverse complement strand
CAAGATGAGCCACTCATGCTTGAGTCCATACGCTGCGGCCTGGGTGGCGACGATCACCAGCAGCAGGGTGGAAAGCACCTCGGGGACCCCTCTCCAGAACCGCAGTCCCCCGGCGAGACTCGCCCAGAAAGCGCCACCCAGAGCACCGAAGGTCAAGATCAGCACGAGATTGAGGGGGCCGGGTCCACCGATCAGGAATCCGAAGTACGACCCAAAGGCCGCCCCGATGAGGAGTTGTCCCTCCTGACCGATGTTGACCAAGCCGGCCCGGGCCGACACAACGGTGCCCAGTGCGACGATGAGCATCGGCGCCGCCACCGACATCGACTCACCCCAGCGACCGGGGCCCCGAAGGCTGCCGTCCAAGAGAGCATCGAGCACCGGGCGCCAGTCACCACCGGTGATCTCGACGAGCGACGCCGACACCACAAGCGCCGCGAGGACGCTCACGGCATAGAGGCCGATCCACTCGACCGGTCGCCTGCTCATGCCGCCGCCCCACCCATAAGCAGCCCGAGTTGCTCGACGTCGGCGTCGCCACGCGCCATCTCGCCGACAATCCGGCCGCGCGACATGACGAGGATCCGGTCGGAGAGATCGAGGATCTCCTCGAGTTCGCTCGAGATCAACAAGATGCCAACCCCGGCCACTGCGGCATCTCGCAGACACCGGGTCATGTGCTCGATCGCCCCGACGTCAAGCCCCCGGGTCGGCTGGGCCGCCACAAGGACCCGTGGTTGCTGATCGAGTTCGCGTGCGAGCACGACGCGCTGTTGGTTGCCTCCCGAGAGCGACCAGAGTGGCGCATCCGGGCCCGAGCACTGAATGTCGTAATCGCTGATCAGACGGGTCGCGTTCGACGCCATGGCGGTGGTGTCGAGCACGCCCCCTCTCGCAATCCGACTGGGGTCCGTCAGGACGAGGTTCTCCGCGACCGACATGTCGAGCACGACACCCGAGTCGTGACGGTCCTCCGGTATCACACCGATCCCTGCTGCCGCCATGGCCCCGCTACGCCGACTTACGACAGGCACGCCGCCGACCGCGACCTCGCCGCTGGTCGCAGGCACGAGCGACGACAAGAAGTCGCCGAGGACGCGTTGGCCGTTGCCCTCAACCCCGGCGATGCCAACGATCTCACCTGGTCCGACACGAAGCGAGATGCCATCGAGGAGGCGCACACCACCCGGCCCGTCAACGATCACGTCGCGGAGGTCCAACGCTGGTGTCGACGACGAGGCGAATGTGGCTCGTTCCTCAACGTCGTCGGATTCGCTGATCAGACCGAATGCGGCCTGCTCGGATCGCAAGGAAACGTCCCGCCCCACCATGGCACGGGCCAGCGACGAGGCATCGGCATCGGCGGTCGCTCGTCGATCGACCACCGCTCCCCGGCGCATGATCGTGATCTCGTCAGTAGCGGCCAGCACCTCATCAAGTTTGTGGCTAACCAACACCACCGCCCGACCCTCGACGGCAACGACCTCGCGAAAGGAAGAGAACAGTTGTTGTGACTCGTCCGGCGTTAGCACCGAGGTCGGTTCGTCGAAGATGACGATCGCCGGGTCTCGGCGTAGACATTTGATGATCTCCACCCGCTGGCGCAAACCTGCGGTCAGGTCCCCGACCCGGGCTTCAGGATCGATCTCGAGCCCGAAGCGATCCCCGATCTCGGCGATGCGTTGACGGACCGCATGGGGTCGCAGAGCCCCGTCCTCACCAAGGGCGACGTTCTCCCAGACGGTGAGGGCATCCACCAGACTGAAGTGCTGGTGGACCATGCCAATGCCCAACCGCGCGGCAGCTAGAGGATCATGGATCTGCACCGGGCTCCCGTCAACCGCGATCGATCCCTCGTCGGGCAACACCAGCCCGATGAGGATCTTCATGAGCGTGGACTTGCCCGCTCCGTTCTCTCCGAGAACGCCATGAATCCGACCTCGCTCGAGAACGAAGTCGACATCATCGCAGGCCTTCACCCTCCCGAATGACTTGCAGATTCCTCTGAGTTCGACCGCAGGGGCGGATGCTGACGCATCCGCCCCTGTCGGAGCGAGTGGGGGCTGGCTCACCCGGCGCTGTACGCCTCGGACGAGATCCCGCCGAGCGCACCCATCAGCTCACCGTCATAGGCGGCGAGCAGACCGAAGGCCTCGGCCAGGGCCGCCTCGGTCTCAGCAGACGGATCGCAGACATCCATGCCGTTGAGACCCACCTCGGTCGGGAACTGGTAAGTGGAACCCTCGGCAAGGTCGCCGGAGATGATCAGACGGATTGCCTGAGCCGCGTAAACACCGCCGTCAAACACCACCGATCCTGTCCAGTTGATCCCGTCGTCTCGGGAGCAGATGTCGACCGGACCGGCGGCAAAGACCGCGATACCAGCCTCGGTCGCGGCCTGCCCGGCCGGCTCAAGCGCCCCGCCGAGGTAGGCATAGACCAGACCGGCGCCGTCGGCCACCGCAGTCTGCAGCGCGGCCGTCGCATTGGCGGCGTTGTTGAAGTCGTACGGGTAATCACCAGTGGACACGTATTCCATGGTGAGCGACGGGTCGACAGACTGCATGCCGAAGACAACAGCGTCGAAGGCCTCGACCTCGAAATTGATCTCGCAGCAGCCAAGGAACACCGACTTGGTCGTCCCGGCCTCGATCATCACCTGGGCCATGGCGACACCCGCCGTGTAGTGGATCGCCGCACCCCAGTCAGTTGCCTGCGCCAACCCGGGAAGTTCAGGGAAGCCGGCACCACAGTTGCAATACCAGAAAATGTCAGGGAACTGCTCGGTGAGGTCGGGCAGTGGCTCGGCGATCTCGCTCGCCCCCACCATCAAGATGTCGACCCCTTGCTGGGCGAGGTCGGCCATGGCACGCGCCGCGTCGTCCGCTCCAATGTTGTCGCTGACGATCGGAGCTGCGAAGCCGTTCTCCGCCGAGAAGGTCTCCGCGAAGTCGACAAGCGACTGGTAGTAGCCACCGTCATCGCGCGGGCCGGCGGCCGCCACACCAATGGTGACGGTGCCATCGCCGTTCGCATCGAACGCGGCGACGACTTCGTCGACCTCGGGTTCGGGCTCCTCGGCAGGCTCCTCAGCCGGCTCCTCGGCCGGCTCCTCGGCCGGCTCCTCGGCCGGCTCCTCAGCCGGCTCCTCAGCGGGCTCCTCAGCCGCAGGCTCCGCCGCGGGAGCGGAGTCATCGTCTCCGCCACAGGCGGCCACGAAAAGCACCGCGGAGGCTGCGAGCGCCGCCATCCTGGTGGATCGTTTTCTCATCATTGTCATTTCCCCCGTTGCTGTTGTAGGTGACTTAGGACGCCGTCAACTTGTGGCGGCTGCTCGGTTGGACCACCCGGCGCGGTAGCGCTGAGTGAGCCATCGATTGAATTGGACATGGCTCTCCTCCTGCCAGGAGTACCGACCCCTCGGGGCGAACCTGGAGTTGAGACCCAACTGGACCTTGGTCGTCGCGTCTTGGTCTTGGCGCACGAACACCTGCACGCCGGCGTCCGAGAGGATGACCTTCTCCTCGAAGAGCGGGTCCTCCAGCGCGGAGGGGTGGAAGATATAACCGATCTCCACGTCGATCGTCTGGGCGGTCTTGGGGCGCACCAGGAAGAAGAAGCACTGGTCGGGGGCCGTGCCGAAACACAGGGTCGGCGGAACCAGAGCGAAGGTGGAACGGGAGCGCTCCTCTTCGGTGAGATCGGGATACACCGGCATGATCACCCGGTGCGTCGCGTTGAAGCCGCCATCGAGGTGGGTGTAACCCGATGTCCGAAAAATCACGTTCGAGTCGTCGCTCCACGGCTCGGGAAACGCCGAGAGGTTCGACGGACAAAAGTCCTGGACATATTGATGCAGTCGGTTGGCGTGGTATCCGTCGTTGAAGTTCTCGAACATCACCTTCCAGTTCCAGGGCATGTCCTCGAGCGTGAACGTTCCCGGACAAACGGCGTTCTCGAGGTCGTAGTTGACGAGATACTTGGAGTAACGCTCAAGCGTCGGCGCCAACGGGGACGCT
>JAQCGT010000029.1 GCA_027730505.1 Actinomycetota bacterium | reverse complement strand
ATGTCTGTTGTTCACGATCCGCACCCATCAAATGCGACTCGACGATCTCGTGACATCGTCGCGCGAATCGGCGCAAGCGCTCGCTAATGCGATCGAGTCGATGCCCGACCCGATCGCCGACTACAAGCAACTGCGCACTACGGGCGCCGCCATCGCCGCTTGGCTCCGCTCAACCTGAGTCGAGATCTCTAATCTCGCCGCATGGCCGATCCCGAGCAGCTCGTCCGCACCCTCATCTCGCGCGACCGGGTCTGCCGACTCCTCGGCATCGAACTCGTGGAGATCACGGCTGAGCGCTCGGTGCTCACCATGACGGTCACCGACGACATGACCAACGGTGCGGGCGTCTGTCAGGGCGGGATCATCTTCACCCTCGCCGACACCGCCATGGCGATGGTGGCGAGCACCGATGACGAGATGGCGCTCGCCACCACCGGCACGATCGACTGGGTGCGTTCGGCCGTGCCCGGTGACGTGCTCACGGCCACCGGTACCACGAGATGGAAAGGCAAGCGTCCGAGCCTGCACGATGCTGTCGTCACCAATCAGGACGGTGTGGAGATCGCACACTTCCACGGCCGCATGCAGCGCCTCGGCGGCACTCTCACCGAGTTCTTGGACTCGAACCCGACATCGGGCTGACACGAGCACTCACCGGCTGGTCGGTGCCACAATGTCGTCATGGCTGACTACCGCGCACCGATCGCTGACATCTTGTATTCGCTCAACCACGCAGCAGGCATCGAGCAGCTGCTCACCACCGAGCGTTTCAGCCACGTCGATCTCGACACCGTCGAAGGTGTGATCGAAGAGGTCGGTCGCTTCATGACCGAGGTGATCGCCCCCACCAATGTGGACGGCGACACCATCAAAGCGCAGTGGCATCCGGACAACTCGGTGACCACGCCCGATTCGTTCAAGCCTGCCTATCGCCAATACGTCGAGTCGGGCTTCGGCGCGATGCCGTTCGATCCCGAATACGGCGGTGCCGGCTTCCCGTGGCTCACGGCGCTCGCGGTCCAAGAAATGCTCAACAGCGCCAACATGGCGATGGCGTTGTGTCCGCTGCTCACTCAGGGCGCGATCGATGCTCTCGAAGCCCACGGTTCACGGGAGCAGCAGGAGACCTACCTACCCAAGATGCTCACCGGCGAGTGGGCGGGAACGATGAACCTGTCAGAACCTCAGGCGGGCAGCGATGTCGGAGCGGTGCGCACCAAGGCTGAACCGGTCGGCGATGGTTCGTGGCGGATCACCGGCACCAAGATCTGGATCACCTTCGGTGAGCACGACATGACCGAGCAGATCGTGCATCTCGTCCTCGCTCGCACTCCCGGCGCGCCTCCTGGAACCAAGGGCATTTCGATGTTCCTTGTGCCGAAGTTCCTCCTGAACGCCGATGGATCCCTCGGGGAGCGAAACGACGTCACCTGTGTGTCGATCGAGCACAAGCTCGGCATCCACGGTTCGCCTACCTGCGTGCTTTCCTTCGGCGAGGGCGAAGGCGCCATCGGGTGGCTCGTGGGCGAAGAGAACGAAGGCATGCGGAACATGTTCACCATGATGAACAACGCTCGTCTCTCGGTGGGTCTGCAGGGTCTTGCGATCGCCGAGCGGGCATATCAGGACGGCGTTCAGTATGCGAACGAGCGTCGCCAAGGTCGGGCCATCGGAGCCCCTGCTGGCGAGCAGAGCCTCATCATCGAGCACCCCGATGTGCGTCGTCTGCTGATGACCCAACGTGCCTGGATCGACGCGATGCGCGCCCTCACCTACACCAATGCCGCGTTCTTGGATATGGCGAAGGCGGCCAGCGACCCCGACGAATCACGTTCGTGGCGCGAGAAGGCCGATCTCTACATTCCGTTGTCGAAGGCGCTGTGCACCGACGTGGCACAGGAGTGCACATCGATGGCAGTCCAGATCTTCGGCGGTATGGGCTACGTCGAGGAGACCGGAGTGGCTCGTCATTACCGTGACGCGCGCATCCTGCCGATCTATGAGGGAACCAACGGCATCCAGGCGGCCGACCTCGTCGGTCGCAAGCTCGGGATGCGGTCGGGTGGTGTGATCGCTGATGAGCTGGATCGTTTCTCGACTGTGGCCGATCAGCTGCATGACACCGAGGGGATGACGGCAGCGGCCGCCAACTTGAGGCACGCAATCGACACGTGCCGTCGGGCGACCGAGCATCTCGTCGCCGTCTCATCGACCGATCCGGCGAGTCTGCTCGGGGCATCAGTCCCGTATCTGCGGCTGCTCGGCACCACGGTGTGTGCAGCGCTCGTGGCCGGGGCGAGCCTGAACGCTGGCACCGACACACCGCACACGACAGCGAAACGTGCCTCGGCCCGGTTCTTCTGTGAGCAGTTGCTACCGGCGGCTGAGGGCTGGGCGGGAGCGGTGCACGCTACGGCGGATGACCTGTTCGCCATCCCTGCAGATGTGTTCTGATCAGGGCCGATCCGCGCCTTGATAAGGATGTGACATAAATCCTGAGTCCTTTTGACTCAACTTTCGTGTGACTTCGTGAAGCGCCATGTAGGTTGTCCACATGGCACTCGATCCCAAGAAGTGGACGACCAAGACCCAAGAGGCCGTCGCGGCAGCCGTCGACCAAGCGAAGTCACTCGCCAACCCCCAACTGACAGCAGACCATCTGCTCGTCGCCATCTGCTCACAAGACGGCACGATCGCCACGCCATTCCTGTCGAAACTCGGCCAATCGCCCGGCATGGTGCGCGACCGCGCCCAAACCGCTGTCGACAAACTCCCCCGTGCCCAAGGCGGCGACGAACCCCGCATGGATCGCGAACTGTCGAACGCGTTCGACAATGCCGAGAAGTACCGCAAGGACCTCCGAGACGATTACCTCTCGGTCGAACATCTCCTCCTCGCCATGAACCAGAAGGTCGGAGTCGGCTCCGAAGAGATGTTGCAGGCCCTGCGAGACGTGCGCGGCTCGCACCGCGTCACCGACCAGAACCCTGAGGACACATTCGCTGCGCTCGAGAAGTACGGCCAAGATCTCACCGCTCGCGCCGCTGAGGGCAAGATCGATCCCGTCATCGGTCGCGACGACGAAATCCGCCGGGTCATCCAGGTGCTCAGCCGTCGCACCAAGAACAATCCGGTGCTCATCGGCGAACCCGGCGTCGGCAAGACCGCCATCGTCGAAGGACTCGCCCGCCGCATCGCCGACGGCGACGTTCCCGAAGGCTTGAAGGGCAAACGTCTCATCTCCCTCGACATCGGCTCGATGCTCGCCGGTGCCAAGTACCGAGGCGAGTTCGAAGAGCGATTGAAGGCTGTGCTCAAGGAGATCACCGACGCTGCCGGCGAAGTCATCACCTTCGTCGACGAACTGCACACCATCGTCGGTGCCGGCGGCGCAGAAGGAGCCATGGATGCCGGCAACATGATCAAGCCGATGCTGGCGCGTGGTGAGTTGCGCATGATCGGCGCCACCACCCTCGACGAGTACCGCAAGTACGTCGAGAAGGATCCGGCTCTCGAACGCCGCTTCCAGCAGGTGTACGTGGGTGAACCGAGCGTGGAGGACACCATCGGCATCCTGCGCGGACTCAAGGAGCGCTACGAAGTCCACCACGGTGTGCGAATCCAAGACTCAGCGCTCGTGTCGGCAGCCGTGCTCTCGAACCGATATCTCACCAATCGATTCCTTCCTGACAAAGCCATCGACCTCGTCGACGAGGCAGCGTCGAAACTCCGTATCGAGATCGACTCGATGCCCACGGAGATCGACGTCGTCGAGCGTCGCATCCTGCAACTCGAGATCGAACAAGTTGCGCTCGAAAAGGAGAGCGACGCAGCGAGCATCGAGCGCCTCGACGCCCTACACGCCGAACTTGCCGCCCTCAATGCCGAACGCGCCCAGATGCGTCAACACTGGGACGCGGAGAAGCAGGCCATCGACGCCATCCGCAACCTCAAAGAGGAACTAGAACAACTGCGCACCCAGGTCGAACGTGAGACCGATCTGAACCTGGCTGCTGAGATCCGCTACGGACGCATTCCCGAACTCGAGCGACGTGTCGACGAAGCCACGGCACACCTCGACTCGCTCCAAGGTGAAAGCCGCATGCTCAAAGAAGAAGTCGACGCCGAGGACATCGCTGAGGTCGTCGCCAAATGGACCGGGGTGCCGATGACCCGGCTCCTCGAGAGCGAGATGGCCAAGCTCATCCACCTCGAAGACTCGCTCCATGAGCGCGTCATCGGCCAGGACGAAGCCGTCGTCGCCGTGGCCAACGCCGTCCGACGCAGTCGGGCCGGGCTGTCCGACCCCAACCGGCCGATCGGATCGTTCATGTTCCTCGGACCGACCGGCGTCGGCAAGACCGAACTCGCACGGGCCCTCGCTGAGTTCCTCTTCGACGACGAGCGCGCCATGGTTCGTATCGACATGGGCGAGTACATGGAGAAGCACACCGTGTCACGCCTCATCGGTGCTCCCCCCGGATACGTCGGATACGACGAAGGGGGTCAACTCACCGAGGCAGTCCGCCGCCGGCCATACGCGGTGATCCTGCTCGACGAGATCGAGAAGGCCCATCCGGATGTGTTCAACGTGCTGTTGCAAGTGCTCGACGATGGACGCCTCACCGACGGCCAGGGACGCACAGTGGACTTCACCAACACGGTGATGATCATGACCTCGAACCTGCCTGGAGATCCCGGTGCGTTCTTCAAACCCGAGTTCTTGAACCGTGTCGACGACATCATCCGCTTCCGTGAACTCACCGAAGGGGATCTGCGCCATATCGTCGACATTCAGATCGCCCGTCTGCGCGACCGTCTCGCTGACTCGAAGCGGATCGAACTCACCGTCACCGATGCCGCCATGTCGTTGCTCGCCGCCGAGGGGTATGACCCGGCGTTCGGCGCCCGTCCGCTCAAGCGCGTGATCCAGCGTGAGATCGGCGACCGTGCCGCCGTGCTGATCCTCGAAGGTCGCGCTGTCGAGGGCGGCTCGATCACCGTCGACGCCGGCGAGAACGACGAGGGTCAATCGGTGCTGCGCATCACAGCGTCGGGATGAGACGTTCTTTCAGATCACGCTTCAAGAATTTGCCGTTCGCGTTGCGCGGCAACGGCTCGTCGAGCACGAACACATAGCGCGGGATCTTGTGCTTGGCAATGTGCTCGCCGAGGAACCCACGCAACTCCTCGTCGGACAACGCCGCTCCCGGCCGCAGGTGCAGCGCCACGGCAACCTCCTCACCCAAGCGATCATCGGGCACGCCGAACACGGCTGCCTCGGCAACCGCCGGATGGTGGTAGATCGCTGCCTCGACCTCAGCCGAGTACACATTCTCGCCGCCGCGCAGCACCATGTCCTTCGCTCGGTCAACGAGGTGCACGAAGCCGTCCTCGTCGATCATCGCGATGTCGCCGGTGCGGAACCAGCCGTCGACGATCGCTTCTGCTGAGGCTTCTGGCCGGTTGAGGTAGCCCTTCACGACGATCGGGCCGCGCACACACAGTTCGCCACGGGCATCGGGACCAGGCACGATGTCATTGCCATCCTCATCGATGAGCTTCGCATCGCACACCGGCACCACCCGACCGCACGACGTTGGCTTGTCGATGAAGAACTTCGATGCGTTCGCCGTGATGATGCCGTGGGTCTCGGTGAGGCCATAGCCGGTCGACGGGGCGCCGCGCTTCAGGCTCTTGTCGATCTTGTGCACGAGGTCGGGTTGCAATGCCGCCCCGCCACCACCCATGCCCTGGATCGACGAGGTGTCGCGCTTGTCCCAGTCGGGGTGCATGATCAGTTCGCGACTCATTGTCGGCACACCGGAGAAATTCGTGACCCGCTCCCGTTCGATCAACTCCAGAGCCCGACCCGGATCCCACTTGTAGGTCAGGACGATCTTGCCGCCGACGAGCGTGCACGGCTGCAGCAAACAGTTGTTGGCCGTCACGTGGAACAACGGTGTAGGAGCCATGTACACCGACTGACCCGCACCACCCGACACCGGGTCGCCCATCTCCTTGCCTACGAGATCACCGGCCGCTTTCGCCTTCGCCTCGGCCGCTGCTGCAGTGAGACCCATGAAGGCGAGGTTCATCACGTTGTGCACCGAACCGCGATGCGTGAGCTGGGCGCCTTTCGGGAAGCCGGTGGTGCCTGACGTGTAGAAGATGCAGGCATCGTCATCGGGATCGATCTCGACTGCCGGCAACGCCTCGGGAGCGTTCGACGGAATGATCACTTCCGACCAGCGCGAACAATCGGCCGGAAGGGCCCGGTCGCTGCGCACCGATATCACGTGCAGCGGCGCTGTCGCTCGGAGGTTGTCGAGGATCGGCAGCACGCGTTCGATGCGCTCGTCATCGGCAATCAGCACCTTCGGACGTGAATCGGAGAGGCCATACTCCATCTCTTCGGTGGTCCACCAGGCGTTCATGCCGACCACGGCCGCGCCGACCGACACCGTGGCCCAATACGTCGCTACCCACTCGGGGTAGTTGCGCATCGAAATCGCAACCCGATCACCACGGCCCACGCCGTGCACCTCGGTCAGGTTCTGGGCCAAGGCGCGAACAATCACCGCCATCTCGGCGTACGTGTACCGCTCGTCTTCGAACACGACATAGTCGCGATCCGCGTAGCCGCCGGCGAGTTCCCAGAGGAACCGCATCGTGGGCGGTGCCTTGGCGAACACCCGCATGGGGATGCCGCGCACCTCCGTGTCGGTCATCTCGAACTGGGCACCCGGGGCCGTCATCTCGGCCCAGGTCGATAGGTAGTGGTCCATCAGCGCGGAGGGCATGGCATCCATCTTGGCTGGTCGGCGTGACCGACGCCACATCAGATAGTGAGGTGCGAGACCACCAGATCACGGAGTCGGTCGATGCCATCGCCCTTGGATGCCGACACCCACACGATGTCACCCTGTTCGAGCATGCAGCCCTCGGCCAGATCGCGCTTGCGACGCGGCCGTTTCGACGACTTCACCTTGTCGGACTTGGTCGCCACCACCGTATGCGGCACCTCGTTGTAGCGAAGCCAGTCGAGCATCTGCTGATCGAGCGGGGTGGGTCCGATCTCGCCATCGACGAGCACGAACACCATCACCAACGGCTCGCGCTCCAATAGGTAGCCCTCGATCATTTCGGGCCAATCCCGCCGGATCCGGCCGGGCACCTTGGCGAAGCCGTACCCGGGGAGGTCGATCACGGCACCGCCGCGCTCGTGAGAGAACACGTTGATCAACTGGGTTCGGCCCGGTGTGTTGGACACGCGTGCGAGTTGCCGCTGACGGGCGAGGGCGTTGATGAGCGAGCTCTTGCCAACGTTCGAGCGACCCACGAAAGCGACCTCGGGCCCGAGATCAGGAAGGTCGCGGGCGCGCGTCGCCGACTGGACGAATCGGAGCTGCAGAGCGGACGACATCAGCGATCGTCAACCCGCGATGAGCGTTGCGAGCGCCCAGATCGCAGCGACGAGACCGAGCAACGCATATGAAAGGCTCCGAACGAGTGGCGGACGAGGCACCGGGCCCTCGACAGCAGCTTCAACCGAACCTTCGGGAGGTGTGGGCGGCTTGATCACAGCGAGCAGGTTCCCGACAAACAGCGCGCCACCGAGAGCGAGCAACAACCAGGCGATGAGGTCCTCTCCGAGGAACATCTGACCAGTCTGCCGTGCGACACTGCCGTTATGGGTCACATGGGAGTCGCCGACCTGTTCGCACACTCTGACGCAGTGCTCGTCTTCGACGATGGAGACGAGATGCGTGCGAGTGAACTGCTCGATTCGTCACGCACCATCCTGGCCTGTCTACGAGCCCAGGGTTTCGCCACCGGTGATCGCGTCGCACTGCATCGCGGTAACGACCGTCACGCCGTCGAGTTGCTGCTGGCCTGTGCCCTCGGCGAGCTGTGCGCCGTCGCAGTCAACACCCGCTACTCGGCGGCCGAGGTGGATGATCTCGTGACCCGTTCCGGCGCCCGACACCCGGACCTCGATACGTCCGGACCCGCAGCAGATGATGACGCGGCCGGCGATCGCCGTGACTCGCCCTACATCGTGTTCACGACCTCGGGCACTACCTCGAAGCCGAAGATGGTGCTCCACCACCAGCGATCCATCGTCGATCATGCCGTCGATGCCGCCCGAGCGTTCGGCTACTCGGGCGATGACACCGTGCTCGTGGCGCTCCCGTTGTGCGGAACCTTTGGGCTCACCTCGATGATGGCAGCGGTTGCCGGAGGATCACGGGTGTTGGTGCACAGCTTCGATCTCGCAGAAACCGTTGCGTTGACCCGACGTGAGCAGATCACCACGATGAACGGCAGCGATGACATGCTCCACCGTCTGATCGACGCCGGCGCCGATCTGTCGCACATCAGGCTCGCCGGCTACGCCCAGTTCAACGCTGCCCTCGGTGACATCGCTGAACGGGCCGCCGAGGTCGGAGCGACCCTCACCGGTCTCTACGGGATGAGCGAGGTGCAGGCACTGTTCTCGCTGCGCGACCCGGGCCTCGACGCTGTCGGACGCGCCCGGGCCGGAGGGACACTCGTGTCAACTGCGGCCGCCGCCCGGGTCGTCGACGGCGAACTGCAACTTCGCGGCCCGAGTCTGTTCGCCGGCTACCTGCGCGAAGGGGGCCACGCAATCGACACCGATCTCACCGGTCGCCACTTCGTCGCCGACGATGCGGGCACCACATGGTTTCGCACCGGCGACCTCGCCGACATGGACGATGCGCGCACGTTCCACTATGTCTCGCGGCTCGGTGACGTGTTGCGACTCGGCGGATTCCTCGTCGCACCCGTCGAGATCACCGATGTGCTCGTGACCGCACCCGGTGTCGCCGGTGCCCAGGTGGTGGCCGTCGACCGCGCCTCAGGTGCACGACCGGTGGCCTTCGTGCTCACCGAACCCGGGCATGCCATCGACGAACAGACCGTGATCGACCACTGCCGTGAGCGACTCGCCCGCTACAAAGTGCCGGTTCGGGTGATTCCCCTCGACACCTTTCCCATCACCGACGGGCCGAACGGCGTGAAGATCCGTCTCACCGAGTTGCGCGATATGGCACGGGACGCGATCGGCGACTGAGCAGGCGGCTCAGTCCGCTCGCCGTAATTCGAGACCGGGCAGGTCTCCTGCGGCCCGCCACTCGTCGAGAAGTGCGAAGAAGCGAACCGGGCCGCCGCCGTACATGCCAGCCGCATAGCCGGTGCCATCAGAGACCTTGCCCTCGTTGTTGTAATAGCCGGGCGTGCACTCCTCATAGAACGACCGTGCCATCACCGCTGTGCGAGCAATCTCGTCCTGCCAGGAATCTTCGGCGGCCTGTGAGGTCTCAACCACGTCATACCCGCGATCGCGAACCTCGCTCAAGATGTGGGCGAGGTGACCGGCCTGTTCGGCGAGGGCATGCGGGATGTTCACCGTCGTCGCTGTCTGGATGAACCCGATGAACGCCATGTTGGGGAATCCGCGTGACTGCAAGCCGTGGAAGGTGCGCGCGCCATCTGCCCAACGCTGCGACAACTCGATGCCGTCACGGCCACGAACGTCGAACCCAGCACGACGTGTGTACGCCGTGCCCACTTCGAAACCGGTCGAGAACACCAGACAGTCCACCTCGTACTCGACGCCGCCGACCACCACACCGTGCGGGGTGATGTGTTCGACGCCACGGCCATCGGTGTCGATGAGCGACACATTCGGCCGGTTGAACGCCGGCAGATAGCCATCGTGGAAACACGGTCGCTTGCAGAACTGGCGGTACCAAGGTTTGAGGTGCTCCGCTGTCGACGGGTCAGCGACGATGTCATCCACCCGGCCCCGCACCCCGTTCATCTTGCGGTAGTCGAGCAACTCCATCATCTCGGCCTTCTCGAGCGCTTCGAGACGACGACCGAGTCGGCGAGACGCATCCTTGGCAGCGATGCCGGTAAGACCGCGGAAGATCTCGGTCCACCCGTCACCGATGAGATCTTCGGGCTCGTCATAGCCCGACACGAGTGCCGTGAAGTTCGCCATGTACCGCTTCTGCCAGCCGGGTTCAAGGGTCGAGAACCATTCGGTGTCGGTCTCGGCGTTGTCGCGCACATCGACCGATGACGGCGTGCGCTGGAACACGTACAACTGCTTCGACCACTCGGCGAGATGCGGGATGCACTGCACTGCGGTGGCGCCAGTGCCGATGATCCCGACGCGCTTGTCGGCGAGTCCGGTCAGGTTCCCGTAGGTGTCGCCACCGGTGTAGTCGTAGTCCCATCGACTGGTGTGGAAGGTGTGCCCCTCGAACGATCCGATACCGGGGATACCCGGCAGTTTGGGACGATTGAGCGGTCCGGTCGCCATCACCACGAACTGAGCGGTCATCGCATCATCACGATCGGTGGTGATCGTCCAGCGACCGGTGCCCTCATCCCAATCCATGCCCGTCACACCGGTCTGGAAACACGCATCGCGATATAGGTCGTAGTGGCGGGCGATCCGCCGGGAGTGCTCCATGATCTCGGGAGCGAACGAGTACTTGTGCGCCGGCATCGCGCCGAGCTCTTCGAGCAACGGCAGGTAGATGTACGACTGCACATCGCAGGCCGCACCCGGGTAGCGATTCCAGTACCAGGTGCCACCGACGTCACCGGCAGTGTCGATGATGCGGATCCGACCGAAGCCGGCTTCGCGCAGCCGTGCGCCAGCGAGCAGTCCACCGAAACCGGCGCCGACGATCACCACGTCGACGTGGTCGGTGAGCGGTTCACGGCTGAACGACCGGTCAGCCCACGGATCGTCACCGAAATGGGCGAACCGGTCGGAGATCTCGACGTACTGCTCATTGCCCTCATCGCGGATGCGCTTGTCGCGCTCGTGGAGATAGCGGGCCTTCAGCTCGACGGGGTCGAAGTCGATGTCACCGATGAGATCGCGTGCCGTCGTCGCCATGGATCAACGGTACCGAAGAGGGGACATCCGGTACCAAGCCGGAGATGTCCGTCAGGCCGAGGTCGAACGCGAGAAGCGGCGAGTTGCGAGCGTCGAGAACACGATGATCAGCCCCACCGACCAGAACAACGACAGCCATGCGTCGTTGCCGACCGGCAGACCGTTGTAGAGCGCCCGCGCTGCGTTCGTCACCACGGTGAATGGGTTGGCATCGGCCACCGCCTCGAGCCAGCCGGGCATCGTCGACGGATCGACGAACGCAGACGACACGAACGTCAATGGGAACATCCAGATGAACCCGGCTGAGTTCGCTGCCTCCACCGATGAGACCGCCAGGCCGATCACGGCCTGCACCCAGCTCAAGGCATAGGAGAACAACACGAGCAAGCCCGTTGCCGCAACCGCGTCGAGGATCGACCCCTCGAAACGGAATCCGAGCAGCAACGCCACCACGAGCATCACCACGAACGTGAACAGATTTCGCACAAGGTCGCTGATGGTTCGTCCGATGATCACCGCCGAACGACTCATGGGCAGCGAGCGCAAGCGGTCGACAAGTCCTTTCGAGAGGTCCTCGGCGAGGCCGATCGAGGTGAATGCCGAACCGAACACGAGCGACTGACTGAAGATGCCCGGCATCAAGAACTGGTCGTAATCGGCGAACCCCGGAATCGAGATCGAACCACCGAACACGTAGGCGAACAACGCGAGGAACATGATCGGCTGGATCGTGGCGAAGATCAGCAACTCGACATTGCGTGGGATCACCCGCAGATGCCGCTCAGCCTCCACCCACGAGTCATGCAAGGTCCATCGGAGACGTTCCATCACTCCCCCTCTTCCTCGGTTGCGATGTGGCCGGTGAGGGCCAAGAACACGTCGTCGAGCGACGGCCGTCGGACCGCTACGTCGAGCACATCGATTCCGGCCTCGTCGAGTGCTCGGATCACACCCGGCACGACTCGGTCACCAGCCACGATCGGCGCCACGAACGAGCGGTCGTCATCGGTGACGGGTTCGACTCGCCCCGAGCACAGTGGCGTCAGCACCGACATCGCCCGCTCCCGATTCTCGGCTCGGGCGATCGACACGTTGAGCAAGGCACCACCGGTGCGGGCCTTGAGTTCGTCAGGGGTGCCCTCAGCGATCACATGGCCGTGATCGATCACCACGATTCGCTCGGCCAATCGATCAGCCTCTTCGAGGTATTGAGTGGTGAGCAGCACCGTGGTGCCGTCAGCAGCGAGATCGGCGATCACGTCCCACATGGCGAGTCGGCTTCGCGGATCAAGACCCGTGGTCGGCTCATCGAGGAAGAGCACCGACGGGCGGGCGATGAGGCTCATCGCGATGTCGAGTCGGCGGCGCATACCGCCGGAGAAGCCCTTCACGACCCGGTCGCCGGCATCGGTGAGATCGAAGCGCTCGAGCAACTCGCGGGCTCGGGCCTTCGACTCGGTGGCACCGAGGTGGAACAACCGCCCGACGTAGATCAGGTTCTCGCGCGCTGTGAGTCGCTCGTCGACGGCGGCGTACTGTCCGGTGAGACCGATGCGATGTCGGACGGCATCCGGGTCGGCGACGACATCGATGCCGTCGATCCGGGCCGCTCCGGCGTCGGGTCTGATCAGCGTGGTGAGCACCTTCACCGAGGTCGTCTTGCCCGCACCGTTCGGCCCAAGCAATCCGTAGACGGCACCACGGGGAACGGTCAGATCGACACCATCCAGGGCACGCGTCTCGCCAAAACGCTTCTCAACGCCATGCATCTCGACAGCGGGGGTATCACTCACCCGGCGAGTATGCCGGTCGATGTCAGATCACACACCGCCGGCGCGGGCGGCGTTCTCGAATCTCGTGTACTGACCGAGGAACACGAGTTTCTTGGTGCCGATCGGGCCGGCGCGATGTTTGGCAACGATCACCTCAGCCGTCGCCTTGTCGGGCGTATCGGGGTGATACACCTCGTCGCGATACAAGAACATCACAACGTCGGCGTCCTGTTCGAGCGAACCCGACTCGCGTAGGTCGGCAAGCATCGGTCGCTTGTCAGAACGTTCTTCGAGGCGCCGGCTCAACTGGCTGAGAGCGATGATCGGCACCTCGAGTTCACGGGCCAAAATCTTGAGGTTTCGGCTGATCTCGGACACCTCGAGTTGACGGTTCTCAGCGAAACCACCAGAGCTCATGAGCTGGATGTAGTCGACGACGATGAGTCCGAGGCCGCCGTGACGCGCCTTGATGCGTCGGGCCTTCGCACGGATCTCCATCACGGTCACCCGAGGGTTGTCGTCGAGGAACATCGGCACCTCAAGACGTCCAATCGCCTTGCCGATCTTCGACCAGTCACCTTCAGCAAGCTTGCCGGTGCGCAGTTTCACCGAATCAACCCGGGCCTCGGACGCCAGGATTCGTTGGGTCAGTTCGTTGTGGCCCATCTCGAGCGAGAAAACGAGCACGGGCTGTTGTGAATGCATCGCTACGTGTGAGGCGATGTTGAGCCCGAAGGCACTCTTGCCCATGGCCGGTCGGGCACCCACGATGTAGAGGGCACTCGGTTGCAGCCCCGATAACAGATCGTCGAGGTCGACGAAACCGGTCGGTGTGCCGGTGACGATGTCGCCGCGGTCGTACGTTTCTTGGAGACGTTCGAGCATTGCCGGGAGGAGATCGTCGAGGCTGGCAGTGGTGTCAGCAACGCGATCCTCAGCGACCTCGAACACTTTCGACTCGGCCTCGTCGAGCGCAGACGTGACGTCATCGGGCTCGCTGTAGGCGAGTTCGGCGATATCGCCGGCCACGTGGATGAGGCGGCGAAGCAGGGCCGTGTCACTGACGATCTTTGCGTAGTGCGCAGCGCTCGACACCGATGGCGTGCTGTTCTGCAGTTCGTGCAACGCCTCAGAACCGCCGACCTCGTCGAGGAGGCCGTTGCGGCGCAGTTCGTCGGCGACGGTGACGACGTCGACCGGACCAGCTGACGCGTAGAGCGAGCGGATCGCGTCGTAGATGTGACGGTGAGCGGGACGGTAGAAGTCGTCAGGGTTGAGGCCTCGCTCGGCGACCACCCCGATCGCATCTCGTGACAGGAGCAGCGCCCCGAGTACTGACTCTTCGGCTTCGAGGTTGTGCGGGGGAACCCGGCCGGCGGCGCCTCGGCGTTGGGGCTGGCTGCCGCCACGGCGACGGCGACCACCGCCACCACCGGACATCTCGTCAGGTTCGGGCGCGTAGGCGTCGTCGGGCGGCGGGAAGGGATGTTCGTCACTCATCGTGGCGACACTTTCACACCTCTGGCCTGTGGGAAGGAAGAGGTGAATCCTGTGGAAATGCCTGTGGACAACGGGTGGGCGTCCTGTGGATGACCGCAGGCGCGACGGCGGCCGGCCCGATCACTCGGATCGAGCCGGCCGCACATCGAGCTGAGTCTGCGTTCGGGATCGTCAGGAAGCGACGACCTCGATCGTGACCGGGAACGACACCTCGGCGTGCAACGTGGCACGAACCACATGCTGTCCGAGGGTCTTGATCTGCTCCTCGATCTCGACCTGACGGCGGTCGATGACGATCGAGGTCTGTGCCTCGATCGCCTCGACGATGTCGGCGGCAGTGACCGAGCCGAACAGACGACCCTCGGTGCCGGCCTTGGCCGCCACCTCGATCACCTTCGGCACGAGGGTCGATGCCACCGTGGTGGCCGCCTCGCGGTCGCTCGCGTCACGGAGATCACGAGCCCGACGCATGCGCGATGCCTGCTCGACGGCGCCGGGGGTGGCGACGATGGCCGCACCCTTCGGGAGCAGGTAGTTGCGGGCGTAACCATCGGCCACATCGACGATGTCGCCGCGCTTGCCGAGGCCTTGCATGTCATTGCGGAGGATGAGCTTCATCTCAGGCCTCCCCATCCTCAGTGCCGACGGTCTCGAGCGCGTCGCTCTCGGTGCTCTCGTCGATGCCCTCGTCGTTCACGGCCTCGATGTTCTGGTCTTCGACCTGCTCATCACGACGTGGACGTCGGTCACCGTCACGGCCCGGACGACCACGCGACGCTGACGCGACGCGACGGGCGTAGGGCAGCAGACCCATCTCGCGAGCGATCTTGATGGCGTTGGCCACCTCACGCTGCTGCTGGACATCGTTGCCGGTGATCTTCTGGTTGCGGATCTTGCCGCGATCGCTCATGAACCGAGTAAGCAGATCGACGTCTTTGTAGTCGACGTACTCGACCTTCTCGATCACGAGTGGGCTGGTCTTCTTCTTGAACTTGCGGGGGGCGGCGTCACGTGAGCGTGATCCGCGGACTGGCTTCTTGGCCATGGGTGGTCCTTCCTGGACGAATCCGGTGTACGAGTGGTGTTCTCAGCGAGTGATCAGAAGGGCTCTTCGTCGCCGTAGACGGGATCGGCTTGGCCGCCGCCGCCACCGCCGGAGCGGGTTGGCGCCGAACCGCCACCGAATCCACCGTCGGAACGCTCGGTGCGCTCGATGCGCGCCGTCGCCCAGCGGAGACTCGGTCCGACCTCGTCGGCAACGACTTCGAACACAGTGCGCTTCTCACCGGCTTGGGTCTCGTAGTCGCGCTGCTCCATGCGGCCGGTGACGATGCACCTGTTGCCCTTGGTCATGGTTGCTGCAACGTTCTCGCCGAGGTCGCCCCAGCACACGATGTTGAAGTAGGAGACCTGCTCCTGCCACTCACCGTTGACCTGGTATCGACGATTGACGGCCAGCCCGAAGCTGGCGACCCCCCGACCACCTGCTGTGTACCGGAGTTCGGGGTCACGGGTGAGGTTCCCGATAAGGGTGATGGTGTTCGTTGCCATTGACGGCTCCCTTCGTCAGCTGCGCTCAGGCAGCGGTGCCCACCATGCCGCGGCGCTCGGCCTCGGCCTCGGGTAGGCGGATGAGCTTGTGGCGGACGATGTCGTCCGCGAGACGGAGCGAACGCTCGAGTTCGTCGAGGGCACCCGCGGGGGCCACGCACTCGACGACGAGGTAATACCCCGACTCCTTCTTGTGAATCGGATAGGCGAAGGCTCGCTTGCCCCACCAGTCAGGCTTGCCGTGGATCGAACCACCGGCGTTGGTGATGCCATCAGACACCGTCTTGACCCAGGTCTGGGCCTTCGGGTCGTCGACGTCGCCGTCGATGATGACCATCAGTTCATAAGCACGCATCATCAGGTGCATGACTCCCTTCGGACGTGGTCGCCCTCTGCGACCGTGGCCCCGGCGAACCGCACGAAACGGACACGACGGAGCAGGGTGGATATGGAGAGGCGGAGGCTATCGCCTCTGCAACCGGACTTGACCATGACCACATCGTGATCGAAGGGTGTGACACCCAGTTTCATTACGGCACGAGCGAACTCGAACATGCCTCGTCGGTCAGGATCAACCTCGATCCGACGACCAGCGACAGTCGGTCGAGGTCACCAGCCACGGTCTCGACGGCCGACAGATAGCCGATCGGCGTGTCGTACCGGGGGCAGTCAGCGGAATCAGTCGCCCTGCAGACCTCCATCGAACGGGAGTCGAGAAACGTCCCTGATTCGTCGAAGAAGGCGATCGACAAGTCGATGAGGGTGTTCCACATCCAGAACCGACCCGATGTCGGCGCGTCCGACACGAACACCATCGCATCGGCGTCACCAAAGGAGCTGGAGCCCATCATGCCGATCGCTCTGGTTTCAGGGGTGTCCGCCACCCATAGACACATCGCCACCTCGTCGCCCGCCGGCTTCGACACCAGACCGATCCGCCGATCGAAACCAGAAGGCGTCGTCTCGACAGCTGGAACATTGCTCGAAGACGGCTCGACCTCGACCGAGGATTCACAAGCCACCGCCGACACCACACACGTCACCACGAGTACGGCGAGGCGCATCACACCGGGAACACGCGCAACAGATGGTGCCAACGGCACCCGCAACACGCCTCCACCACATAGGCACGAAGATCGCGCCCAGCGGTGGCGAGTTGACGCAACTCCTTGGCCGACGACACGCACCGTCCGTGCGCCGGTAGACGGTGCCCGAACACATATGTGACGAGTCGAAGATTCTCCTCCTCGCAGATCGGACAACTCGTCTCGGTCTCCGTGCCGACGTTCGCCGCCGCCCTGATGAGTTCGGGGTGGGCGTCACACACCTCGTCTCGTCGAAGCCGGCCGATGCGCACCTGATTGACGAGCATGCGCCGTGCGAGGCGGTGGTCGACGATGCCTCCCCGCTCCGGAGCGCCTCGCAGGCGCCCCACCGAGAAATTTGCCGTCGACATGGGAGAAGAATACCCCTCGACCTCCCGGCCCGCCCGACGGCGATCCGTGTCGATCGGTGCGCCGACCACCACACTGGTCACATGTCGAACGACCACCGCTCGATCCGACTCGGCCGTCTCGGGCCCGACGAGGTCGGTCGCCGCATCGTCGGCGACCCGGCGCGGGTGGGGCGTGTCCTCGAGCTCGGCGTCGGTCCGCACCGAAACGCCCTCGTTCCGGCATCACTCGGCGTGAAAGCGATCGCCGTCGACCCGGATGCGTCCAAGATCACTGACCTGCGCGAGCGGGCGGCCCAACTCGACGCCGTTGTCGAGTGCCATCACGCCGAACTCGGTGACCTCGGCTTCGCGATCTCATCGTCGGTCGATCTGGTCATTGCCGACGGCACCCTCGATGACCACGATGACCTGTCGAGAGTGCTGCGCCAGGTGCACCGGGTGTTGCGCGCTGGACGTGCCCTCGTCATTGCGACCGTTCATCCAATGGCCGGTGTGACGTCGACTGACCCGAGTAGCGGCCGCGTCGCCGTGCCCTACGGCCAGGCCGGTCGCACCATCAGTGACTGGTTCGACGCCCTGCGCCGAGCCAACTTCGACGTCGATCTAGTGCGCGAGTTCGGCGTCGGGCCACAACAGCCCGTCCCGCATTCGATGGTGATCAGAGCCCACAAACTCGGTGACTGATCTCAACCGACTCAACGACCGCCGGCCAACTCGCTTTCGATGAGATTCGCCGGCCGTGGCCGCCCGAACAGATACCCCTGGCCACGATCGCAGTCCAAGTCCCGAAGTCGCTGCAGTTGCAGAGGGCTCTCGACGCCTTCGGCCACGACGGTCAGTCCGAGCGCTCGTCCGAGTTGCACCACCGCCTCGACGATCGTCGTGTCCTCCTCCTCGATCCCGAGGCCCGTCACGAAACTTCGGTCGATTTTGATGGCCTCGACCGGGAACCGTTTCAGATAGGTCAGCGACGAATAGCCAGTGCCGAAGTCGTCAACCGAGAGATGCACGCCGAGTCCGCGCACCTCGCGCAGGGTCGAGTTGGCCGCGCGAGCGTCTGCGAGCAGAGCCGACTCGGTGATCTCGAACCACACCGAGTCAGGGTCGATCCCGGTCTCGTCGAGGACCTCGACCACGGTCGACAGGAACGATGCGTCGACGAGTTGGCGACTGCCCACGTTCACCGCCACCGACCCCTCAGCGAATGCATGCCCAGCGGCACGCCAACGGGCCATCTGTGACAGCGCCGAACGCATCATCTCGGCGCCGAGCGTGACGAGCAGACCCGACTCCTCGGCGAAGGGCAGGAACTGTGCTGGCGGCAGCAACCCGCGGTCGGGATGAAGCCAACGAGCCACCACCTCGAATCCGGTGAGGCGTCCGCTCTGCAGTTCGACGATGGGTTGGAAGTACGGCACAATCTCGGATCGCTCGAGCCCCCGTCGCAACTCACCCACCGTCCGGAGAGCATGAACGCCCGACTCGTGGCCTCCCGCCTGGTACGCCTCGACGCAGTCGCGACCGCGGCTCTTGGCCCGATACATCGCCGCGTCGGCATCTCGCAGCATCTCGTCAGGGCTCATCCCGGCGTCGTGGTTCGTCGACCACCCGACACTCACCGTCACGAAGAACTCATGACCGTCGACGTCAACTGGTGGGTGGACGGCCGTGCGAAGTCGGTCGGCGGCGACCGCCGCATCAACCGGGCCACCACGGCCGTCGAGCACCACCACGAATTCATCTCCGCCGAAACGTCCGAGAAGGTCACCTTCCCTGACCGCTCCGGCGAGCCGCTCAGCGACCTGACGCAACAAATCGTCTCCGAGCGCGTGACCGAGGCTGTCGTTCACCACCTTGAAGTGATCGAGGTCGATGAAGAGCAGGCCCACCGATCCGGGTTGCGCGCCGGTGAGCCGCTGAGCGAGTACCTGCATGAGGTACGACCGGTTGGCGAGCCCGGTCAGTTCGTCGTGTCGAGCCGCATGAGTCAACTGTTCGGCTGAGCGGCGCTGTTCGGTGACGTCCTCGATGTGGTTGATGGCGAGCATCACCCCGTCGTCCTCCGACACGGCAACCCGGGTTCGAGCCGTGACATAGCCGCCATCGCGTCGCCGATATCGCTGGTCGACGATGTATGAATCGATCACACCGAGTTCGAGTTGTGCCCGCTGGGTCTGAGATGAGCGCAGATCGTCGGGATGGGTGAGTTCGCGCAGGGTCCGTCCGACGAGTTCATCTGGTGCTCGGCCCAACATCTCCGCCAACGACTGGTTGGCATCGATGATGCGGCCGTCGTCGAGGCGTACCAGCGCCATACCCGTCGGAGCCGACTGGAACGCCTGATGGAACCGGTGACGCGCCTGATCGAGCGCGAGTCGTTGATCGGCGGCACGGTCACGATCGACGAGACGCAACAGCACCGGACCACTGCCATCAGGGCGGCGGCGCACCACGATTCCCACGCCGATGGAGCGCCCGTCGGCAACGTGCAATGTGGCGTCGACCGCAACATGCGGTCGGCCATCTCCGTCAACCGGGTGATCGGACGCCGCGATGAGCGGTCCGATCCACGCATCGAGAACGCCGATGTCGTCATCCACCAACCAATCGTCGATGTGGGTACCGACCACCTCATCATCGGGCACCCCGAGCAGTTCGCCGACAGCACGGTTGGCTGCGATGACGACCCCGTCAGCGTCAACATGCAGGACGGCGTCGTCGATGGCGTCGAGCAACTCCCGGCCGGCTGAGAGTGAGACGGGCGCCGAAGGGTGGGCGACCACGTGTGGGGCGTCAGCACGGAGTCGGCGATCTCGGACCGTTACGACCATCGCGATCATTGCTGCAATGCCCGCCACCGCCACGGTCGCAATCAGACCCGGGGGCACCTCCACAGCGATCACGGAGCCCGATACGACCATGCGATGACGCTACCGGTCACGTCCAACGCGGCTCAGGAACCGGTGCGCTCGGCGTACCAGGCGTCGAGCCGAGCAAAGGCCTCATCGGTTCCAATGAGGCCTTCTTCGAGACGGATCTCAAGCAGGTATGCAAGGGCCTCGCCGATGACCGGGCCCGGCATCACGCCGAGGTGTTCCATCACCTGGCGACCATCGAGTTCGGGTCTGATGGCTGCAATCTCCTCCGCTTCAGCCAGCTCGCTGATCCGCTCCTCGAGTTCGTCCATGCGCCGACTGAGGGTCCGTGCTTTGCGTTCGTTGCGGGTCGTGCAGTCGCAACGGGTGAGCACGTTCAGTTCAGCGAGAAGGTCGCCGGCGTCGCGCACGTATCGACGAACCGCTGAATCACTCCAGCCGAGTCGGTAGGTGTGGAAACGGAGATGCAACGCAACCAATTCGGTGATCGCCTCCACGTCGTCGTTCGAATATCGCATCTCGACCAGACGGCGCTTGGTCATCTTCGCCCCCACCACGTCGTGGTGATGGAAGGTGGTGCCCTTGCCCTTCAGGTAGCCACGAGTGCGGGGCTTGCCGATGTCGTGGAACAGAGCTGCAAGGCGAACGATCCGGAAGTCGAAATCGCGCCGATCCTCCTCCAGTTCAGCGTGGGGACGAACGTTCTCAACGACCGCGAAGGTGTGGGTCAGCACATCCTTGTGCCGATGGATCGGGTCGTGTTCGAGGCGCATGGCGGGCAGTTCGGGAAGGAACTGATCGGCGAGACCGGTCTCGACCAAGAACCAGAGCCCGGCCGTCGGATGTGCGGCGCAGATCAACTTGTCGAATTCGTCGCGGATCCGTTCCGCCGACACGATCGCCAGCCGTGGTGCCATGTCGCGCACTGCTGCCACGAGGTCGTCGGTCGGAACGAGATCGAGGCGGGTGATGAACCGTGCGGCACGAAGCATCCGCAGCGGGTCGTCACTGAAGCTCTCCTCCGGCGACAGCGGAGTGCGCAAAACTTTGGTCGCCAGATCGATCGCGCCATCGTGTGGGTCGACGAGCACCGGAGCCGTCGAGGTCACCTCGAGTGCCATGGCATTGACCGTGAAATCCCTTCGAGCAAGATCGGTCTCAACGTCGTCGGCATAGACGACGTGAGGTTTGCGCGAGTCATCGGTGTACGACTCGGCTCTGAACGTGGTGATCTCGTAGACACGGTCGCCGATGCGCGCGCCGATCGTGCCGAACCGTTCACCCTGAGTCCAGACCGCCTCGGCAACGCCGTTCAGACAGGCCTTGATCTCATCGGGGCGGGCAGAGGTCGTCAAGTCGATGTCGTCGGCGGTGGTGAACGACGCATCGCCGAGCAAGAGGTCGCGAACCGTGCCACCCACCACATAGAGGCGATGGCCGGCAGCAGCGAACGCCGACGCCAGCGGGGCAACCTCATCGAGCACCGGTCCGAAACGATCGGGGATCACGCGGGCGAGGCTACTCGTGGCTCGTCGGGACCTGCCCCTGCCGGGCGACTACCGTCGCACTCGGTGCAGCAGGGTCACGCAACGGTCATGCCGGCAACGGCCGCTCAACCCGGATCGGCGACCCCTCCATTTCGGCCAGCCATCTCTGAGCCACGGGAGTCAGTGCTTCGTCTCAGTTCATGGCCGTACGATCCGACGGTTGCGTTGATCACTGTGACCGACCATGACCTCGACATCGATCAGGATGCTCTGCGGGCCAGCGTCGACGGCGCGATCCAAGGCGGCGCCCGTCTGGTGCGCACGGGCGCTCTGACCCACAGCAGCGGACTAACAGCAACCGCTCTGGGGTTCCGAGTGATCGATGAGTTGCTGCTTCTCGAGCGTCCCCTCGACCGGCAGTCACCCCGTCGGTCGGGGGTGCGCATCGCCCCATTGCGGCATCGACATCTCGACGCCGCAGCGATGGTGGACCTCGCGGCCTTCGGACCACGATGGACTCACGACGCCCCTGCGCTCGCTGAGGCGATGTCGGCGACGCCCGTTGCGCATGGGGTGCGCTCAGTCGAACGCGGTCGTCGAGTTACCGGATTCGCCATCAGCGGGGTGAGTGGTTCAACGGGCTATCTGCAACGTCTGGCCGTCGAACCGACGAGGCGTCGACGAGGTGTGGCGCGGGCGTTGGTCGCTGATGCTCTGTGGTGGATGGCTCGCCGTCACGCAGATCGGGCGTTGGTAAACACCTCGATCACCAATGAGCCGGCCATCGCCCTGTATGTCGCCGCCGGTTTCGCGGTGAGCGATGAACGGCTCGTCGTCGCAGAGTTCGACCCGGAACGTGATCGACCGTGAGTGCCCTGCCGCGACGTGGCGTGCCCGTTGCACTGACGGTCATCGCCGCCATGGTGACGATGGTGATGGCAACCGATTCGGCGTCAGTCGCCGGTGCCGACGATGCGCTGGTGCTGCGCGATCAGGGGTTCTTCGTAACGAACATGATTGAACTCGAGTACGTGCTGACCGGTGACACCGTCACTCCCGACAGCGTCACGACCACCAGCGTCACCACCACGACAACCGCGGCCAGCGTCGACCCTGAGCAACAGCCCGCATCGGATGCCGACGAAGAGCCATCCACGACAACGAGCACCCTTCCCGTACCCGCGGCACTCCCTGCTGACACGCCGATGGTGAGGGTGGCGCTTCACCGGCCGGTCGCCAACCGGTCCGATGTCGCCACTGCGCTGAGCGGCACCCCCGGAGCGATTGTGGACGTCTGGACGACCTCGTTGAGCGAGGTAATCGTTCCGGACGCCGCCGATGGACGGCTGACCCTCGACCTCAACCTCCCCATCGCCGCTCGAACACGGCCAGCACCTGCGGACCCGTCGACTCTTGAGATCACCGAGACGGGATTGACGCCGGTGTCCGTCTCCGTGATGTCCGGTGGTGCAGTGCTGGCCGAACACGTGACCATGGTCGACATCGGCTTGGGTTCGCTGGCGCCGGCGCCGATGGAGTTCGCCGTGGTCGCTGCCATCGGCGGAGCCGACGTCGTCGGGGGTGATGCCGGTTCGTCGCCGGTTGTCGACGACACCACCCGCCTGCTCCGAGTCAGAGCTGAAGTGGGGGCGCTCTACGGCCTCCTCTCCACAAGCTCGCTGCCCGTGATGGTCGCCTGGGATCCGGACCTCATCAGCGATCTGGACGACGGCGGTCTAACCATCGGGCTCGACGGTTCACTTCTGGAAGCGATGGCCGACGGCGCCGAACTCGCTGCGTTGCCCGCTCGCCGAATTGACCCGTCAGCCGCCGTCGAGGCCGGCCTCGGTGACCTCTTCGCCGAGGAGATGGTGAGCGGAATCGATGAGCTCGCTGCCGCGTTCCCCGGAAGCCCGGTGAGCCGTTCGGTGTGGTTCGCCCATCCGGCGGTGACCGAAACGGCGCTCACGAATGACGGTGCCGCATGGCTGCGCTCACTCGGAACGCAGGCCGTTGTCGTGAACTGGGAGGCCTTCTCTCGCTACGACGGGCCGGCGTTCGGGTCGATCGACACCACCCTTGCCACGTCCCTCGACATCGGTGACGGCATCACCGTGCCGATGCTCGTGATCGACCCGTTGTCGTCGGTGTTCGACGTCGCCGCTGCGACCGGCAACGAGTCTCCGATGGGCCGCGCCGTTCGCTTTCTCGCCGAGATGACCGCGTTGCGTCGGGTCGATCCCACGCTCGATCGCCGCGTGTTGATCTCAGGTACCGCGCTCTCCCCTCCCGACCCGGGAGCCGTCGCCGCGCTTGAACGGCTGCTCATGGATGACCCGGCAGGGGTGAGTGGTGACCCGCTGTCACAGCTCGCATCAACTGGCGGCCGCAACCTGGGTGACACGGCGCAGTGGAC
>JAQCGT010000149.1 GCA_027730505.1 Actinomycetota bacterium | reverse complement strand
CCAGTGCGTGCATCAGGTTGCCCAGTTCGAGGCCGCCGACAGAGGCGAGCGCCACTGATCTCCCGTCTGATACCGAGCGATTCACAATGTAGATCACCGCTGGTCCCGGGATGACCAACAGCACGAGCGAGGCCAGTGCAAACGCAGCCAACGAGTCGAAGTTCGGCACGCTGCCGGACGTTAGCCACCGCCGCGCGAGACCGGTGAAAACGCCACTGGGAGTTCAACGGCCCCGACCTGACACCATGGCTCTCGATGACGGAGAACGCAGCGACAGCTTCCTCGCCGACTGACACGGTGAGGATCCCCGGAGCCGGACTGATGCTCACCGCTGACACGTGGGGTGATCCCGGCGCACCTCCGGTCGTGTTGCTCCACGGGGGTGGACAGACACGTCACGCCTGGGGCGGCGCGGGGGCCGTGTTTGCGCGTGCTGGTTACCGCTCGATCTCGGTCGACCTGCGGGGGCATTCCGACAGCGACTGGTCACCCGACGGCGGCTACGACCTGCAACGGTTCGCTGACGACGTCATCACGGTCGCCCGGTCGTTTCCCACCCCACCCGCCCTTGTGGGCGCGTCGCTCGGTGGACTTGCCTCGATGCTCGCCCTCGCCACGGTCGCCGCAGAAGGTGGATCGCCTCTTGCGTCGTGTCTGGTGCTCGTCGACGTCGCCCCACGGGTGGAAGATGAGGGTCGAGTCAAGATCCAGGAGTTCATGCGGTCGGGAATGAGGGGCTTCGACACCCTCGATGAGGCGGCTGACTCGATCGCCGCATACAACCCCCATCGGCCACGTCCCAAAGATGTGTCAGGACTGCGCAAGAACCTGCGTGAACGCGGTGACGGACGTTGGTATTGGCATTGGGATCCTCGATTCATCACCGGGCGCTCCGGTGTTGACGGCCAGCGCGGCCGTGTCGACCATCAGCGGATGCAGAATGCTGCCCGGTCGATCAGCATCCCGACGCTGCTGGTGCGCGGTCGCATGAGTGACATCGTGAGCGATGAGAGTGTCCGAGAGCTGCGCGAACTGGTGCCCCAATCCGAGATCGTCGATGTGGCCGGCGCTGGTCACATGGTGGCGGGTGACCGCAATGATGCGTTCAATCAAGCCGTGATCGACTTCGTCAGTCGCGAGATGCCGAACCACTGATCAGCCAATGGTCACGGAGGCCTGTCCCGGTTGAGGCTCAGCTCTCTGAGCGCTCACCACGTGTTGCGACCAGCACCGATGCGATCACGATGGCCCCGCCAAGTGATGTTCGAAGCGACGGCGCCTCCGAGAATGCCAGCCACGCCCAGAGCGTCGCTGCCACCGTCTCGACAGGAGCGAACACCGCTACCTCAGCGGCCGGGGCGAACCTCGGCGCCGAGGAGTACAGCATGCGGCCAGCCGGATTTGCGATCAGTCCCATGAGCGCACCTGCGAGGAGGGCCCGAGCATCGATCGCCGACCAGTCGACCATCGGGAGTGTGCCGATCGCCATGATCAGCGATCCCGACGCCAGTGTGAGCGGCCTATCCAGATCAGGATGACGCCGCCACGCGACGATCGAAAGCGCAAAGCAGATGATCGCCAACACCGCCAGCAGGTCACCGTCGAGACTGGGTGTCCCGAGCGAGCCCGACATCACCGCAGCGATACCGACCGTCGTCATGGCGATGGCGACCTGCACATTCCTTCGTGGTCGTTCGCCGAGCAACACGGCAGCGGCGATCGCCGCCACAAGGGGTGCTCCGGCAACGATCACCACCACGTTCGACACACTCGACCTGGTCACAGCGACGATGAACGCGAGTTGTGTCGCCGCGCTGAGCACGGCCACGATCAGCAACGCCCGAGGAGCGTGTCGTGCCCGAGCCGTGAGCGAGTCGTCCGAGGAGCGCGGCCACGCCGCTGCGAGTCCGAGGGTTACCGTCGAACCGCACGCCATCAGGAACGCCATCGTGGCGCCCGGAGCATCGCCGAGTCGCACGAAGTACGAGTCGGTTGACACCAGCAACATGCCGCCCGCAGCGAGCGCCCACCCCACCTGGCGGTCCTGGCGCGGAACTTCGGTCGGGGTCGTCATCAGTGGAGTGCTTCGTCGGTCAGTGGCCTCAGTCGTTGGCGTGGAGGGCTTCGTTGAGCGACCCCCATGCTCCCGTGCGCTGGCGTGCGACGACCTGGCCGGTTCGGCCGTCACGCAGGAACATCAGGCCGTTGAGACCCGACAGTGCTGCCGCTTTCACCACCTCGCCATCGGGGGTGAGCACCGGTGTGCTCGCCGTGACGTACAGCCCGGCCTCCACTACGCAGTCGTCGCCGAGGCTGATGCCGATACCCGAGTTCGCTCCGAGGAGGCACCGTTCGCCGACGGTGATCTGTTCGGTGCCGCCGCCGGACAACGTGCCCATGATCGACGCCCCGCCTCCCACATCGGACCCGTCGCCAACGATGACTCCGGCAGAGATCCGGCCCTCCACCATCGACGCACCAAGCGTGCCAGCGTTGAAGTTGCAGAAGCCTTCATGCATCACCGTTGTGCCCTCAGCGAGATGTGCGCCGAGCCGCACCCGGGTGGCATCGGCGATTCGAACCCCTGACGGCACGACATAGTCGGTCATTCGGGGGAACTTGTCGACACCCAGCACGCTCACGTGCTGACCAGCAGCACGCGCTCTGATGCGAACGGCATCGAGATCAGCGATGGCAACCGGTCCAAGGCTTGTCCAAGCGACATTCGTGAGCGCACCGAACAAGCCATCCAAGTTCATCGATCGTGGAGCGGCCAGTCGGTGAGAGAGCAGATGCAGACGCAGATATGCATCGGCAACCGACGCCGGAGGCTCATCGACGTCAACGGTGATCCTCACCGGTTCGACCGTGACGCCACGGATCTCGTCCTGACGGGGGCGTTCCCCGGCCAGTTCGTCCTCGCCACCTTCACCCCACCCGAGCCAACAGAACCAAGCATCGAGCACCGTGCCATCAGCGGCGACGGTGGTCCAGCCGGCACCCCACGCCATGCGGGTGGTCAGCGTCGTATCAGGTGCGGAGGGGGAGGACATTCACATCACCTCGGGGCGAAGGGTTGGGAACAGGATCACCTCGCGGATCGAGTCGACACCGGCGAGCAGCATCGCCACGCGGTCCATTCCGATGCCGAGCCCACCGGTGGGTGGCATGCCATATTCGAGCGCTCGGAGATAGTCCTCGTCGACGGTGCCGCGTTCGGCGTCACCGGCCTCCTTGGCCGCTTGCTCGGCTTCGAAGCGGGCCCGCTGCTCGACGGGATCGTTCAACTCCGAGTATCCGTTGGCGAGTTCGCGTGAGTCGACGAACAACTCAAACCGTTCGGTGAGGTGCGGGTCGTCTCGATGCACACGGGCCAGAGGCGAGATGTCGACCGGGTGTCCGGTCACGAACGTCGGGCGCACGAGGTTCTGCTCGCAGTGGGCTTCGAACACTTCTTCGATGATCTTGCCCGGCGCCCAGTGCGGCGCCACCGACACACCACTCTCGCGGGCGATGCCGGCGAGCACATCGACGGGCATCGACGGGTGCAGTTCGGCGCCGACGGCCTCGCTCGCCGCATCGATCATGCGCACCCGCGGCCATGGCTCGGCGAGGTCGACCGTCGTGTCGCGAATGGCGAGCACGGTCGTGCCGAGCGCGTCACGAGCGGCGTTCGTGATCAGCAACTCGGTGATGTCCATCACATCGTTCCAATCGGCGAACGCCTGATAGAGCTCCATCATCGTGAACTCGGGATTGTGCCGCGTCGAGATGCCCTCATTGCGAAAGATTCGACCGATCTCGTAGACGCGTTCCATGCCGCCCACGATGAGCCGCTTGAGGTGCAATTCGAGGGCGATCCGAAGATAGAGCTGCATGTCGAGTGCGTTGTGATGGGTGATGAACGGGCGAGCGTGGGCGCCGCCAGCCTCCACGTGAAGCACCGGTGTCTCGACTTCGATGAATCCGGCATCGGCCAAGGTGCGACGGAAACTCGAGATGATCGCGTGGCGGATCTCGAAATGGCGTCGGGCCTCATCGTTCACGATGAGATCGGCATAGCGCTGCCGGAACCGAGTGTCGGTATCGGTGAGACCATGCCACTTGTCGGGCAGCGGTCGAACCGCCTTTGCCAGCAATTCCGCCGAGTC
>JAQCGT010000148.1 GCA_027730505.1 Actinomycetota bacterium | reverse complement strand
ATCGTCTGCACGGCCACGCCACGCTCGACACAGATCGCCATCAGTTCCTCGGCCGACGACCGATACGAATCGATACCGAACAGCGCTGCATTCAGCGGGAACAACACCGAATCGAAGTCGAACCGCTCAAGGCTCCGGCGATGCATGTCGACAATGCGAAGCCCGTGCCCGGTCACACCAATCGCACCCACCAGTCCCTCATCGCGCGCCGCCGCCAGCGCAGCGACTGCGCCAGCGGGAGCGAAGGCCTGCTCCCACTCATCGGGTTCGACCAGATTGTGCAACTGGATGAGATCGATTCGGTCGACATCCATGCGGCGAAGCGAGTCCTCGAGCCCGGCCCGGGCTGCGTCGCCAGAACGCTCACCTGTCTTGGTGGCGAGAAACACCGAGCTGCGGTGTTCAGCCAACCACGGACGCATCACATCCTCGGCACGGCCGTACGAGTGCGCTGTGTCGAGATGGTTCACGCCGGCCGCGCGAGCTACCTCGAGCGTTGCATACGCACGTTCGGCTGACATCGCGCCGAGCGCGGCACCACCGAAGATCACCCGTGACGACAGATGCCCCGTGCGTCCGAACGGTGCGAATTCGATGTCGGTGTCAGCCATGGGACGACCCTACAACCAGCCCGAATCACGTCGAACAGCGGACGAGATGATCAGGATTCGTGTCCCGCCTCGTCTCGAGCCAACTCGTCGACCCCCGTGAGCGGCGGCCGCAACCGTCGGTAGACCGCACGTCCCAGCAGGTGGGTACCGACGGGACCCGTCACCAGTTGCAGTACCACCACCAGCAACGCCGTCACCAACGCCACCACCGAACGCACCGACAACGCCGCCCCGAGAGCGATCGCCAGGATGCCGAGCGTCGGCGCCTTCGCCGCAGCATGCATGCGCGCATAGATGTCGTCGAAGCGCCACACGCCGACACCGGCGAGCAAGATCAACGCCGAGCCGAACATCAACAGCACACCGGCAACCACATCGAGAAACGAGCCCATCACTCACCACCTCGACGTTCCACGTAGCGGGCCATCACCCCAGTGCCGACAAACGCCACGAGCGCCACCACCAACACCGTGTCGAGCGACGTCACCGAATCCTCACGGGCGGTCTCGACGAGGATCCCGCAGGTCACCACCATCAACAGACCGTCTAGCGCAATCACCCGATCAGCCACCGACGGACCTTGGAATAAGCGCCAGATGAACAACGCACCAGCCACCGTCAACAACACGAACGCGATGCTGATCGACGCACCGATCACGACGACCTCCTCGCACCTGCAACACCCGTCGACGCCGCTAACTGGGCGCGTGCCGAACGCGAACCGAACGCCCGCACCGACAACTCCTCGAGGCGCAACAAATCCCGACGCACATCCTCGATGTCGTGCAGATGCAGCACATTCACGTAGATCACGGCAGGCGAACCGGTCACCTCGATCGTGACCGTGCCCGGCGTCAACGTCACCACGTTCGCCACCACAAGCATCGCCAGCTCCGACTCTGTGCGCAACGGAACCGCCACGATCCCGGTATTGATCTTGTTGCGCGGCGTGATGATCTCCCACGCCAACACCAGGTTCGACTGGATGAGCTTCACCAACACATAGCCGAGGAAATACACGAGTGACAGCGGAGCCACACGAGCACGCTCCCCGTCGGCTGATCCCACACAGTTCAACTTCGGCAACCGAGCACCGGCCAGCACCACCACCGCAACGAGCACACCCGCAATCACATTGCCAGCGCTCAGGTCGTTCCAGAGCAGCATCCAGAGAACCACCAGCCACAGGCCGATTCCCGAGATGCGCAGCGCACTCATGGGCGAGCCCCCAGCACCGCCGACACGTAACCCGACGGGTCGAGTAGATCCTGAGCCGCCCGCTCGGACAACTCATACAGACCACCCGCAGCGACCGAGAACCCGACTGACACCACGACCAGCACGACCGTGCCAACCACCATCAGCGCCGGACTCCCCAAGCGCCCTGACACCACCGGCTCGCGCTCGGGTGCCTCATCGGCCTCGCCCCAGAACACACCTGCCCAGATCTTCGTCATCGAGAACAGAGTGAACAGACCGACCGCGAGCGATGTCGCCACGATCCACCACGATCCGGCCTCGACCCCGGCATCGACGAGCGCGAACTTTGCGAGGAACCCGGAGAACGGTGGCAGTCCGGCGAGGCTCAACGCCGGCACCAGGAACAGACCGGCGATCACCGGAGCGGACCGCACCAAACCGCCAACCTCCGACAACCGACTCGATCCGGCACGGCGATCGACCAGTCCGGCCACGAGGAACAGCGCCGTCTTCACCACGATGTGATGGATCACATAGAACACGGCGCCGGCAATGCCAGCGACCGTGAACAACCCGAGGCCGAGGATCATGTAACCGATCTGGCTGATGATGTGGAACGCCAAGATGCGCTTCATGTCGTCCTGTGCAATCGCGCCGATCACGCCGACCACCATCGTCGCGCCAGCCACCCACAACAGCACCGTGCCCATCGTCTCGCCCGGCTCGAACAGCAACGTCTGCGTCCGGATGATCGCGTACACGCCGACCTTGGTGAGCAGGCCAGCAAAAATCGCGGTCACTGGACCCGGCGCCGTCGGATAACTGTCGGGCAGCCAGAAGAACAGCGGGAAAAGTCCGGCCTTGATTCCAAACACCACGAGCAACAGCAACGAGAAGCCAGTGCGCAGCTCAGGCGACAGATCACCGAGACGCTGCGACAGATCAGCCATGTTCACCGTGCCCGTCGCCGCATACAGCAATGCCAGCGCCGAGATGAACAACGTGGATGCCACGAGCGAAATCACCACGTAGCTCATGCCTGACCGCACCTGATCAGGCCGACCGCCGAGTGTGATCAGCACGTAGCTCGCCGCCAGCATCATCTCAAACGCGACGAACAGGTTGAACAGGTCGCCCGTGATGAAACTCGCCGACACCCCAGCGGCGAGCACGAGATACATCGGGTGGAACGCCACCCGACGACGCTCCTCACCCGCTTGGCCGATTGCGTAGACCGCCACGGCCAACAACACGATTGCGGAGACCACCAACATGATCCCTGCCAAACGATCGACCACCAACGCAATGCCGAGCGGCGCCGCCCAGCCGCCAGCCGACTGCACCACATAACCGACCGAATCAGCCTCGACGAGAAGAGTGATCGACACGCCGAGAACCCCGACGAGTGTCACCAACGTGATCCAACGCTGCACCTGACGCCAGGCACCGAACACCACCGCCAACGCCGCACCGAGCAACGGCAGCACGATCGGCAACGCGACAAGGCCCTCCATGCCCGATGTGGTCACCCCGGCCGCGATCACGACCCCTCCCCCACGTCGAGTTCACTGGTGATGGGATCGCCGTCGTCGACAGCTGCCTCGGGCCCATCAGCAGCACGGCGACGCGCCAAGAATCGGTCTTCGAGGTCGTCCTCGACCATGTCGTCAGACGTGATCTGCCAACTGCGATAACCGAGCGCCAACAGAAACGCCGTGACGCCGAAGGTGATCACGATCGCCGTCAGTGCGAGTGCCTGCGGCAACGGGTCGGACAGCGCCGACAGGTCAGTCGAGCCATCGGCTGCCACGATCGGTGGACGCCCAGCTCGACCACCGGCAGTGACCAACAAGAGATTTGCGCCGTGGCCCAGCAGTCCGATGCCGATGATGATGCGCGTCAGGCGACGCTGCATGAGCAGCCACGCCCCGCAGGCGAAGAGCAACGCCGTCACGGCAGCAAGCAGCACGGTCATGCGCTCGCCTCCACGGCCTCGGCCACAACATCGTCGGCGACGTCTTCACCGAAGGCCTCATAGGCCATCAGCACGAGACCGACCACCACGAGATACACACCGATGTCGAACGGCAACGCGGACGTGGCCTTCACCGTTCCGATCAGCCACAGATCAGCTTGGAACAGCGCATGTTCGAGCACGGCGCCGCCGAGCACGATCGGCACGATCGCCGTCAGAACAGCGATCACCAGGCCCACACCGAGCACCACCCACGGTCGAGTCGGCAGGAGCGACCGAACCGATTCGAGTCCGCCGGCGACGAACACAAGGCTGATCGCGGCACCTGCGGTCAATCCACCAACGAAGCCACCACCGGGTTGGTTGTGGCCGGCGAA
>JAQCGT010000028.1 GCA_027730505.1 Actinomycetota bacterium | reverse complement strand
CAGAAGTCGGTGGCGAAGAAGGCTGCTCCGGCGAAGAAGGCTGCTCCGGCGAAGAAGGCGGTGTCGAAGAAGGCTGCCCCGCTGAAGAAGGCGGCGGTCAAGAAGGCTGCTCCCGCCCAGAAGTCGGTGTCGAAGAAGGCGCCCCGTGCGGTCAGCACAGTTCCGGTTGCTCCTGCAGTTCGCGGTCGGACCAAAGATGGAATCTCCTACACCAAGGATTTCGACGTGAAGTTCCTCAAGTCTCAGCGTGACGCGTTGTTCGCCGAGCGCGAACGCCTCGTCGGACAGGCCGACCAGCTCGACGCAGAGGCGCATCAGCTGATTGAAGAGGCCGAGATGGGTGACGTTCAATTCGATGATGAGGGCGGCGAGGGCGACACCATGGTCGTGGAGCGCGAACGTGATCTTGCGCTCAGTGCCCAAGCCCGAGAGTCGGTTCAGCAGATCGACGAGGCATTGGCCCGCATGGAGATCGGGACCTACGGGTACTCGGTGATCTCGTTGCGGCCAATTCCCCGGGAGCGCCTCGAGGCGATTCCATGGGCGACCGAGCTGGTTGAGGAGAAGGTCGGCGGGATCGGGCGGCGATGAACACCGTGCCCGGCCGAACCGGGCGCGTGATCCCGATCGTGGTTGGGTTGTTGGCGGTTGTCGCCGATCAGGTCACAAAATGGCTTGCGTTGACCCGTCTTGATGACGGGCCGTTCGACGTCGTGTGGACGCTGCGGCTTCGTCTCGCGTTCAACTCCGGCATGGCTTTCGGCACCGGTCAGGGGTGGGGACCGGTCATCGCCGTGGCGTCGTTCGTCGTTGTCGTGATCTTGGCCCGTTCGATGTGGCGCCATCGCTCTGGCGTAACCGCCGTGGCGCTCGGTCTTCTTGTCGGCGGTGCGAGCGGAAATCTGATCGATCGGATCGTGAGATCGCCAGGGCCGTTCAGAGGTTCGGTGGTCGACTTCATCGATTTCGGATGGTTCCCGGTGTTCAACGTTGCGGACATTGCCATCAACGTCGGGGCTGGCCTGTTGGTGTTGGCGCTGATCCTCGATGGTCGTCACAAGAGTGAGGAGCAGTCGTGATCTCCGAGATCGTCCCCGCAGCGCTCGGTGGCGAGCGTCTGGATCGCATCGTGGCGATCATTCTCGACCTGCCCCGATCGGCCGCCGCGACAGTGGTTGCCGAGGGGGGAGCAACGATTGATGGGGTTGTGGAGCGCAGCGGGAAGGTCCGTCTCGCCGAGGGTCAGACGGTGACAGCTGATCCTTCGCTGGCCCCCACGGTGGGTCCGCCCGAGCCAGACGATGCAGTGGACTTCACAGTGGTGCACGTCGACGAGCAGATCATTGTCATCGACAAGCCAGCGGGCCTTGTTGTTCATCCGGGGGCCGGCAACACCTCGGGAACCCTCGTCAACGGACTGTTGGCGGCATTTCCTGAGATCACCGATGTCGGAGAGCCCCATCGTCCGGGCATCGTGCATCGTCTTGACGCCGGAAGCACAGGGCTTGTCGTCGTGGCGCGAACCCCTGACGCTTACGAGTCGTTGGTGGCACAGTTCGCCGATCACAGTGCGAGCCGTCACTACATGGCTCTCGTGTGGGGACATCTCGATGCTGCGCACGGGATCATTGATGCTCCGATCGGGCGGTCTCGTCGGGATCCTCTGAAGATGGCGGTCGTGGCTGACGGTCGACCCGCTCGCACCGAATACGAAGTTCGGGGGCGGTTCGCAGCGCCGGCACCCTGTTCTCTGCTCGAATGCCGACTCGAGACCGGGCGAACTCACCAGATACGGGTACATCTGTCATCTATCGACCATCCGCTGATCGGTGATCCGGTCTACGGACAGCGCCGACCGACCCTTGGCCTGTCCCGACCGTTCCTGCACGCCGCGCACCTCGAGTTCGATCATCCCGCAGACGGCGTGCGCGTGTCATTTGACAGCGAGTTAGCTACTGATCTTCAAGCGATGTTGGATGGGCTGGAGTCAGCGGACTGAGTCGTTCAGGGCCATGGGGCCCGGCCACGGGACATCTCGACGATCGATGAGAGCGTGTAGCCATCGAGGTACGACCTCATGGTCTCCCCGGCGGCCTTCCAGATGGCCAAGAGTGCACATTGCCCCTCGTGATCACATGCCCCGTCGGCATGGGGCTCGCCGAAGTCGCCGAGGGTGATGGGCCCGTCGACGGCAGAGAGGATTTCTGACAGACGGATGTCTGCAGGCTCCCTGGCGAGGACGTAGCCACCCCCGACACCTCGTTTGGATCGGACGATTCCGGCTCCCTTCAGCGCTAGAAGAATCTGCTCGAGATAGGGCTGTGGGAGTCCGGTGCGCTCAGCGATATCGCGGACCGATGTCGGGCCAGGCTCGTCGGCGCGCAGCGCCAAGGACAGAAGAGCCCGACAGGCGTAATCACCTCTGGTCGACACGCGCACGAACGCATCGTAGGAGATCGCGACCACCTGCGTCCTCGGATCGGTGTCCTCGGTTGTCATCGAGGGCCGGGCCGTGGTGGACTGTGGCTCCATGGGCGGCACCGTTGAGCACGATCCCTCGGCCCCGGTCCTGCCTGACTATTCCGGCGCCAACCTTGTCGGAATCGTTCCTGCTCTACTCGGTGGTGGGCCGCTGCCCAGCTGGTTGCCCGTACCGGTGCAGGGTGCCTCAAGCGTCATTCTCGTGGTGCTCGACGGGTTGGGTTGGAATCAGTTGCACGAGCGTCGGGACATTGCGCCGACACTTACCGCCATGTCCGGCGGAGCCATCACCAGCGTCGTACCGAGCACGACCGCAACCGCGCTGACGTCGATCTCGACGGGCTTACCCCCCTCTGAACACGGAATCGTGGGGTATCGCGTGTGGGTCCGAGGCCAGGTGACGAACATGCTCCGATGGTGGTCCAGCGACGGCGATCAGCGGACGTCGTTGCCTCCCGCAGAGATGCAACCTCACCGACCGTTCTGCGGTCAGCGCGTCCCCTATGTCACGTCGGCTGAGCTCGTCGGCTCAGCCTTCTCCGAAGCACACCTTCGTGGTGGGCGGCCCATCGGCTATCGGGCGGGATCGTCGCTTCCGGTGCTCGCCGCTCAGGAGGCGGCCGGTGGAGAGCCCTTCGTCCACGCGTACTACGCCGGGATCGATCGAATCGCACATGAACGCGGTTTCGGGCCCTTCTATGACGCTGAACTCCGTGCAGCCGACCGATTGGTGGCTGACATCATCGATCGGGTCGGCCCCGACACGGCGGTGCTCGTCACCGCCGACCACGGCCAGGTTGAGGTCGGAGACCGGATCCTCGCCCCGAGCGCCGGTGTCTTGAGGTGTACACAGTTCCAGAGTGGTGAAGGGCGGATGCGCTGGTTCCACGCCCGACCCGGGTCTGCCGACGAACTCTATGTTCGTCTGGTCGAGCAGTTCGCCGATATCGGTTGGGTGAAGCGTCGAGCTGAGGTCATCCAGGAGGGATGGTTCGGTAATGACGTCCCATCGCCGGTTGCCGCCCGGTTGGGGGATGTCGTCGTGGCAGCGAGGGAACCCGTCAGCCTCGACGACCCCGATGACAGCGGTCCGTACGATCTCGTGTGCCGTCACGGTTCGCTGACCCCGGACGAAATGCTCGTACCGCTGATCGCAGCCCGTGGGGTCGCACCGACATCGTCGTAATCTGGGCCTGACTTGGAGGAGGTCGATCACATGAGCGAGAACGGACATCCCGTCGAGCACCCCGAGGTAGTGGCCGAGGGGGAGGTGCCGTCAGTGGAGGAAAGCGATGACGGGGCAGCAGTGACCGAGCCGGCCAAGGTTCTCCGCATTGGATCGATGGTCAAACAACTCCTCGATGAAGTCCGGCAGGCTCCGCTCGATGAGGCGAGCAGAGAGCGGTTGGCGGAGGTGTACGAGCGGTCGGTCGTCGAACTCTCCGGCGCGCTCTCGGAAGACCTGCAGGAAGAGTTGAGGATGCTCACACTTCCGTTCAGCCCGGATGAGGTTCCGAGCGAAGGTGAACTGCGGGTGGCTCAAGCCCAGCTGGTGGGTTGGCTCGAAGGCCTGTTCCACGGGATCCAGGCAACGCTGTTCGCACAGCAGTTGGCAGCTCGCCAGCAGTTCGAGCAGATGCGGCAGTTGCCCCAGCCTCCCGGTGGTGTTCCAGAGCGCCCCGGCACCTATTTGTGAGATGTCTGCCCTCGGGATCGACGTGACGGCCCTCTGGTACAGTCGGCAAACCACGCCGCTGTGATTCGGGTTCCTGTCGTGGGTATCCCAGCGGTGACGCAACACGAACGACCAGACGCCTCTCAGTGACCGATTCCTTCACCCACCTGCACGTACACACCGAGTACTCGATGCTTGATGGAGCGGCGCGGCTCGACGAACTCGTCGCCAAGGCCCTCGCCGACGGGCAGCCAGCGCTCGGCATCACCGATCACGGCAACATGTACGGCACGCTCGAGTTCTACAAAGAGTGCCGCAAACGGGGAATCAAACCGATCATCGGCACCGAGGCCTACATGGCCCACGACGACCGTCACGAACGTCCGGCCCGTCGTGGGCGACTCGACGACTCAGGCGGCGACACCGAAGGTGGCCGCAAGCTCTACTACCACCTGACCCTGCTCGCCGAGAATCAGCTCGGGTACCGGAACCTGATCCAGTTGTCGAGCCTCGCGTTCCTCGAGGGCTACTACTACAAGCCTCGGATCGACTGGGAGCTGCTCGAGCGCTACTCCGACGGTCTCATCGCCACGACCGGATGCCTCGGCGGACATGTGCTCCAATCGCTGTTGCGCGGCGATGAGCGCGGTGCACTCGAAAAGGCAGCTCGGCTTCAAGACATCTTCGGGCGTGACAACCTCTTCATCGAAATCCAGGATCACGGTCTCGAACAACAACGGTCAACCAATCCCCAGCTGATCGACATCGCTCGGCGGATCGGCGCTCCGCTGTTGGCAACTAACGACTCCCACTACACACACCGGCATGACCATGAGGCGCACGATGCGCTGCTCTGTGTGCAAACGGGTGCGCAACTCTCTGACCCCGACCGATTCAAGTTCGAGGGGACCGAGCACTACCTGAAGTCGGCAACCGAGATGCGCCACCTGTTCCGGGAGGTTCCAGAGGCCTGCGACAACACCTTGTGGATCGCCGAGCGAGCAGAGCTCGAGATCACGTTCGGCGATGCGCTGCTCCCGGAATTCCCGCTGCCCGAGGGATTCACCGACGACCGCGCCTACCTCGAGCACTTGACTTGGGACGGTGCGAAGCAGCGATGGGGGAGCGACCTTCCGGCGAAGGTGGTGGAGCGCATCTCCTACGAACTCGAGGTCATCGCCTCAATGGGCTTCTCGTCGTACTTCCTCATCGTGTGGGACCTGATCCGACACGCACGGCAGTCAGGCATCCGCGTCGGCCCGGGTCGAGGTTCAGCAGCGGGTTGCGCTGTCGCATACAGCCTCTGGATCACCGACCTCGATCCGATCCGATACGACCTTCTGTTCGAGAGGTTCCTCAACCCGTCGCGAGTGTCGATGCCCGACATCGACATGGACTTCGACTCGCGGTATCGGGATGAGATGATCCGATATGCAGCTCAGCGGTACGGCCGCGACCACGTCGCGCAGATCATCACCTTCGGTACGATCAAGGCCCGCAACGCAGTGCGTGATGCTGCCCGGGTGCTCGGCTTTCCCTACGGCGTCGGCGACCGCATCGCAAAGGCGATGCCCCCGCTGGTCATGGGGCGCGATACGCCGCTGCGGTATTGCTTCGAGCAGAACGACAAGTACCTCGATGGGTACAAAGCAGCCGCCGAACTCCGTTCGATGTACGACGGTGATCCCGATGTGAAGCGGGTTGTTGATGTGGCCAAGGGTCTCGAGGGCCTCAAGCGCTCCGACGGCATCCACGCTGCGGCAGTTGTCATCACGAAGGAACCCGTCACCGAGTATCTGCCGATTCAGCGCAAGCCTGAGAGTGGGCAGAACCCCGAGGATGCGCCCATCATCACGCAATACGAGATGCACGGTGTTGAAGAGCTCGGTCTTCTCAAAATGGATTTCCTCGGGCTCCGAAATCTTGATGTCATCACCGACACCCAAGCGATGGTGCGAGCCTCTGTCGAGCCTGACTTCGACATCGATTCGGTGCCGCTCGACGATTCGGCCACGTACGAGCTTCTCTCTCGGGGTGACACCATCGGAGTGTTCCAGTTGGAGTCACCACCCATGCGGCAGCTGTTGCGTCGGATGGCTCCATCAACATTCGAGGATGTCTCTGCTGTGCTTGCCCTCTACCGGCCGGGGCCGATGAGCGAGAACATGCACAACGACTACGCCGATCGAAAGAATGGCCGCAAGCCGATCGATTTCTTCCACGACGACGCGGTTGAGGTGCTCGAAGACACCTACGGCCTCATGATCTACCAAGAGAGCGTCATGCGCGTGGCACAGAAGTTTGCCGGGTATTCGCTCGCTCAGGCAGACAACCTCCGCAAAGCCTGCGGCAAGAAGCAACGCGACCTCATGCAGCGCGAACGCGAGCAGTTCGAGACCGGCTGCGAGACCACGGGGTACGGATCAGTGCTCGGCAAGCAGCTGTTCGACATCATCGAGAAGTTCGCCGACTACGCCTTCAACAAGAGCCACACATTTGGCTATGGGCTGGTGACCTATCAGACCGCCTACCTGAAGGCGCACCATCCGGTCGAGTACTTCGCCTGTCTGCTGACGAGCGTGAAGAACAATCTCGACAAGGCAGCGGTGTATCTCGCTGACTGCCGGTCCAGCGGCATTCGCGTGTTGCCGCCAGATATCAATCGCTCACAGATGGACTTCGCCGCCCTGCGGCCAGACCGTCTACCACCGGGTGTTGAGTTGCCCGTTGCCTCCCCGGGGGCCATCACCTTCGGGTTGTCCGCCGTGCGGAATGTTGGCGCCGGACTCGTCGAGCAACTGCTCGTCGAACGGGCCGAGAACGGCTCCTACACCTCGTTCCACGAGTTCGCCGAACGAGCACCGGAGCAGGTGCTCAACAAGCGGACCGTCGAGTCGCTGATCAAAGCGGGGGCCTTCGACAATCTCGGCCATTCGCGCCTCGGGCTGCAGGCGGTGCACGAGCAGATCATCGACTCGACATTGGTGCGCCGGCGCGAGCGTGACCAGGGTGTGCTCAGCCTGTTCGGTGATTGGGCTGGTGATGATGCTGATCCGAGTTTCGACGAGCGCATCGACATACCCGTCGATGAGGCGCCGAAGGCCGAACGGCTTCGCGCCGAGAAGGAGATGTTGGGTCTCTATGTGTCCGACCATCCCCTGCATGGCGTTGAGGCCGCGCTGCGTCGACGTGTCGAACACTCGATTCTCGATCTCGATGAACTGGAGGACGGGGCACAGGTGACGGTCGGCGGGATCATCACGAACGCCACCCGCAAGTACACCAAGAAGGGCGACACCATGGCGGTGTTCGTGCTCGAGGATCTCGACGCATCGGTGGAAGTCACCGTGTTTCCGAGAACCTTGGTGGACATCGGCCACCAGATCGTCGACGATCGAATCGTGGCGGTGAAGGCACGACTCGACCGCCGCGATGAGGGCCGGATCGGTCTCATGGCGCAAAATGTCACCGTCCTCACGGGCCTGGAGGACGGGCCGGCGCCGCTTGTTCGGCTGAGGTTCCCCGGTGGTATCCCTGAGCGGACCGCTCTCGAACGCCTGAAGGAGATCATCGTCGATCATCCCGGGGAGTCACCCGTCGAGATCGAGATGGATCGGGGCAGGGTCTTGCGTCTCGCCGACTCGTTTCGCATCGATACCGACCGTGCCGTGGGTGAACTCCGTGTGGCCTTCGGACACGATTCGGTGCTGCTCTGATCCGGTCCGGATGTCCGCGACGGTGCTCGAGATGGCACAATGGTGCGGCCCATTCTTGTGGAGAGGACTATGGCACTCGCAGTAATCACCAATGACGCCAGCGCGCTGACCGATGCCGATCTGGATGCAATGGCGTCGATGGATGGCGCCTTTGGCATCGAGCTCTTGACCCAAGCCAAAGAGGACTGGGTGCTGTCGACAACAGCACGCGAAGGGGACAACCTTCAGGGTTTCACGTTCTCGACCCTCGAGCGCATCGGCGGGACGCCTTGTGTTCTGCTCGGAATGATGAGCGTGAAGCGGCACTCGCGCCGAGATTCGATTCTGAAAGGCTTGATGAAGGAGGCCTACCACCGGGCCCTCATGGCGTTCCCCGACGAGGATGTTGTCGTCGGCGGGCGGTTCGCCCTGCCGGACGCGCTCCAAGCGCTGAAGGAACTCGATGATGTCATCCCCTCGCCCGGTTCCAGAGCGGTGGGCGAAGAGCGCGCGTGGGGTCGCCGACTGGCGAAGCGATTCGGCGTGGACGCCGACTATCGAGCGGAGGAATTCGTCGCGGACACGAATCCAACCGGCGGCTTCGTCGACTTCGAATCGGCCAAGCCGGACTCGATCCCGGCGAGCAAGACCTCGCTGTTCTCTGGAGTTCCTGCCGGTGGCGTATTGATTGCCTACGGCTGGACGATGGCCGAGGATCTGGCCAAACTCGGCGCTCGCTGACCCGATGCGGGGGCTTGACGATCTCTGCCGTAGTCGGCGGATGTGTCGGTCGTTCGTGCCCGAGCCTCTCGATGCGGTCACCCTTGACGAGATCGTTCAGCTCGGCCTCACGGCACCGAGCGCAGGGTTCTCTCAGGGCCTGAGTCTCGTGCTCATCGAAGGTGGCGATCGAGATGTCTATTGGAACCTGACGTTGCCCGAGGAGAGGCGTCGAACCTTTCGCTGGCAGGGCCTGCTGGCAGCCCCCACATTGTTGTTGGTGTTCGCCGACCCGCAGCGCTATCTCGACCGGTACAGCGAGGCCGACAAAATCAGCACGGGTCTCGGTAGCTCAACCGAGGCGTGGACCACCCCGTACTGGACTGTGGATGCCGGCATGGCGGTTATGGCGATGCTTCTCGCTGCCGAAGACCGGGGGGTGGGTGCGCTTTTCTTCGCCCTCGTCAATGGCGAGGATGCAGTTCGATCTCATTTCGCCGTTGATCCCCGGCTGCAGACCATCGGGGTGCTCGCACTCGGATATCCCAACCGAGATGATCCCGATGCCTTTGGTGCCGGACGCAGCGCGGGTCGCCTTCGACTGGGCCCTGATCAGGTCATGCGTCGGGGAGCGAGGCATCCAAATTGACTGGACGGCCGGTGAGCTGCGCGAGCAGATCGCGGGAATTGTCAACCGGGGTTGAGCAGGTTCGGTTCTGGCACACGTAGGCGAGACCATTCTCGCGGCCGTCCCAGATGTCGGCGGTGGTCCGTTCGCCCCAGGCGAGCACCACATCTGGCCTCCAAACCCTCATCGCAGTAGCGACGAGGTCCCGCTCATCTCCGGGGATGACGACTTCGGTGATGCCTCGGTGACGGGTTTCAAGAACGGCGAGACCATGAGACACCGCTGTTGGTGTCCGACTTACCGCCGCGCCGATGAGTTGGAGGATCCGATCGGCGTGGTTCGCGTACCGAGGTTCGCTCACGATCGCCGACAGTCTGAGCAATGCTCCCGCCGCCAATGAGTTCGCCGAAGGGGTCGTGTCGTCGCGCACATCCTTACGCTCGATCAGCGGTTCTGGCGCGTCGCTCGCCGTGGTGATGAGCCCACCCTCGCCGGCGTCCCAGTGGTGGTCGAGGAGATCGTCGGCCGTCCGAACTGCCAGCTCTGTCCAGTGGGCTCTACCGGTTGCCTCGCCGAGTCGGGTGAAAGCATCGACAAGTGCGGCGAGATCGGTGGCGGCGGCCCGATGCCTTGCCCGAGGTTCGCCGTCGACGTGCCATACCCGGAGCCATCGATCTTGGGCATCGCGCATCTCGCCGATGAGGAAGTCGGCGATCTCGACCGCCGCCTCGATCCACTCGGGCCGGGCCATCACCATGCCGGCGTCGGCGAGAGCTGAGATGGACAGGGCGTTCCATTCGAGGATCACCTTGTCGTCAATCGAAGGGGCAGGTCGCCGGCCGCGCGCGGCGAGTAGCTGCTGACGAGCCTCCTCGACGCCGGCAGGTCGGAGAAGGTCCCCTCGCGCATGGAGTCGATTCGGTACTGACCGACTGTCGAGGTGTCCCTCGTCGGTGATGCCGTACCACTCGATCATTCGGTCGGCCTCGCTGCCGAGCACCGATCTGAACTCGTCCGGGGTCCACGTGTAGTACGCGCCTTCGGCCACCTGTCCACGCGGATCGAGCGAATCAGCATCGATCGAACTGCACAGTGCGCCGTTTGGGTGGCGAAATGTGGTGAGGAGATGCGAGATGGTGTCCTCGACGACCGCCCGCCAGGTCTGATGTCCGAACAGCGACCAGCCCCGTCGGTACAAGCCGATCATCATGGCCTGGTCGTAGAGCATCTTCTCGAAGTGAGGAACGAGCCAGCGCTCGTCGGTCGAGTAGCGGGAGAACCCTCCACCGATCAGGTCGTGGATACCACCTGATGCCATCGCATCGAGCGATGTGGTGATCACATCGGTTGTGCCTTGGCTAGGTGTGATCATGTGGGCGCGCATCACCAGGTCGAGCCCCATCGGGTTGGCGAACTTGGGGGCCTTTCCGAATCCGCCATTGACGCCGTCGAAACCTTGGGCGAGTTGGCTGAGGGCCACGTTGATGAGTTCTGGTCCGGGCACGGTGTCAAGCGGTTCCACGACTGACGATCTGAGCGCTTCGAGAATCGTGTCGGCGTTGGCTTGCACCTCTGATCGGCGCTCCAGCCAGACTCGGGAGACCGCATCAAGGAGTCCCACGAAGGCGGCCCGGTCGTAGTAGGTGCCGCCCCAGAACGGTCGCCGCTCGGGATCGAGGATCATGGTCATGGGCCATCCGCCGCGACCGGTCAGCGCGACGAGCGCCTCCATCAGCACGGCGTCGACCTCGGGCAGTTCCTCGCGGTCGACCTTGATCGCGACAAACCCAACCCGCAACGAGTCACCCACGGCCCGGTCAGCAAACGTCTCGGCTGCCATCACGTGACACCAATGGCACGACGAGTACCCCACGCTGACCAGTACCGGCACATCACGCGCTCGGGCCTCGGCAAAGGCCTCATCGCACCATGGGTACCAGTCGATTGGGTCGCCTGCGTGTTGGCGCAGATACGGCGACGACTCGGTGGACAGACGATTCATCTGTGCCCCACGAATCGGTCGATGATCGCAGCAGTGGCGATCGTTGCGACAGCATCGATGCTTCCGCTCAAGAAGTGGTCGGCCCCTTCGACAACGTGCACGTCGGCGGATCTGCCTACCGGGGTGGAGGCGAGTGCTGCCGGATCGCAGTACTGGTCGTGACGTCCGAGCACGACGGTCACTGCGCAGGCGGGGGCCTCGAACTGTTTTGAGGTCAGCGGGGGAGCAACCAGCACGAGGTGGGACAATCCCAGTCGCTCGGCGGCCGCCAACGCAACCAACGCCCCAAATGAATAGCCGAGCACGGTTGAACACGTTGCGACCGATCGGCTCTGTAGATCTGCCATTGCTGCCTCGAGATCGCTGATCTCAGAGGTGATGTCTGCCTGCTCTCGCCTGAAGTCGAATCGGACCGAATCAACTCGCCGTTCTGCGAGAAGATGCGCGCACCTGGTCATGAGCGGGTGGTGCCGATCGCCGCCATAGAGCGGGTGTGGGTGTGCAAGGGCCACGGCTCCCACCGATCCCTCCACGAGTTCGATGTCGGCACCGATCACTCGCCCATCGTCCGTTGTGAGATCCGTAGTGATCGAGCGACGTGCTCGGGAGGTGTGCTGCACGGCATGCACGGTACCCTTCGCCCGGTGACCTCAGCGGCCGACAAGCTTCCGATCAAGATGCTGAGCGACCGGCTCCTCGTGCGGGTTGGGCGTGATGATGGAGAACGACGGTCCACCGGCGGAATTCTCATCCCAGCAACTGCGCAGATGGCCAAGCGCCTCGTGTGGGCCCAAGTCGTTGCACTCGGTCCGTCAGTTCGTTCGGCCGAGGTCGATGACCGTGTGTTGTTCAGCCCTGAAGATCGATTCGAAGTCGAGGTGCAAGGCGAGGACCTGATCATGTTGCGCGAGCGAGATATTCACGCTGTGGCGGCTGAGCGGATCGAGGCTTCCACCGGTCTGTACCTGTAGGGGCCTGCCCGTAGGATCGACGGCGATGAGCGGCGACGGAACATCCCCCAAAATTCTTCTGACCGAAGCGGAGCGCAACTCGATCACGTTCAATGGTGACGGACTCGTCCCGGCGATAGCGCAGGATGCAACGACGATGGAAGTACTCATGCTGGCGTGGATGAGTCGTGAGTCACTCGACATGACGCTCGCCGAGGGACGAATGGTCTACTGGTCACGCAGCCGCTCCGAACTGTGGAGAAAAGGTGACACCAGCGGCGACCATCAGGATGTGCTCGAGGCCCGCTACGACTGCGATGGTGACACCTTGCTGTTCCTTGTGCATCAGCATGGGCGGGGAGCGTGCCACACGGGCGAGCGCACGTGCTTCTTCCGCCGGATCGGTGACGACGCGTGAGGATTCATCCAGCGCCCGAAGAGTTCGCGCGTCAAGCACGCGAGTACTCCGTGGTGCCGGTGTGGACCGAAGTGCTTGCCGATCTCGAGACGCCGGTTTCGGCGTACCTGAAACTCGTCGGGGACAACCCGGGTTTCTTGCTCGAGTCAGTTGAGCATGGCGAGCGCTGGAGCCGGTTCTCATTCGTCGGCCGCGATCCGGTGGCGACGCTGGTGTCGCGGTCCGGTGTGCTTGAGGTCACCGGGCGTCTTGGCGCGGATGTGCCGACCGATGCCGGGATTCTCGCGGCACTCGAAGCGCTGCTCGAGGCGCATTCGAGCCCCGAAATCGATGGGTTGCCGCCGATGCACGGGGGCATCATGGGCTATCTGGGCTATGACGTGATCCGCGAGGTGGAACACCTTCCCAATTGCCCCACTGACGACCACGGCATGCCCGACGCAGTCATGGGCATCATCGGGTCCCTCGCTGCCTTCGACCACTGGCGACAACGGATCTACCTCATCGAGTCGGTGATGACGCGAGATGAGCACGGTCACCCGCTCGATGATCCTGAGTTGGCTGAGGCTCGTCGACGAGCCGAACACGCAGTTACCGATGCGGCGCAGCGCCTCGCTGCGCCGCTTGGCTACCTCCCGGTCGAACCGCCCAACAGCGATGACGAATTGCCGATGGTGTCGTCGTCGATGGGGCAGGGAAGGTATCTCGATGCTGTGACTGCGGCAAAAGAGCACATCGTGGCGGGAGACATCTTCCAGGTGGTGCTCGCACAGCGATTCGACCTGGACCTCGGCGCTGATCCTTTCGACGTGTATCGGGTGCTGCGACAGGTCAACCCGAGTCCCTACATGTACTTCCTGCGTCACTCCGAGGCCACGCTCATCGGTTCGTCACCTGAACCGATGGTGCAGGTTCGGGGTGATCAGGTGGTGAGCCGGCCGATCGCTGGAACCCGAAAGCGTGGTATCGACGACGATCACGATCGGCGTCTTGCCGCTGAACTCATCGAGCATCCCAAGGAACGCGCCGAGCATGTCATGCTTGTCGATCTCGCTCGAAACGACGTCGGGCGGGTGTCTCAGTTCGGCTCGGTGCGGCCCGACGAATTCATGACCCTCGAGCGGTACAGCCATGTGATGCACCTCACCTCCCAGGTCTCGGGGCGGCTTCGGCCGGGCCTCGGTCCGATCGATGTGCTGCGGGCGACCTTGCCCGCAGGGACGGTCAGCGGTGCACCAAAGGTCCGTGCGATGGAGATCATCGATGCGCTGGAACCGGTAAAACGTGGGCCCTACGCCGGTGTCGTCGGCTACGTCGACTGGTCTGGCAACCTTGACACTGCAATCTGTATCCGGACGATGTTCGTCCGTCCCGACGGTGAGACGGCATCGCTCCAGGCCGGCGCCGGCATCGTGGCTGATTCGGATCCTGACGACGAGAACCTCGAGTGCCATAACAAGGCTGCAGCACTGTTGGCGACGATTCCGGCGGCACGTCGTATGACGGCAGCGCGCCGCGCTAAGGCAGCATCGGAGTCGGCGTGAGCGGACCATTGACGCGGTGGGCGGACGAGGTGTTGTCCGCCGGTCCACGGGAGGTCGTGTTGGCGACAGGGTCAGACGCGCTCCGCTTTCTGCAGTCTCAACTCGCGCAGGACGTCGCATCCCTTGCGGATGGTGGGCATTGTTGGAGCCTCCTGCTCGAACCGGACGGCAAGGTTGTGGCCCTCCTGCGAATCGTGCGCCATGGTGATGTGGTTCGGATCGAATGTGATCCCGGTGCGGGGGAGGCCGTGGTGGCGCGACTGCGACGGTTCCTCCTCCGAGTCGCCGTCGAACTCGAGGTGGTGTCTCAGGTCGAAGATGTCGACCACGAAATTGAGGCCGATCGAGTGGCCCGAGGATTTCCGCGGCATGGCTGCGAGATCATTCCAGGCACCACGGTTCCGGCTGAACTTGGTGTGCTCGGATTCGCAGTGTCGTTCACCAAAGGCTGCTACCCGGGTCAAGAACTGGTGGAACGGATGGATTCGCGTAGTGCGTCAGCGCCACACCATCTCGTTGTGCTCGACGCTGCCCATGCCGTTGGCTCAGATGTTGTCGTTGACGGTCAGATCGTGGGAACGATCACCAGCAGTGCTGGCGGCTTCTCAATCGCCCGGGTGAAACGAGGCACCTCCATCGGTCGTGAGGCACCGATCGACGGCTGAGCCGCCAGAGCGTCATTCGTCGTGGGCTCGCCGAACGGTCCGTAGACTCGGCGGACGTGCCTTACGTCTACGCATTCGACCACGCCCACCGCAAGCCGCCCATGTCCTACAAGGACCTCCTCGGTGGCAAGGGTGCGAACCTCGCTGAGATGACGACCGTGCTCGGTCTTCCGGTGCCTCCAGGTTTCACCGTCTCGACCGATGCATGCCGTGCCTACATGCACGGTGGATGGCCCGAAGGCCTCGATGCAGAGGTCACCCGACATGTCGCCAAGCTCGAAAAGACGATGGGCCGCAAGCTTGGCGACCCGAACGATCCTCTGCTCGTGAGTGTGCGCTCAGGCGCAAAGTTCTCGATGCCCGGGATGATGGACACCGTCCTCAACTTGGGTTTGAACGACGCCAGCGTTGTCGGACTGGCGACGGTGACTGGCGATGAGCGGTTCGCTTACGACTCGTACCGGCGATTCATCGCCATGTACGGACGGATCGTGCTCGGTGTCGACGGCGAGGTGTTCGAGCATCCGCTCGAGAAGGCCAAGGAAGCAGCGGGAACCTCCAATGATGCGGACCTCGATGCCGCCACGTTGAAGAAGTTGTCGAAGACCTACATCGCTGCGGTTCGCCGCGCCACCGGGAAGCCATTCCCGCAGGATCCTCGGGAGCAACTCGACGGAGCGATCGAAGCCGTGTTCCGTTCGTGGAATGGCGCACGAGCCATCGCCTACCGCGTTCGCGAGAAGATCAGCCACGAACTCGGCACCGCGGTGAACGTGCAGACGATGGTGTTCGGAAATCGCGACAGCAACTCGGGTACCGGAGTTGGCTTCACGCGCAACGCCGCGACGGGCGAGAACCGTCCGTATGGTGATTTCTTGGTCAACGCACAAGGCGAGGACGTGGTGGCGGGTATCCGCAATACTGAGACCCTTGATGCGATGAAGGGGCACTTCCCAAAGATCCACGCGGAGCTGCTGCAGATCTTCGTTCGACTCGAAGAGCACTACACCGACATGTGCGACACCGAGTTCACCATCGAACAGGGCCGCCTCTGGATGTTGCAGACCCGTGTCGGCAAGCGCACGGGCGCGGCTGCTCTCAAGATGGCTGTCGACATGACGAAGGGCACGAAGGGCACGAAGGGCCGAATCTGGAAGATCTCGCGTGAAGAAGCAGTGATGCGCGTCACGGCCGAGCATCTCGATTCGGTGCTGCACCCGCAGTTCAAGAAGAAGTCGGCCGCCATTGCCAAGGGGCTCGGCGCATCGCCGGGAGCAGCAGTTGGGCGTGTCTACTTCACCGCCGACGATGCCGAACACGCTGCCAAACGCGGCGAAAAGGTGATTCTTGTTCGCAACGAGACGAGCCCAGAGGACGTCCACGGCATGATGGTGGCGCAAGGCATCCTCACCGCCCGCGGCGGATTGGTGAGCCATGCCGCTGTGGTGGCCCGGGGCTGGGGCACGCCGGCAGTTGTCGGTGCCGATGCGGTCCGCATCGATGGACGCCAGTTCAGCGTTGGGGCCAACGTCATCAAACAGGGCGAGGTGATCTCGCTCGACGGCACAACCGGCGATGTGATGCTCGGTGAGTTGGAATTGACCTCGGCTGAGCCTCCCGCGGAATACGCAACAATTCTCCAGTGGGCCGACGTGATCCGCAAGGGAAAGATGGCTGTACGTGCCAATGCCGACACCGGCGCCGACGCGGCCGTTGCCCGTGCCAATGGCGCCGAGGGCATTGGGCTGTGTCGCACCGAGCACATGTTCCTCGCCCCTGACCGTCTGCCGATCGTGCGCGCCATGATCCTTGCTGACACGCCGAAGAAAGAGGCGAAGGCGCTCGAGCAGCTTCGTATTGCGCAGCAGGCCGACTTCGAGGAGATCCTCGACGCGATGGACGGCCTGCCGGTGACGGTCCGTCTTCTCGATCCACCGTTGCACGAGTTCTTGCCGTCAGTTGAAGAACTCAAGGTGAAGGCAGCTCGGAAGGGCCTTTCAGCAAAAGAGCAGCAGTTGCTGGCCGCCGCCGAGTCGTGGGCTGAGCACAACCCGATGATCGGAACGCGTGGTGTTCGTCTCGGTGTGATCAAGCCTGGCCTCTATGCGATGCAGGTTCGTGCTCTGCTCGACGCTGCGGCGCGCCTGCGCGACGCCGGCAAGAACCCGATCGTCGAGATCATGATTCCGTTGACCGTCACCCGTGAGGAACTCGCGTTGGCTCGCAGTTGGGTGCAAGAGGAGATCGATCTGGCGCTCAAGGGTATGAAGCGCAAGCCGAAGATCACCATCGGCACGATGATCGAGACGCCTCGGGCAGCCGTTCGCGCCGATGAGATCGCCGAAGCCGCTGATTTCTTCTCATTCGGCACGAATGACCTGACGCAGTTGACGTTTGGATTCAGTCGAGACGATGTTGAGAGCCGCATGATGCCGGCATACCTCGAGCAAGGTCTGTTGAAGCGCAATCCCTTCGACACCATCGACCAGTCGGGCGTGGGTGATCTCGTCCGCATGGGCGCCGAGCGCGGTCGTGCGACAAAGCCAGGACTCAAACTTGGTGTCTGCGGTGAACACGGCGGTGACCCGGAATCGATCGAGCTGTTCAGCCGGATTGGTCTCGACTACGTGAGCTGCTCGCCGTTCCGTGTGCCTATCGCCCGGTTGGCGGCAGCGCAAGCCATCGTCGGGTCCAGCGACTCGCAGAAGTGAGTACCCGCTCCGGGGTCCATCCCTCCGGGCCGGCCATCCGGCCACGACGACTAGTCTCATTGCATGGAGATCACCACTCGCCATACGCCCGCTTACGGAGTTGCTCGGCTCGGCCTTGCTGGTGGGGAATCGGTGAGGGTGGAGTCTGGAGCGATGATGGCGATGTCATCAGGTGTTTCGCTTCAGTCAAAGGCCGAGGGCGGGGTCCTCAAGTCGTTGAAGCGGGCAGCGCTCGGTGGGGAGAGCTTCTTCATCTCGACGTACACGGCGCCGCCTGAGGGTGGTTTCGTCGATGTCGCGGCGAGGCTCCCAGGTGATGTGACGTCGATCGAACTCGGCGGGAGCGGCCTGTTCATCTCCAAGGGATCGTGGTTGGCCAATGAGGCAACCGTCACCGTCGACACCCAATGGGGCGGCTTCAAGAACCTGTTCGGGTCCGAGGGCGGCTTCATTCTTCGCACCTCAGGCTCAGGCCACGTGGTGTTCGCCTGCTACGGGGCGCTTGAGGTGTGGACACTCGAGGCTGGTCAACACTTCACCGTCGATACCGGACACATGGTGGCCTACGACGAGTCGGTGAACATGCAGATCCGGCAGGCCGCCGGAGGGCTGGTGCAGACATTCAAGAGCGGCGAGGGGCTGGTGTTCGATTTCACTGGGCCGGGCCGCGTCTGGACCCAGACCCGTAATCCGAACGAGCTACTCGGATGGATCTCGGCGGCCGTCGGGGGCGGGGCGTCGTCGGGTGGAGCGAGTGGGGCTCTCGGAGGGCTCCTCGGGCGCAACTGAGACCGGGTCGGGACAATTCCAATCGGGCATGGCCATCCTCCACAACTAGATTCGTCACGTGGCGATTTCGGACGAGGACATCGAGCGCATCAGGAGCACGGTGTCCATCGTCGATGTGGTTGGCCAGCATGTGCAGTTGCGACGCCAAGGGCGGAACTGGGTTGGGCTGTGCCCCTTCCATGGGGAGAAGACGCCATCATTCAACGTCCGTGCGGAGACCGGTCGTTACAAGTGCTTCGGCTGCGATGCCTCCGGTGACATCTTCACGTTCGTGCAGGAGATCCAGACCGTTGACTTCGTCGGTGCGGTCGAGACGTTGGCGGCTATGGCTGGCATTCAGCTCACGTACACCACCACTGGCCAGTCACGTGACCGCGCCCGTCGGGCCCGGCTTGTTGAGGCGATGGATGCCGCGGTCGAGTGGTACCACCAGCGGCTCTTGACATCGCCGGATGCTCGCGGAGCCCGTGACTATCTGCGATCCCGGGGGATCACAGGTGAACTGGCACGGACCTATCGACTTGGCTGGGCGCCCGATGATTGGGACGCGTTGAGTCGGGGGAGCGGTATCGACACCGGGCTGCTCAAGGAAGTGGGGCTGACGTTCGTGAACCGCAGGGAACGGGTACAGGATGCATTGCGGGCACGTGTGCTCTTCCCGATCCTCAGCGACAATGGCGAGGCGGTGGCCATCGGAGGTCGAATCCTTCCCGGGTCGACCGATCCGGCGAAGTACAAGAACTCACCCGAAACACCGATCTACACGAAGTCGAAGACGCTCTACGGTCTCAACTGGGCCAAGGGTGAGATCGTGCGCAGCAACCTCGCTGTCGTGTGTGAGGGCTACACCGACGTGATCGGATTCCACCGCAGCGGTGTGCCGACGGCGGTTGCCACGTGCGGCACGGCGTTCACTGAGGACCATGTCCGTCTGCTGAAGCGTTATACGAATCGAGTCGTGCTCGCTTTTGACGCCGATGCGGCCGGTCAGGGTGCTGCTGAGCGTTTCTACGAATGGGAGCGAAAGTACGAGATCGAGGTCTCCGTGGCTCGACTGCGCGGTGGCAAAGATCCCGGCGACCTTGCGCAGAGCGATCCGACGTCGCTCCCGGAGGCGGTTGCCAATGCGATGCCCTTTCTCGGCTTCCGGGTCGACAGGGTGCTGCAGCAGGCGAGTGGCACCGCACCCGAGCAGCGGGCACGAACGGCTGAACGAGCGCTTTCCGTCATCGCTGAGCACCCCAATCTCAATGTGCGCAAGCTCTACGCAGGCGAGGTCGCGGCGAGGCTCGACATGCCGATAGGCGACCTGGTCGCTGCTGCTGAGCGCCGAGGAGGCGCGTCGATAGTCGTACGGCCTCGCACCAGTGGTGCTGGCGGGCGACGCAACGCCGAGTTCGCGGCGATCGCCATGTTGATCGCCGATTGGGACAGCATCGCCCCGTGGCTCGCCGAGGAACTCTTCGATGATGAGGCCAATCGCAGGGCTTTCGCAGCTCTCGTAGCCGCAGGCGGTGACCTCGCAGTAGCGCTCGACGGCATCGATTCCGTCGCGGCCGACGTGCTCGAGAGTGCTTCGGTGACCGATGTGGATGGTGAACCCGTGGTCGAAGCGAGGAACCTCATCGCGGCGGCGACTCGGAGAGCGTTGCGGCGCCGGGTGACGGGCGCTGACCCAGATCGGATCGCCACTGACGCGACGGCCAGGTTGACGCTCGAGGATCTCGCCGACCCGGCACGGGCCGATGAGGCCGCAGCATGGCTGCTCGGCTGGTTGATCGACGGGCGAGGGGAGAGCGATGTCGCTTGATGATCGGCGCGGCCGCTTGGAACCACCAGCCATACTCGCCGAGGTCGATCCCCGGGAGTGGTCGGCGCTGTTGCGTAGGGGGAAGCTCTCAGGGTCGGTACACGCGGAGCAGATCGCGCACGTACTCCGCGACGTTGAACTCACCGGCGATGCTCTCGAGGCGGTGCACGCCGAGTTGTCGTCGATGGGACTCGACATCGATGATGCGATCGACCACGAGTCCGATGCGACGCCGACAACTGGACTGATTCGTGGTCGATCCGCCGACGCAGACGAGGTCGTTCTCTTGCGTCGTCGCTCGCTTCGCCTTCGGCGCCAGGGCGCGAGAGGTGAGTCAGGGTCCGATGATCCGGTCCGTCTGTATCTCCAGGAGATCGGCCAGGTGGATCTGCTCACCGTCGAGGACGAACGACGTCTGGCGCGGCTCGTCGCTGAGGGCATCGAAGCCGCCGCTGTCATCGACTCTGGATCGGTCGACGGTGACGGGCAGCGACGCTTGCTGCGTGCGGTGCGCAAGGGCCAGCGCGCTCAGAGCGAGTTGACTCAGGCCAATCTTCGGCTGGTGGTGAGTATCGCCAAGCGATACACCAACCGTGGGGTCCAACTTCTCGACCTCATCCAAGAGGGAAATCTCGGCCTGATGCGAGCGGTCGAGAAGTTCGACCACTCGAAGGGCTTCAAGTTCTCGACGTATGCGACCTGGTGGATCCGCCAGGCCATCACCCGCTGTCTTGCTGATCAGGCCCGGACGATTCGGATACCGGTGCACATGGTCGAGCACCTCAATCGGCTCCTGCGCGTTCGACGCGATCTGATGCAGGAACTCGAACGTGAGCCGACCCCTGAAGAACTTGGCGCACGGCTTCAGATGGATCCGGAGCGAGTCACCGAACTGCTGCGATGGTCGCAGGATCCGCTCTCCCTTGATTCGCCTGTGGGCGAGGAAGACGATGCCGACCTTGGTGACTTCGTCGCTGACAGCGTTCCGGGGCCGGCGAGGAAGGTCGAGGAGCTTGATCTCGAACTTCGAGTTGCGGAATTGCTCGAGAGTCTCGGAGAGCGTGAGCGTGACATCCTGAGGTTGCGCTTTGGCCTCGGACTCGACCGTCCACGAACGCTTGAAGAAGTGGGAGCCGAGCTCGGTGTGACCCGAGAGCGGATCAGGCAGATCGAAGCCAAGACCCTCGCTCGCCTTCGGTCACCACTGATGGCCTCACGACTGCGTGAGTTCCTCGATGGTGGATGACGTCGGTGTGCGCACACATTGGGAGCGATAGTCTCAGGGGCGCCAATCCGGGATAGCTCAGTTGGCAGAGCAGCTGACTGTTAATCAGCGGGTCGCAGGTTCGAGCCCTGCTCCCGGAGCAGTTGACGGGGCCCTCTGGGGCCCCGTTCGACATTTCGGGGCGGTAGCTCAGTGGTTAGAGCAGGGGACTCATAATCCCTCGGTCGTGGGTTCGATACCCACCCGCCCCACTCAGGTCATGGCAGCCGGACTGCCCTGACTACGTTTCAGCTATGGCTGAACTTCGGGATCCCGTCACTTTCTGCGACCTCACCCTCACGGCGTTGCGGCGACACGCTCAGCGTGAGGCATTCCGACAAGACGGTCAATCGCTGACCTGTGCGGAGGTCGAGGACGCCATCTCGCGTATGGTGACCTTGCTTCGGCAGCGCGGTTTTGATCGTGGCCAGGGCGTCGGCGTGTTGTCTCCGAATCGGCCTGAGGTGTTCGTCGTCCAGACCGCGCCGCTGTTCGCCGGCGGTCGCTACACGGCCCTGCATCCGCTCGGTTCATTTGAGGATCACCGCTACTCGGTCGAGGAAGCCGAACTGAGATACCTGTTCGTCGATCCGGCGTACGCCACCAGGGGATCCGAACTGCTCGCTGCCTGTCCCGTTCTCGAGGCGGTTTTCACCTTCGGCGCTTCGGGTGCCGTCGACGGTGTCGAGAACCTCGAACCCTTGATGGCAGCCGTCGAGCCGGCAGCCCTCGCCTATGGAATGCGTAGCCCCGACGAACTCGCTTGGCTGCTCTACACCGGTGGGACGACCGGTGTGCCGAAGGCAGCGATGCTTCCGGAACGTTCGGTCGCTCAGACCGTGTTCTCGGTGTCGGTCGGATGGGACCTCCCGAAGGATCGGCGATATCTCGCTGTTGCGCCGATCTCACACGCCGCCGGAATGTTGATCGTCCCGACCCTGCTGGCTGGCGGATCGGTGAGCCTGATGCGGGGCTTCGATGCCGGCGCATGGCTCGAGACCGTCGCACGCGATCGCATCACACTCTCGCTTCTGGTGCCGACGATGATCTATGCCGTGCTCGACCACCCCAGCCTCGGGTCGGCAGACCTGTCGAGCTTGGAGACGATCATGTACGGCGCCTCGCCGATGTCGCCGAGCCGGCTCGTCGAGGGAATCGAGCGGATCGGACCCGTCTTCGCGCAGCTTTACGGTCAGACCGAGTGCGCGGGTCTGACCACGTCGATGGCCCGCAACGAACATCTTGTCGACGACACGACACGTCTCTCATCGTGTGGTCAGCCAATGCCCGGCGTACGGGTGATGGTGATCGGCGACGACGGTGCCGAACTCGGACCAGGCGAACCCGGCGAGGTGTGCGTGCAGGGCGTGTCGGTCATGGACGGGTATTGGAAGCAGCCAGAGCTCACCGCTGAGACATTGGTTGACGGTTGGCTCCGAACCGGCGACATCGGTGTGTGGTCCGACGACGGATACCTCACGCTCGTCGACCGAAAGAAGGACATGGTGGTGTCCGGAGGATTCAACGTGTTCCCCCGCGAGATCGAGGACGTCCTCACCTCCCATCCGTCGGTGTCGATGGCGGCGGTGATCGGCGTGCCAGACGACAAGTGGGGAGAGGCCGTCACGGCATTAGTCGTGCTGCGTCCCGGCGCGTCGGTGGACAGCGATGAGCTCATAGCGCTTGTGCGCGACCGCAAGGGCGCGATCTACTCGCCCAAGTCTGTCGAGTTTCTCGATGCCCTTCCGCTCACGGCAGTCGGCAAGCCCGACAAGAAGGTGTTGCGAGCGCAGTACTGGGGCGAGCGCGAGCGCCACGTCAACTGAAATCCACGACACGGATTTCCTGCATCACGCTCCGATGTGTCTAAGATCACAGCCGGCGCAGTGAAGCGTCGTCTATCGGTTCAACTCTCCAGGGGGAAGGAGTACCAGATGGCCCTGCTCGATGTGCAGGACGTGGTTGTTCGCTTCGGTGGTGTGACAGCGCTTGACGGCGCGTCGTTCACGATTGACGAAGGACAGATCTGCGGCCTGATCGGTCCGAACGGAGCCGGAAAGACGACGTTGTTCAACGTGGTCAGCCGGCTCTACACATGCGACTCGGGATCCGTGCGATTCGGTGAGCATGACGTGCTGGCCCTACCGCCGCACAAGATCGCCTCGATCGGGATCGCTCGTACCTTCCAGAACCTTGGGCTCTTCCCGTCACGGACGGTGCTCGAGAACGTGATGATCGGCGCTCATCATCAGACGAAGACTGAGTTCCTCGCCGCGATGTTCCGCACCCCGGCGGCGCGTCGCGAGGAACGCGAGACCCGCGAACGCGCGATCGAGATCCTCAACGATCTCAACCTCGCCGAGGTGGCCAACCACCCCGCAGTCGGGTTGCCCTACGGGACTCTCAAGCGGATCGAACTCGCACGGGCCATCGCCGCCGATTCGACGCTGCTCATGCTTGACGAGCCGGCCAGTGGTCTGACCCATGCCGAGGTTGACGAACTCGGTGAGACGATCAAGAAAATCCGGGACGACTACAAGCTGACCGTCTTGCTCGTCGAGCACCACATGGCGATGGTCATGGGGATCTCAGACAAGGTGGTGGCCCTCGACTTCGGTCGCAAGATCGCAGAGGGCACCCCGTCCGAGGTGCAACAGGACCCGGCGGTCATCGAGGCATACCTGGGGGTGCAGGCATCATGAGTCTTCTCGAAGTTAAGGGCCTCGTCGCCGGATACGGCGCCGTCCAGGTTCTCCATGGCATTGACCTGTCGGTTGATGAGGGGCAAGTGGCCGTCGTTCTCGGCGCCAACGGCGCTGGGAAGACGACGACGCTACGCGCGCTCACCGGCATGATCAAGACCAGCGGATCGATTGTCTTGGACGGCGAGGAACTCGTCGGAAAGAAGACCGACGAGATCGTCCGCAGGCGCATCGCCCACGTTCCACAAGGTCGTGGAACCGTCGCCCAGTTCTCAGTGGATGAGAACCTCGACCTCGGGGCCTACATCCGCAGCGACAAGGCTGGTGTCGAGGCCGATAGGGCCAAGATGTTTGACTTGTTCCCCAGGTTGGCCGAGCGCCGCAAGCAGGCGGCGGGCAGCCTGTCCGGCGGTGAGCAGCAGATGCTTGCCATTGCGCGTGCGCTGATGCTCTCGCCACGTGTGCTCCTGCTCGATGAGCCGTCGCTTGGTCTCGCTCCGCTGATCATTCGCAGCGTGTTCGAGACCCTCGAGCAGATCAACAAGGAGTTCAACACGACGATGCTTGTCGTGGAGCAGAACGCAAACCTCGCCCTCGGCATTGCCGATAGCGCTTTCGTCCTCGAGACCGGCACCATCGTCGCCAGCGGCTCCGCCGAGCAGGTGAAGAACGATGACGTCGTCCGCAAGGCCTACCTCGGATACTGACAGGAGACCGACATGACCAAGTTCTTCCAGCTCGTCATCGCCGGCATCGAGATCGGCTCTATCTACGCCCTCGTCGCCCTTGCGATCGTGATCATCTATGCCTCGACCGGGTTGAAGAACCTGGCACAGGGCGAGATGGCAATGTTCTCGGCATTCATTGCCTTCCAGTTCTACAACTGGGGCCTGGGTCCGTGGTTGGCGGCAATCCTTGC
>JAQCGT010000027.1 GCA_027730505.1 Actinomycetota bacterium | reverse complement strand
CGCCGCCCCGATGGCAAGATTCACCTGATGAGGGTCACTGCCTTCTTCGGCGATGACGGACGGTGCCATGTCGCGCCGGTTCGGGCTCAGGGCAGCCATCAACTCGCCGCGACCTCCACCGCCAATGCAATTGCCGTCGTTCCCGATGGCGATGGTGTGCCCGCCGGGGCTGACGTGGCAGCGCTGCTGCTTCTATCCTGACGTGATGGCCGGGGGAGCAGCAGACCTCGTCGACCCGTTCGGCAGGGTGATCCGAGACCTTCGTATCTCGGTGACCGATCGCTGCAATTTCCGCTGCACCTACTGCATGCCAGCTGAAGGTATGGAGTGGTTGCCCCGAGGTGAGGTGCTCACGTTCGAAGAGATCGAGCGCATCGCTCGAATCTTCGTCGAGCGCTACGGGGTGGACGGGATTCGCCTCACCGGTGGCGAACCGACGGTTCGAGCGCACCTGACGACCCTCATCGCAAAATTGTCGGCGCTCGGCATCGACTTGGCGATGACAACGAACGGTGCGACCTTGCGCAACATCGCTCACGATCTCCGTTCGGCAGGCCTGAACCGGATCAACATCAGCCTCGACACCCTGGACCCGGAGCGATTCGAGGCGATGACGCGGCGGGACGAGTTGCACAATGTGCTGGCTGGAATCGATGCTGCGGTGGAGGCGGGCTTTGACCCGGTGAAGGTCAACACCGTCGTCGAACGCGGGGTCAATGATGACGAGATCGTGGCGATGGCGACGTTCGGGCGTGAACGCGGTATCGAGGTTCGATTCATCGAATTCATGCCACTCGACGCTGAGGGGCATTGGGTCAACGACAAGGTCGTTGGACAGGACGAGATCGTTGCGAAGATCGCTGAGGTCTTCCCGCTCGAGCAGGTTCCTGCTAGAGGGGCGGCGCCCGCTGATCGCTGGCGCTACCTCGACGGAGCAGGCACTGTCGGCGTGATCCCTACGGTGACCAAGCCGTTCTGCGGTGACTGCGACCGTGTGCGTCTCACAGCCGAGGGTCAGTTCCGGACATGTCTGTTCGCGACCGAGGAATCAGACCTGCGCGATTTGCTGCGCTCGGGAGCCGACGACGACGCGGTAGCCAAGCGGATCGAAGCTGCTGTCGGGCAAAAGTGGGCTGGGCATCAGATCAATCAGGTGACGTTCACTCGCCCTGCTCGAACGATGAGCCAGATCGGCGGCTGAGGTCACGGGGATACGCTCCGATTCATGGACGAACCGACCTTCAGCCATCTCGACCCGCAGGGCCGGGCCCGCATGGTCGACGTGACACCGAAGGAACCCACCCATCGCCGGGCCGTGGCGCGCTGCCGCGTGACGATGACACCGGAGACCTCGGCAGCCATTGCGAGTGGCGCAGTTGCCAAAGGCGATGTGCTCGCCGTGGCCCGTGTAGCCGGCATCCAGGCCGCGAAGCGAACGTCGGAGATGATCCCGCTGTGTCACCCGTTGATGATCGGGTCGGTGGCGGTGTCGTTCGATATCGGTGTCGACCACATCGTGGTCGAGGCGGTGGTGGAGACGATCGAGCGCACCGGCGTCGAGATGGAGGCGCTACATGCGTGTTCGGTTGCGGCGCTGACGATCTATGACATGTGCAAGTCAGCCGATCGGGCGATGCTGATTGAGGACCTCACGCTGTGGGAGAAGACCGGCGGCCGTTCGGGCACCTATCGCCGGCAGGTGTGACCGTTGTCATGTGAGTCGCAGGAGATGTTGCCGCTTCTGTCACAATCGTCGTAGAATCGTAAAGAACGGGTCATCGCTGGCCCACGAACGTGTGATGAACCATGGGTGAACTCGTCCTTCTGATCCTTGCCGCTGCCTGGGCCGCCGTGCTGTTGCCGCCGCTGATGCGTTCCCGTTTCGAGAACCGTCCGAACTCATCGGTGACTGATTTCCATCGACAGTTGTCACGCCTGCAGGGCACGGTGCCGCCGCGTGCTGCGGGTTCGATGCGTACGGTTGGCCGGCCGTTGGCTTCGTCACATCGGGTCGGGGCCCAGCAATCGCAGGCTGGACAGCGTCAACGTCGCGTGCATGGTCTCGATGACGACCAGGGCCTGAGCGCGATGTCGCCCGCCGAAGTTATGCGTCGGCGCCGCACCAATGTGCTCTTCGGTCTGGTGCTCACAACGGCCAGCCTGCTGTTTTTGGCGGCGACCACCAAAGAAGCAGCGATGCTCTATCTCTTCTCTTTTTCGTTCCTTGCGCTGTGTGGCTATCTCTACCTCTTGGTGACGATCCGCCAGCGGTCGTCGTCGCCATGGAGTGCTCGAGCCGGCGACGACTGGCTGCGTCGCTGATCTGACTCGGCGATACACTCGCCGACCGTCGGGGCTGTAGCTCAGTTGGTAGAGCGCGACAATCGCACTGTCGAGGCCAGGGGTTCGATTCCCCTCAGCTCCACTCGTCGCCGTCCCTCTGGATGATGTCGACGATCTCCGACCTCGAGCTCGAAACGTCAGTCAGAAGGCATCATGACTGCCGCGGTGCTGCCTGCCACGGGATCTGCGTCCCAGTACTGCTATTGCTGCTGCTGGCCGTCGGGGAGGTGCTCCTCGATGCCGGTCATCGGCCGATGACGGCGCCGACCCTCGTCCGGGGGTCCGCGGCACCGACGAGACCCTCGGCCTCGCGCACGATCGCCTGGGCGTGACCGAACGTCGAGTCCCACGCATCGAGACGATTGACCCGGTGTCCCCGAGCGGCCAGACCACTCAGCCAATCCTCGGGGGCGTGGCCCTCGACGTCAACCGACTGGGTGGTGAGGTCATCCCATGTGTCGAACCCTGTTCGTGGGCCGGCCAGAGCCCAACGCGGAGCATTGACCGCAGCTGCCGGCGACTGACCGTGAGCGAACAGACGAGCAGCAATCTGCAACAGGATCTGTGGCTGAGCGTCACCACCCATGGTGCCGAACACCGACACGAGTTCATTGCCGCGAGTCGCCATGGCCGGCGAGAGGGTGTGTGGAGGTCGCCGTCCGGGACCGAACTCCGCCGGATGGCCGGCCTGGAGCGAGAAGCCGAGCCCACGGTTGTGAAGATTGATCTGTGTCGACGGCTCGACGAGCCATGACCCAAAGCCAGACGCGTTCGATTGGATGAGCGATACGGCCATTCCGCCAGCCTCGGCGGTGCAGAGATATGTCGTGTCGCCGGCGCCACCGGGTGCGGTGCCTGAACCGGCACGGTCGAGGCTGAGTGTGCCCCGCCTCGACCGAACCATGTCGAGCAGTGCGTCGCCATCGGCGTGTTCGTGGAGCACCGCTGGCCGATCGTGTCCGGCAACGCGAGCGGATTCGATAAGGAGGTGTGCCCAACGCTCGGAACCCGGATCGCCGAGATCAAGATCGTCGGCGATGATCGCTCCGGCCAAGGTCAGATATCCCTGCGAATTCGGCGGGATCGTGTGCAGGTCCACCCCAAACGCAGCGCTTGTGAGCGGTGCAACCCAGTCGGCGTTCGATCGTGTCAGGTCCGAGGTGGTGAACAGACCGTCGCCGAGACCGAGCAGACCATCGCCGAATTCGCCGAGGTAGAAGGCGTTGCGGCCACCATCGATGATGGACCGCATGGCCCTGGCAACACCTGGGCGACGCACCCGAGCCCCCACGTGAGTCGCCTGCGAGGCAAGCTCGGCGAGATTTGAGAGCCCGGCCCGATCTGTTGGGGTCAGAGCACCGATAAGAAGCGGGCTTGTTGGGAATCCCTGCTCGGCGAGGTCTATCGCTGGGGCGAGAAGATCGGCGAGGGGCATTGAACCGAATCGTTCATGAAGCGCGACCCACCCATCGACGCATCCAGGGACCGTCACCGTGTTGATGTCGTGACGCAGAGGCATCACCGTGTGCCCAGCAGAGCGCAGCACTGAGGGGTCGGCACCCGACCCGGCTCTTCCAGAGCTGTTGAGGGCGACGACACCGTCCGGGGTGGAAATCAACGCAAAGAGGTCACCTCCCATCCCGCACAGGTGCGGGCCCGTGACGGCGATTGCCGCATTAGTGGCAATCGCCGCATCGACGGCGTTCCCGCCTCGGGCAAAGATTTGGTCGCCGGCTCTAGCGGCAAGGTGATCAGCGGCGGCAACAAGGTGGCGATAGCCCCGCACCGACGACTGCGGAAGAGGATTCATGACGTCACCGTAGACGCATCGTCTGCTCACCGGCCGACCCCGATCGAGTGAGCGGCCCTGAGTACCGTGCCTGCCATGGGGCATGGGCGAAGTGGACCGCTGAGCGGATTCAAGGTTGTCGAACTGGCTGTGTGGATCGCAGGTCCCGCGGCAGCGCTGGTGCTGGCCGACTGGGGCGCTGATGTGATCAAAGTCGAACCATTGGAGGGTGACCCCAATAGATCGTTCAAGTACATCTTCGGAGGCGAACCCGAAACGAATCCGGTATTCGAACTCGACAATCGGGGCAAGCGCGGCATCGCGGTCGACATTCGCAGCGAGGCTGGTGGGGCGGTCATGGCCGATCTCATCGCCGATGCCGACGTGTTCATCACCAACCTGCGTTCAGCCGCTCTGCGCCGGGCAGGGCTGGATGCTGAGACGCTGTTGGCCAGGCATCCAGCGCTCGTCTACGGGCACATCACCGGATACGGCACCGATGGCCCCGACGCCGACCGCGCCGCCTACGACCTCGCCGCGTTCTGGTCGCGCACGGGCATAGCGGACTCGCTGCGCACCCCCGATGGCCAGGTGCCCGTGCAGCGTGGTGGCATGGGTGACCATGCCACCGGCATGACCCTTGCGGGCGGTGTCGCTGCGGCGCTGCTGCACCGCGAGCGAACCGGCGAAGGGCAGCTCGTCAGCACCTCGCTGCTGCGTCAGGGCGTCTACATGCTCGGCTTCGACCTGAACATCGCTCTCGACTGGGGGCGGGTAGCACCGCGAGTCGACCGCAGCGTGGCCCCCAACCCGATGGCGAACAACTACACCACTCGTGATGGCCGGGTGCTGTGGCTGGTGGGGATTGCCAGCGATCGGCACTTCCCACCGCTGGCCCGCGCCCTCGGGCATCCGGAGTGGATCACCGACGACCGCTTCTCGACTGAACGGGCCCGTTTCAAGAACCGGGCCGAACTCATCGCCGTGCTCGACGCCGAGTTCGCCATGTTCGACCTCGCCGAGGTGAGCGAACGCTTCGCCCAGGAACCCGACGTGTTCTGGGCGCCGGTCAACACCATCGAGGAAGTGATCGTTGATCCCCAGTTCGCGCCATCCGGGGCGCTCGTCGACGTGCCCGAGCGAGACGGCGATACGACTCGCCCGATGGTGGCCTCACCCATCGATTTTGGAGGGACTCCCTGGACCGTCCGTCGGGTGGCGCCTGACGTCGGTGAGCACACCGCCGAGGTGCTCGCCGAACTCGGCTATGACGATGCTCGCATAGCGGCGCTCGTGGCCGACGGCGTGGTGAACGACCTCGGTGGTGCCTCAGCCCTCGGTCAGTGAACCGAGCACCTTCTGCTGGATGTCAGCGCAGCGAGCGTTAACCCGCTGACGTTCGAGCACCTGACGCAGCGTCGCCTCGGCCTGGGGGATCGGATGCTCAGCGAAGAACGACTGCACCGAGTGAACCTCGGCCTCACCCGTCAGCAACTTCACCGAGTCGACCATACGCACGATGGTGTTCGTCGGGAACCGCGAGTTTGCCTCTGACCAGCGCCGGGCGACGAAGGCCCATGCTGCGGGCCCGTGGCTGGGATTAGCGATACACGAGCGCAACAGGAACGGCGCATTCTGCGTCTTCACCTCGTCGGACATCGCCAGCTCGCACGTGCGCAGAACCAGCGCCTCGTCGTCGAATTCGGCGAGCGCGTAGAGATTCCGCAGTTGTTCCTGAGGTGTGACACCTTGTCGGTACCCCTCCAGCAGTCGCTCGTATTCGGCGTCGTCGCCGGTGGCCGCCACCACCGTCGTGGCAGCAGCCAGCAGCTCGGCATCGACGTTGGCACCCGCTCGATGTGACTCGATCGCCTCCGCGCACCGTGCGATCGCGCCCTGATCGCGGCCGACGAGCGCCATGGTGCGCAGCAACAATCCTCGAAGGGTGCCGTCGAGTTCTGGTTCGCCCGGAGCCGGATCGCCCAGTCGCTCCAGCGCCGGTCCGATGAGACCCCTCGCCCGCTCGGCAACGACATCGAGCGCGGCAGCATCAGGGGCCCAGCGGCGCACAGTCCGTAGCGCTGCCGCAATCGACTGCCACACCGGCAGGCTGGTCTCGTCGTCGAAGCCATCGAGTAGGTCGAGCAAGTCGGCTGCGTCCATGCGGCCCGCATGGACCGCCGCAAGAGCGTCGTCGACGAGGCAGTAACGCTCGAGCACACTCAGTCGGCCGATCGATTGAGCGAGTCGTCCGATGAGCGCCGGGCCGTAGGCCACCCGGACGAAGCCATCTCCGCCGGCGTTGACGACCACCGGGCCATTCCCATCCACATCGACCGCCAGTTCGAGTTCAGACATCAGCACTCGCTGGGTCCCCGAATCGGTTCGGATGGCAAGCGGGATCATCCAGATGGTGTCGTCTGAGCTGTCAGGCTCGAAAGAGAACCGGCTCTGGCGCAACACGAGTCGGCCCGACGCATCGATGTCAGCGTCGACGAGTGGGTAACCCGGTTGCCAGATCCACGAATCCATGATCCGGCGGACCGGTTCGCCTGTCACCTCCTCGATTGCATCCCAGAGATCGGAGGTCTCGGTGTTCCCCAGAGCGTGTCGACGCAGGTAGTGGGAGACACCAGAGCGGAACGCTTCAGCGCCGAGATGCTGTTCAAGCATGCGGAGGAGGGCCCCACCCTTCTGGTACGTGAGCACGTCGAACATTCCTTCGGCATCCTGGGGTGAGCGCACCTCGAACTCGACAGGACGGGTACTTGACAACGAGTCGGTCTCGAAGGCGGCGGTTCGCTCAAGCCCGAATGTCAGCCAGCGGCCCCACTCGGGCCGGAATGCGTCGCAAGCGGCGATCTCCATGAACGTAGCGAAGGCCTCATTGAGCCAGATGCCGTTCCACCAACGCATGGTCACGAGGTCTCCGAACCACATGTGGGCGAGTTCGTGGGCGACGACGTCAGCAACCAACTGACGCTCGGGTTGCGTGGCCTTCGCTGGATCGACGAGGAGCAGGTTCTCCCGGAAGGTGATGCAACCGAGATTCTCCATGGCGCCGGCTGCGAAGTCCGGAAGCGCCAGCAACTCGACTTTGTCAGCCGGGTATGGGATGCCGTAGTACTCCTGGAACCATCGAAGGCAGAACGCGCCAACGTCGAGGCCGAAGTCGGTGAGGTGCTCCTTGCCGGGCACATGCACGATACGGAGCGGGATACCGTCCACATCGATCCAGTCGGTTGTTTCCAGCGGTCCCACGACGAAGGCAACGAGGTAGGTGCTCATCGCCATGGTGTCACCGAAGGTGATCGCCACCTGTCCGTCGCCGGCCGGTGCCCGGCTCACCTCAGGAGAGTTCGACACCGCAAGGAGGTCATCAGCAACCACGAGGGTGATGGCGAACGTCGCTTTGAAGTCGGGTTCATCCCAGCAGGGGAATGCTCGTCGGCAGTCCGTGGACTGCATCTGTGTTGTGGCGATGACCCTCTGTTCACCGCTGTCGTCCACGTAGGTCGATCGGTAGAAGCCGCGGAGTTTGTCATTGATCGTCCCGGTGAAGGCGATCGTCAATTCATGGCCACCGACGACGAGTGCATGCTCCGCGTCGATCAGGAGTCGCTCGAGGTTGTCATCGAGGTGGAAGGTGGCGGAGATTCCATCAACCTCAACTGCGGAAATCTCGAGTTCGGCTGCGTTGAGGGTGAGCGCGCGATGGCCTGGTTCGGTGACCTCGAACTGCACGCGGACAGAGCCATCGAACCGCGCCGTCTCGAGATCAGGGGTCAGAGTGACCTCGTAGCGACGTGGTTGTGCGTGGCGGGGGAGACGATGGGGATCGGCGGCGGCGGTGCTCACAAGTTCGGAGGGTAGCGGTCTCATCTGGTCCGAGCCCCGGGAACTAGCGTCGTAAGAGTGACGAGTCCCGGTGGTCCCAGCGATGCGCGCTTTGACGTCGTGGGCATCGGCAACGCTCTCGTCGACGTGATCGCTCACGCTGATGACGCGTTCCTAGACACCCACGAACTGGTGAAGGGGTCGATGACACTCGTCGACACCGATCGGGCGGTTCATCTGTACCGGTCTGTCGGTCACGCCGTCGAGATGAGTGGTGGGTCGGCTGCCAACACGGTCTGCGGCGTCGCCAGCCTCGGCGGCCGGGCTGCCTACATCGGGAAAGTCAGCGACGACGATCTCGGCGGCGCATTCGGCCACGACCTGCGCGCCGTCGGTGTGCACTTTGCCCCCGGGGCGCATGCTGACGGCGTGCCGACGGGCAGGTGCGTGATCGTCGTGACCCCCGACGCCGAACGCACGATGAACACCTACCTCGGAGCGTCGAGCCTGCTGACACCGAAGGATCTCGACCCGTCCGTGGTGGCGGCCGGGCAGGTGCTCTACATGGAGGGCTACCTCTATGACCGTGACGACGCCAAGGAGGCGTTCCGTACAGCAGCCGCCATCTCCCATGAGGCGGGTCGTCTTGTATCGCTCACATTGTCCGACTCGTTCTGTGTCGATCGCCATCGGGATGACTTCAGGTCATTGATCACCGACCGTGTCGATCTTCTGTTCGGCAATGCCGAGGAACTGGTCTCGCTCTATCAGACCGACACATTCGCAGACGCGGTGACCGAGGTTCGGCGGGACTGTCCGATGGCAGCGGTGACGATGGGCGCCCGTGGGTCATTGGTGATCACCCCGGATGAAATCATCGAAGTCGAGGCCCGGCCGGTGCCCAAGGTCGTCGACACAACCGGGGCCGGTGACTTGTTTGCTGCCGGCTTCTTGTTCGGTTACACCAAAGGCCACGACCTCGTTGAGTGCGCCCGGCTCGGAGCAATTGCCGCCGGCGAGGTCATCTCTCACGTCGGTCCTCGACCGTTGGTCGAGCTGCGTACGCTGTTGCGGTGACGTCCAACGATCTGTTGTCGGCGGCTCGAGCCTGGCTCGCCGCCGAACCCGACGATGACATTGCAGCCGAACTGAGTGCGCTCATCGAGGACGATCACATCGAACTCGAGTCCCGATTCGCCGAAAGGCTGCAGTTCGGCACCGCCGGTCTGCGAGCGGCGGTCGGAGCCGGTCCCATGCGGATGAATCGACTCGTCGTTCGTCAAGCCGCGGCTGGCCTCGCCGAACATCTCCTGCGCACTGAGCCTGATGCGGCAACTCGTGGCGTCGTCATCGGCTACGACGCTCGCCGTAAGTCCGATGTCTTCGCCCTCGACACAGCTCGTGTTCTCGCTGCCCGTGGCATCAGGGCCATGATCTTCGATGAGGTGGTGCCGACACCGCTGCTCGCATGGTCGATCACCGGCGTGGGTGCCGGCGCGGGCGTGATGGTGACGGCGAGCCACAATCCTCCCGCTGATAACGGCTACAAGGTCTATCTCGACTCGGGTGCGCAGATCGTCAGTCCGATCGACTCGGAGATCGCTGATGCGATTGCATCGATCGACCCGTTGACGGTCCCGCTGGCCGATGATGCCGACCCCTTGATCGAACATCTCGATGGATCATTGCGAGAGGCCTATCTGGCGGCGGTTCCAGATGTTCGTTTGCGTCCGGACGTCCCGCCGATCAGCGTGGCCTACACGGCGCTTCATGGGGTCGGCGGCTCGCTGCTCGTTGATGCTTTTGCCGCTGCCGGTCTCGGGCACCCGTCGGTCGTGGAAACTCAGCATCAGCCCGATGGCTCGTTTCCGACAGTGTCGTTTCCCAACCCCGAGGAACCCGGTGCGATGGATGAGGTCATCGCCCTCGCTGAGCGCACCGGCGCGGTGTTGGCACTGGCGAACGACCCCGATGCCGACCGTCTCGGTGCAGCGATTCCAACGGCTGACGGGTGGAGGCGACTCGGTGGTGATGAGATCGGATGGCTGCTCGCTGATCACATCCTCGACAACGGAAGCGGTGACGATCGGCTGGTCGTCACTACCCTCGTGTCGTCGTCGATGCTCGCCTCGATCGCCGCTTCCCATGGGGTGCATGCCGTGGAGACATACACCGGGTTCAAGTGGATCGCACGCGCGATCGCCGAGCACCCTGAGTTGCGCTTCGTGTTCGGGTACGAGCAGGCCTTGGGTTATTTGGTCTGCGATCGTCCACGAGACAAGGACGGCATCACCGCTGCCGTGCTTCTTGCGGAGGTGGCCGCGTGGGCCATTGCTTCGGGATCAAGCCTCGCCGAACGTCTCGACGACCTGGCCGCGCTCCATGGTCGACACAACATCGTCGAGCGCTCGGTTGCGATGCCACCTTCTGAGGGCATCCTCGCCGTTGATCGCCTGCGCACAGCACCACCCACCTCAATCGATGAGCACCCCGTGCTCACGACTTCGGATTACCCAGAGGCCGGACTCCTCCGCTTCGTGCTCGCTGGTGGGATTCGCATCCAAGTTCGCCCGAGTGGAACCGAGCCGAAGGTGAAGATCTACGGCGAGGGATCCGGTGTCGATCCGACCGCAGCCGTCGACGCGATGGCGTCGCTGCTCGTCGGATGATCTCCGTCAGCCCGGCCGGCCGAAGAGACGGTCACCAGCATCACCGAGCCCCGGCACGATGAAGGCCTGATCGTTGAGGTGGTCGTCGACGGCAGCGGTGACGATTCGGACATCGACGTCGGCTTCCCGGTCGATGCGCTCGATCCCCTCGGGAGCGGCGAGCAGGCACACGACAGTCAGTGGAAGGTCACTGCCGTGCGACCGGAGCAGGTCGATCACGTACATGAGTGAACCGCCGGTGGCGAGCATCGGATCGAGGACGATCACCGGGCGCCCCGATAGGTCGTCGGCCAGTTTGTCGACGTAGGCGACCGGAGTGTGGGTGGTCTCGTCCCGAGCCACGCCGACGAATCCGACGTCGGCTCCGGGCAGCAACTGCTGGGCTGCTCCGACAAGTCCGAGGCCCGCCCTGAGGATGGGAACCAACACCGGAACGCCTTCAAGGCGTCGAGCGGGTGCGTCGGCCAGTGGTGTGCGCACCTTCGTCGCTTCTGTTGGCAGATGGCGGGTCGCCTCAGCCATCAGCACGAGACCGACTCGGTCGACCTGGTGGCGGAAGATGTCGGTGGGGGTGGACGCATCGCGGATCAGCGAAAGGGAGTCATGTGCGATCGGGTGGTCGACGATGGTGACATCGACGCTCATGGTCTGACTCCTTCAACCGATTCACGTCGCAATTGTGCGTACCCCGGTTTGATGATCTCATTGATGATCCGCAGCCGATCCGGAAACCCGATGAAGGCGCTCTTCATAGCATTGATGGTGAGCCACTCCATGTCGTCGAGTCCCCACCCGAACGCGTCGGACAGTTGGACGAACTCGTTGCTCATCGTCGTATTCGACATCAGTCGGTTGTCGGTGTTCACCGTGACACGGAAGCGAAGCCGTCGAAGCATGCCGATCGGATGCTGATCGATCGATGCGCACACGCCGGTGTTCACGTTCGACGTGGGGCAGAGTTCGAGCGGCACGCGGCGGTCTCGCACGTACTGGGCAAGTCGTCCGAGTTCTTCTTGGTCTGGCTCTCCGGCGATGTCATCGACGATTCGGACGCCGTGGCCGAGCCGGGCGGCACCGCAGTATTGGAGTGCTTCCCAGATGCTCGGCAGACCGAAGGCCTCGCCGGCATGAATCGTGGAGTGGAAATTCTCTCGTTGCACGTATTGAAAGGCGTCGAGATGCCGCGACGGGGGGTGACCCGCTTCAGCGCCGGCGATGTCGAACCCGACGACGCCGGCGTCACGCCACCGAACGGCGAGTTCGGCGATCTGACGGCTGTGCGCTGCCGTTCGCATCGCCGACAGGATCAACCTCATCGTCGTTCCCGATTCCTGTGCGCCGCGGGTGAGCCCGGTGTGCACCGCCTCGACCACTTCGTCGAGGGTGAGCCCCGCTTCCATGTGCAATTCGGGCGCAAACCGCACCTCGGCGTACACCACCCCGTCACCGGCGAGGTCCTGTGCGCATTCGTACGCAACTCGTTCGAGGGCATCACGATGCTGCATCACGCCGACGGTGTGAGCGAAGGTCTCGAGGTAGAGGACCAGGTCGTTGCGCTTGGCGCCACGGTTGAACCACACCGCCAACTCGTCAACGTCGTGGGAGGGCAAGCCGGAGTAGCCGAATTCGGCAGCGAGTTCGACAACAGACCGAGGGCGAAGGCCCCCGTCGAGGTGATCGTGAAGGAGAGCCTTCGGGGCCCGCCGCGCGACGCCGCGATCGACGTTGCTCATGCCCGGTCGCAGCGGTCGAGACGTCGCAATGGCATGTCGGCAGGGCGCTGAAGCCAGTTCCACGATGGGTACTCCGCCGACTCCGAGATGCAGTGCAGCGTGTAGGCGTGCCTGCTCTTCTCGGATCGATTGACATCGCTCCAGTGGGGAAGACGACCATCGAGGAGCACCATGGTTCCAGCGGGGACCTCGAGCGGTACGAGGTCGGCTGGCGCCTCTGGCAGCGGACTCGGGTCGAGCACTTCGAATTCGGTTCCTGCGTCATCGTCACCGAGTCGTCGGAACACCTTGCGGAGGGGATCTCTATGTGCTCCCGGTGCAGCCCACAGGCACCCGTTGTCGAGAGTGGCGTCTTCCAGCGCGAACCAGAACCCGGTGACGGTCAGGGGGTCGGTGTATAGGAACGTGCTGTCTTGATGGCACCCCACCTCACCGCCGATTCCCGGCTGCTTGAAGATGTACATGCTCTGAAGTGCAAGCGCATCGGCCATGCCGATGTCGGCGGCCACACCAGCGAGGTCATCGGTATAGGAGAACTGGGAGAAGATCGGGTCGAGATCGTGTTGGGCATGACCGATCTTGTTGATGCTGAGGTGCTTCGGCTGACGTAGTTCGCCGCGCTCATCGAATGCTTCTGATTCGAAGAAGCACCAGATGCTCGATCCTGATGACAGGAACTCGCGATTCGAGGTCCGTTCCTGTTCCTCGGTGGTGAAGACGGTCTGCTCGCCAGTCGGCTGCCATTGCTCGACGAGCTCGACCGCCCGTTCCATCAGCCGTCGACGCGATTCGGGGCCCACCATGTCGTGCACGACGGCGAATCCGTCCCGGTGGAAGGCCTCGATCTGTTCGTCTCTCAGCACCTGTGCCATGGCCCGATCGTAGGCCCGCCCAGCGCGTGAGCGTCGCTCAGTCGAGTGAGAGATCTGAATACGCGGGTCGAACCACGGTGTCGATGATCCGGCGGCGCTCCTCGACGGGGGCGAACGACGACGAGACGGCGTTGACCACCAGCTGTTCGATCTCACCCCAGGTCAGGTTCTGGGCTTGGTGGAGATCCCAGAGCTCGCTCGAAGGCATGACGTCACTCATGAGGCGGTTGTCGGTGTTCACCCCGACGTTGAATCCAGCGCGCACCATCGGCCCGATCGGGTGCGATTCAAGATTCGGCACTGCTCCGACATGGACGTGGCAGGTCGGAGCCATCTCGAGGTGGACACCGCGATCGAGGACGTAGCGCGCCAGTGTGCCCATGGCGGTCACCTCACCATTCTCGATCGTCATGTCGGCCTGAAGCCGAACACCGTGGCCGATTCGGTGCGCACCGTGGGCGAGCGCATCCGAGATGAGCTCGAGGTCCGGTGGCTCGCTCGCGTGGATGGTGATGTTGAGGTGGTTCTCTCGGGCGTATCGGAGCGCCTCGGCATGCATCGACGGTGGCCAGCCGGTCTCAGCACCGGCAAGGTCGAAGGCGACGACCTTGGGTTCTGCCCTGCGGACCCGGTCGACCACGCGAACGATCTCATCGGATCGTTGTTCGGTCCGCATCGCGCACACGATGAGGTTGACCGTGATCGGGGCTCCGGCGGCCGCAGCAGTTGCCTCCGCAGCACGGAAGCCTGAACAGATCGCCTCGATCGAGGCTTCGGCCGGTAACTGGTGCAACTCGGGCGCATACCTGATTTCGGCGTAGACGACCCCGTCAGCAACGAGATCGTGAACTGCTTCGCGGGCAATGCGTTCGATGTTCTCGGCGGACTGCATGACCGCCAGGGTGTGTTCGAACGTTGCGAGGTAGGCCAACAAGTCGAGTGACGCCGCGCCGGCGGTGAACCATCGCTGTAGTTCCGACTCGTCGGTGCTTGGCAGCGCCCAACCGATCTTGTCGGCTAACTCGATCACCGTCGCAACTCGAAGCCCTCCATCGAGATGGTCGTGAAGCAACGCTTTCGGTGCGGCACGGATCGCCTCCGGCGACACCGGTGACATCAGTGGGCGCCGCCAGGGCGGTAGGGGACGCCAGCACGCGCCGGGGGTCTCAGTCGTTGACTCGCTGTGGCCAGCACCACCAAGGTCACCACGTAGGGCAGTGACTGGGTAAGCGACTCGGGTACCTCGTCGACAGTCAGATAGGCAAGGAACGCGAGCACTCCGATGACGGCTGTCGTGACGAGGCGGCGCATGACAGGAGCGCTCAATGTGATGATCAGGACAAGGGCCGACACCAGGGCGATGAACAGGAACAGCCCGGTGATACTCCCACCAGCCACGAGTTTGAGCCCTTCGGAGTAACCGAATACGGCAGCGCCGCCCAGGACGCCGCTCGGGCGCCAGTTGCCGAAGATCATCGTGGCAAGCCCGATGAATCCTCGGCCGGCGGTTTGGCCCTGTCGGTAGTACGACGATGACACGATCGACAGGAAGCCCCCGCCGAGCCCGGCGAAGCCGCCGCTGATCAACAGTCCGATGTAACGCACCTTGATCACGTTCACTCCGAGACTCTCGGCAGCTTCGGGGGCCTCGCCCGACGACCGGAGCCGAAGGCCGAAGGCCGTACGCCACAGCACCCAGGCCGAGATGGGTACGAGTAGAACGGCGATGAGTGAAGCGAGCGAGAGGTTCGACGTCAGACCTTTCAGAACGCCGGCGAGGTCACCGAGGAGGAACCAGTGCCGCTCCTCGAACCAGCCGAATATGTCGGGAGTGGTCCAACTTCCGATCGGCCCTCCGGACAGGAACGGCACGTCGATCCGTGGGATCGCCGACGACTGCGGAGGCGATTGAGAGATTCCACCCTGGGGTTGGCCGACGAAAAGCAGCTCGCTCAGATATCTGACGCCGAAGAAGGCGAAGAGGTTCATGACGACACCTGAAATCACCTGGTCGATGTTGAATCTGATCGTGGCGACAGCGTGAATGAGCCCGCCGAGCATGCCGCCGATAACCGCAAGCACAAGTCCGACCCACGGGCCCCACTTCCACGCACCGAAGGCACCGAACCAGGTCCCGAGAATCATCATGCCTTCGATACCGATGTTGAGGATTCCCACTCGTTCAGCCCACAGACCTGCGAGACCGGCGAGCAGGATGGGCACGGTGAGCCGTAGTGCGGCTCCGACGGTGCCAGACGAGGTCAGGTCGTCGTACCCACTCCACACTCTGGTCACCGACATGAGGACGAGCATGGTGATACCGATGAGTGCGACGCGACGCCCCCGGCCCATCGTCTGCTTCGAGCTGCTCGTGTTCGTCGCCTCTGCCGTCGTGGTGCTCATGCCGCACCTCCAGCAGCGAGTTCGTTCCGCGCTCGTTCTGCGGTTCGGATGTTCATTCGCCGGATCGTCGCTTCGTTGACGATCACCACCGTCAGCACGATGATGGCCTGCATCACCTTGACGATGGAGTTCGGCACAGCTGCGAGCTGCAGTTCCGCCGATGTTGAATCGAGGAATCCGAAGAGCAACGCAGCCACCACGATGCCCACCGGATGGTTACGTCCAAGCAGGGCCACCGTGATGCCGGCGAAGCCGAACTGAATCGGTGTTGCATTCGGTCCGTAGGCGAAGGCCTCGCCGGTCACACTCTGCATTGCGACCAGACCGGCGACCGCTCCAGACAACAACAGTGCGATGATCGTCATCCGGCGGGCGTCGATACCTGCGGTCGCCGCCGCAGTGGCGTTGAATCCCGAGGCACGCAGTCGGAAGCCGAATCGGCTTCGATAGACGACGACCCAAAAAATTGCCACCGTGACGAGTGCGACGATGAACATTGCGTTGAGTCGCCCGTCAACGAGGTCGGGCATGTGTGCCGATTCAGGGAGCAGCGTGGTCTTCACGTTCAAGCCACCGCCACTGTCATCTCGGAAGAAGTTCTCAAAAAGCCATTGGATGACCGAGAGCGCGATGTAGTTCAGCATGATCGTCGAGATCACCTCATGCACATTCTTGAACACCTTGAGCAGTGCGGCAATCGAGGCCCAGGCCGCGCCGGCGATCATCGCCACGGCGAGGATCACGGGAATATGGATCACCCCCGGCAGGGCCAGATGACTGCCCGCCTCAGCAGCGATGAGGGCCGCAAAGAGGTACTGACCTTCTACGCCGATGTTGAAGATGTTCATCTTGAAACCGATGGCGACGGCGGTTGCCGAGAAGATCAACGGCGTCGCCCGTCTCATCATCTCGAGGAGTTTGTTGCCGCTTGCTCCCGTCTCGATGATCGTCGAGTAGGCGTCGATCGGGTTCTTGCCCGTCACCGCCAGCAGGATCGCGCAGATGGTCAACGCGATGGCGATGGCGCCGAGCGAACTGGCGACCGTCGTCCCTGAGGTGCGCAGCGCCGAGGCTCTTGACGGGGTCAGGATGCGAGCCAGCGGACCGCCGGACTTGTCGGCGCTCATCGGGGTGCTCCGAGGTGCGATCCGGTCATGTGCCCTCCGAGTTCTGCCGGTGTTGTGGTGTCGGGGTCGAGCATCGCTGTGACCCGACCGTCGAACATGACTGCGATCCGGTCGGAGAGTCCGATGAGTTCCTCGAGGTCGGCGGAGACGAGCAACACGGCCATGCCGGCATCCCGCGCCCGACGAATTTCATCCCACACGGCGGCTTGGGCTCCCACATCGATCCCGCGCGTCGGGTGTGCTGCCACGAGCACAGCCGGTTCGGTGATCATTGCCCGACCTACGACCAATTTCTGTTGATTACCACCTGAGAGGGCAAACGCCGGGGTGGTCTCGTCGGGTGTGAGCACACCGAAGCGCTCGATAATGCCGACGGTCGAGGTCCGCGCCGCTTGGATGTTGATGAGGGGCCCCGTTGCGAGTGCGGGGTCGTTCTCGCGTCCGAGGAGCGCGTTCTCCCACAACGGCGCATTGAGCATCAGCCCCTCTCGATGGCGATCGAAGGGTATGTAGGCGAGCCCTGCCTCATGACGTGCCCGCGTGCCAGAGCGTGTGACGTCACGGCCATCCACCTCGATCTGTCCTGACGAGGTACGTAGCCCGAGGAGTGCGGTGCAGAGTTCGAATTGGCCGTTTCCCTCGACGCCGGCGACACCAAGGATTTCGCCAGCATGAATGTCGAAGCTTGCATGCTCAACCGCCGGGCGTCCCTCGGCGCCGGGCACGACGAGGTCGGTTACGCGCAGGCGCACCTGCTCGCCGATGGCGGTGGTGCGCCCGGCGGGGGAGGGGAGCTCCGAGCCGACCATCAGTTCTGCGAGTCCGGAGCGGTCCACCGAGCCAGGGGTGGTCTCGGCCACGGTCGTCCCTTGTCGCATGACGGTGATGTCATCGGAGACTTGGATGACCTCGTCGAGCTTGTGCGAGATGAAGATCACCGTTGCGCCGTCATCGACGAGCCTCCGGAGTGTGCTGAAGAGCTCATCGACTTCCTCGGGCACGAGCACCGCTGTCGGCTCGTCGAGAATGAGTATTCGAGCGCCCCGATACAGGACCTTGACGATCTCAACCCGCTGCCGCTCGCCGACGCCGAGTTCGCTCACCGGCACGTCGACGTCGATCTCGGCCCCGAGGGCGGCAACGATCTCCTGGATGCGACGACGAGCTTCGCTGACGTTGATCACTCCGCGCCGGGCCGGCTCTCCGCCCAAGATGATGTTCTCGAGGACCGTGAGGTTGTCGGCGAGCATGAAGTGTTGGTGCACCATGCCGATACCGGCCTCGATTGCTTCGCTCGGCGACTTGAAATGGCGCTCTGTCCCATCGATCTCGATGGTGCCGGCATCGGGTTGTTGCATGCCGTACAGCGTCTTCATCAGCGTCGACTTACCGGCGCCGTTCTCACCGACGATGGCGTGGATGGTGCCAGCACGCACGTTCAGGTTGACGTCGTGGTTTGCGATGACGCCAGGGAACCGCTTGCCGATCCCCGACAATCGAACCGCCATGGCGGCGTCGCGTCGCTGCTGAGTCTCCATCTCCCCCATCCTGTTCCCCCTGGTGCCTCATTGGGCATTCCATTCATAGCAGAGAGCCCGGGTCGAGGACCCGGGCTCTCCGCTCAGTTCAATGTTGGGGCGAGGCCCCAGTGGGCTCAGAGGCCGTCGGGTGAGGTCGGAACCACGATCTCCCCAGCGACGATCTTGGCCTTGAAGTCCTCGAGCTGGTCGACGATGTCATCGAGGTATCCACCAGATGTGGCGTAACCGACTCCATCGTTCGAGAGGTCGAACGGGTAGAAGCCACCGGCTGCGGTGCCTTCAGCGACGTTCTTCGCCATCTCGAACACGGCGGTGTCAACCCGCTTGAGCATCGACGTCAGGCGGTGGGCCTGTTGCTCGGCGGTGTCGACGAAGTACTCGTCTGAGTCGACGCCGATCGCCCACTTGCCCTCACCAGCCTCGACCGCGGCCTCGATGGTGCCACGCCCTGAGCCGCCAGCAGCCGTGTAGACGATGTCAGCACCATCGGCGTACCACGACAGGGCGATCTCCTTGGCCTTGTCGGGCGAGCCCCAGGCGGCGTTGTCACCGGCAGCGCCGAGGTACTGCGACTCGACCACGATGTCGGGATTCACAGCCTTGGCACCGGCGATGTAGCCAGCCTCGAACTTCTTGATGAGGTCGATCTCCTGGCCGCCGATGAAGCCGATGTGGCCCGAGGCGCTCTTCAGTGCAGCGGCGGCACCGACGAGGAACGAACCCTCGTGCTCGGCGAACGCTGTCGTGATGATGTTCGGGCCGTCGAAGTAGCCGTCAATCCAGCCGTAGTAGGTCTCGGGGTTCGCTTCGGCGATCGCACCGAGGGCGTCGCCGAAGGCGAAGCCAACAGCCACGATCAGGTCGTTGCCGGCGCCTGAGAGCGCTTCGAGGTTGGGGCCGCGGTCGTCAGCGGTCGTCGCTTCGAGTTCGGCGACGGTGTAGCCCAACTCGGCCTCTGCCTGATCGGCACCTCGAGCAGCGGCGTCGTTGAATGTGCCGTCGCCTCGGCCACCGGTGTCGAAGGCGACACCGAGGTTCATCGGCTCTGCGGCTGGCTCTTCAGCGGCGGGTTCCTCGGCGGCAGGCGCTTCGGCCGGAGCGTCAGCGGTGTCGTCTCCGCCGCAGGCGGCAGCGGTGAGCGCCAACACGGCGGCCACTGCCCCAGCGAAGAGGCGCTTGGACTTGATCATGTTCTCCCCCTTATCGGGAATGGATGGTTTGGCGCCGACCTCATTGAGTGTCAGCGGTGTTCACGTGAACACCGCTGACACTACAGCGCGCGTTCGCTCGGCGTTGGCCAACCGGACACGTTCATCGGGTGATTCGGATGCGAGACTGCTCTCCATGTCACTCGTACTCACCGATGTCAGCGAGGGAATCGGAACCCTCACCCTCAACGCCCCCGACACCCGCAACACCATGACGTTGCCCATGGTCGACGAGATTTGCGCAGCCGTCGACGCCTTCGAGGCCGATGAAACCTGTTCCGCAATTATCGTGACCGGTGCCGGCTCCGCCTTCTGTGCCGGAGCCGATCTCGGCAATCTGCAGACCGCTACGGCAGAGAGCCTCGGCAAGATTTACGAGGGTTTCCTTAGAATCTCTCGTTCCTCGCTGCCGACGATCGCAGCGGTGAACGGAGCCGCCGTCGGTGCGGGTATGAACCTGGCCTTGGGGTGTGATGTTCGCATCGCTGCCCAACGGGCGAAGTTCGATACTCGATTCCTTCAGATCGGGCTTCACCCTGGCGGTGGGCACACTTGGATGCAGCGCCGAAACGTCGGAGTTCAAACCGCAATGGCGACGGTGGTCTTCTCAGAGGTGCTCGACGGTCCCGAGGCTGAGAGGCTCGGACTAGCGCATCGCTGTGTTGCCGATGAGCTGCTGATCTCGGCCGCACGGGCCCTCGCCGCTGGCGCCGCTTCGGCACCGCGCGAGCTCGTGATGATCACGAAGCGCACGATCGCCGAGATGGCCGATGTCGACACACATGATGCTGCGGTGGCCAAGGAACTCGATCCGCAGGTGTGGACAGCCCGCCAGCCATGGTTCGAGGAGCGGATCGCAGCGCTCAAGGCGAAGATCTCGTCGAAGTCCTGACACCGCTCAGAGAATTCGGGACCTTCGGTCCTGTTCAAGGGATGCCCCAGATGAGTTACTCTTGACGTCAAGGGGAGGAGCTCACCACCACAGGAGGTAGCCCTATGAGTCAGCGTCACCGCAATGCGGAGGCCCCGCTTCCGCCGAAGCAGGAGCTGCGAGCGCACGCCCACAGCGAGCGGCATCGCATCCACGTCGAACTCGACCAGGTCGCCCACCAGGTCAGTGCGGGAGTCGATCCAGAGGATCTGCACGAGCCCGGCGAGGCGTGGAAGCCGATTCACCACCACGACGCTGAAGTCGCCAAGGTGAAGGAGTCGAAGCGTTCTCGCAATCTCCGTCACTGGAAGACCAAGAATTGGAAGCGCCGAACCGTGATGCGTCAGCAGCGTGCGGCGGCCTTACGCCGCCTCGCCGAGGGCTGACCGGCGTCGAGGTTCAGCTGGGCTCCGGGACGAGCCACCTCGCTGTGAGTTCGTCCCGGCGCTCCCGCCACTCCTCGACCGTGATCGCATAGCGCAGGTGGTCCTCCCAGATTCCGGCGATCTGGAGGTAGCGCTCGGCCGTGCCCTCAAGGCGCAAACCCAGCTTTTCGACAACCCGACGGCTGTTGACATTTCGCGGCACGATGCAGATCTCGAGACGGTGGAGGTCAAGGCGGTCGAAGGCGAACGCCGCCACCAAGACGAGTGACTCAGACATGAAGGCGTTGCCGGCCCGTGCCTGATCGATCCAGTAGCCGACAGTTCCGGTCTGAAGGGCCCCGCGCACGATGTTGTTGAGGTTGATCTCACCAGCGAGCGCATCGCCGATGAAGATGCCGAACGGGTAGGCGTGATCGGCGATCGTTTCACGCTCCCGAGCGCGACATCGAGTCACGAAGGCCCCTCGGTCGATGGCCGGGTCAGGAAGGTAGGGGGGGCGAAGTGGCTCCCAGGGCAACAGCCAGTCGGCATTGCGGCGTCGGATCTCACTCCACGCACCGAAATCACTGTCGTGCAGTGGACGCAGTAGGACGCGGGAGCCCCTCAGGGTGAGGTGGCTCCCGCGCGGTGATGATCGGGGACCTCGCATCATCATGATCGAACGCTCCGCATCCGGTCATCGCCAAGTAGGGCGCAGTCGAGAGCGAGGCGTCGCATACATGCAACGGCGATGACTGCGACGGCGAGAAGCGCATCGATGTCGTCGGCGTCCGGCCCCGGATTGTGACGGCGCCCGTCGGCATCGTCAGTTGCCAGCAGCCTGAAGAGCTCCTCGACTGTTGCGCGGTCGACCTCGACCACGCTGTCGGCAGGGAAGCCAGCCTCCAGCGAGGCAAGGGATCGTCCGTGTCGTCCGGAGATGACGAGTGAGGTGATCGCACCTCGGCCCAAACCGGATCGAAGCAGGAGGTCGTCGAGGTGATCGGTCACCAGTCCGATGGCATTGGTGAGGTCGGCCGGATGGGGTGGGTCTGACGGCGACAGGCGAGCGTCGATCGTGTCGATTCCAATCGGGATGTCGTCGGTGAGTCCGGCGAGCATCATCACCGTCGAGGTGGATTCGATGTCAACGCGTAATTCTGAGAGGCGTTCGGCGACCCATTGACCGATCGGGTCATCTTCGCCAGCGAGGTGGCAGGCGTAGTGGGCGTGCAGGCACTTCACACCGGTGCGGGTTCCAGCCACGCCACCAGCCGGGCGAGGCCCGGTGTGGTCGGGGTCGATCGTTGCGTCACGTGCAGCCGCATGACGCTGATGGGTTTGTTCGATGGTTTTGGGATCGATGGATGCTTCAGCCCACCGCACACCCCCGTGCGCCTCGAGTACCGATACCGCATGGGTGGCGGATTGACCGACGAGCCAGTAGCGGGTTGGCATCGGGGTGCCATCGGCGAGCAGCGGAGCGTTCTCGATGACGAGCGGGTCACCATTGGGGTCCCGAGCGACCACTGCGAAGTCCCCCATCGGTTGGCGCCCGAGGAGTTCTTGGACCCGGAACTGCTCCTCGTCGCTTGCGTTGATCACCGCCAGCGGCGGAATAACACGAGAAGCACGAGCACGACCGCAACGATCGGGGCCGCTCGTTTCAGGACGGCCGGACCCGCCAGTCCGGCCACGTCGATCGGCTCGGCCGCCGGCCCGTCGATCCGACGCACGGTGGGACGATCCTGTCCACCGGTGTCCTCAGCAGTGCCAGCAACGTCTTGAGCACTTTGAGCGACAGGCTCGGCAGACGCAGTTCCATCGGTCGCGGTCTGCTGATCGATGTTCTGCTCGTCGAGCATCGTGTTGAGGTTGGCAGAGAACTGATCCATCAACTTCTTTGAAACGTCGCCCATGATGCCTCGACCGAACTGTGCAACCTTGCCGGTGATGTGGAGTTCTGCACTCACCGTGCAGCGGGTGCTGGTGGGTGACAGAGCGACCGCCTCAGCAGTGACGTCGGCGCTCGCGTTGCCGCGTCCGCCGGTGTCGCGACCTGACGCTGACAGCACCGCGCGGTGAGCGGTGTCGTCACGTTCGACGAACTTGGCCTCGCCCTTGAAGTTCGCGTTGACGGCGCCGAGTTTGATCTTGACGACGCCCCGGAAGGTCTCGCCCTCGATTTCTTGGAGTTGCGCGCCCGGCAGGCACGGCGCGATGCGCTCCACGTCACAGAGCACCGACCATGCTTCGTCGATCGGGCGGTTCACGGTGAATTCGTTGGTGATCGTCTCAGCCATCGTTGGAGGTCCTTTTCAGTGTCGATGTCATCGGGCGAACCATTGCAGGGTATCGCTTCCACGCTGTCGACGTGCTTGGAGAGGATGTCTCTCGCCCCGAGGTCGCCGGCATGGGGGAGTTCAGCCCAATATTCGGAGGTGATGAGCACCGGGTGTCCGCGATGCTCGCCGTACAGGGCCACTGCCAGCGGTGAGCGACTTCTGGCGATCCGGTCCCAGGCGTCTGGTGTGACACCCGGCTGGTCGGCCAAGCCGATGACGACGCTGTCAGCGCCGAGTTTTGCGGCGGTTTCGATGCCGACACGCAGCGATGAGGCCTGCCCCGAAGTCCAAGCCGGATTGTGGACGCTGGTTACCCGGGGGTCGATCGGTTCGAGGTCAGGGAGTTGGCCGGCGCCGGTTACAACGACGACGAGTTCGATCTCGCTGGCCAGAACCGCGTCAAGAGCGTGCTTCCACACGGGCTGTCCGTGCACGTCAGCGAGCAGTTTGTGAGATGGCCCCTCGAAGCGACTGCCAGCTCCGGCGGCCAGAAGAACGGCCGCTCGGAGTGATGGTTGGCGCCTCATCGACGCAGTCTCGCACCTTGATCCGGTGCAGGGTGAGCGGAGTTGCCATGACGGATTCGTGACGAAAGCATGTCGGTCGCGTTGATTGTTACGAAACGATGACGGTAGATTCGTCATGCCTCAGGGCAGACATCAGGTCATCACCGCCATGGACAGATCCCCCCACCGCTCCTTGTGCCGTTCCCTCGGTGCCGCCATCGCCCTCGCCTCGGTCGTGGTGGGACTCCTCGCCGCCCAAGCGACCGTTGCGCAGGCCGGCGAGCCGATCTCAGAGCAGGGCGAGGTCACGTCGGGCGCAACGAGCGCCCTCAACGCCTTGGCGAAGTGGTCTGACGACGGTGACACGTCCGCCTACCTCGCATATCTCGAGGCTCGAGATCATGTTGCGGCCACGGTCGCTGAGACGCTCGGACTCAATGCCTCCGAGATGGTGGAGGCATGGTCATCATCGGATCTCGATGGCCAGACAGCGGTGCTCGCAGCGCTCGGTCAACTGGGGGTTCCGTATCGGCGCTACGCGTCGGCTCCCGGTGAGGCATTCGACTGCTCGGGGCTCACCCGTTTCGCATGGGGGGAGGCTGGCGTTGAACTCGAACGGTCGAGTCGCAATCAGTTTCGATCTGGCGTTGAAATCGACCGCGATGCAGCCCGAGTGGGCGACCTGGTCTGGTACCCGGGCCATGTGATGCTGTACCTCGGTGTCGACAATGCGATCGTGCACAGCCCGACGAGGGGTCGCACTGTGGAGTACCAGATTCTGTCGGATCGACGCGCTGGCTGGGTCAGGTTTGCCGATCCGACCACAGCGCCCTAATCACGGGTGAATCGGGCCTGAGGCTTCTCGAAGCGGTCGTGCTCCGCGGCCAGTGCGTGTGGCGATGATCTCCGCGCAGATCGAGATAGCTGTCTCCTCGGGGGTTCGCGCACCGAGGTCAAGACCGATCGGCGACATCAGGCGATCGAGTTGCGACGGATCGCTGATCCCCGACTCGGCGAGTCGCTCGAGTCGCCGATCATGGGTTCGGCGACTTCCCATCACGCCGATGTAGCCGACCCGAGTGGCGAGCGCTCCGGCGATGGCCGGCACATCGAACTTGGGATCGTGGGTGAGGATGCAGACCGCATCCCGTGTACTCAGTTCAGATCCCCGGGACTCGAACAATGGGGCCGGCCACGAGACCCGGACCTCATCGGCCATTGGAAAACGACGACCGGTGGCAAAAATCTCTCGGGCGTCGCACACGGTGACTCGGTAACCGAGAATCTTGGCAACCCTCGCCAGCGCAGCGGTG
>JAQCGT010000147.1 GCA_027730505.1 Actinomycetota bacterium | reverse complement strand
CCCGTCGGGCCATCGCCAACCTCTACTACCGATCGATTCGCGTGCTTCGTCCCGTCGAGGTGGGCGAGACCTTGACCACCGTGGCGACCGTGCTCGGTCTGCGCGAGTCGGCGCCCAAGGATGGTCAACATCGAGGAAAAGTCTGGCTCGGCATCACGACGTCATCGGAGAGGGGGCCCGCGATCCAATACGAACGTTGTGCTCTCATCCCGGCCCGCGCTGGCGGCACAGGCCACAACGACGAGATTCCTGGACCATCTGACCCAACGCCGCTCGACCAGCTCGTCGGTGCGGTGCCCGCTTGGGATCTCGCCAGTCTGCCAGCCACCGATTGGTCTGCGGGCGAAACCCGCGTCGACCCACTCAGGGACCACATCGATCTCGCAGCGCCTTTCGCCCGAAGCACCTTCAACCAGGCTGCGGTTCACCGAGATCACACCATCGGCCCAGGCGGACGCCGACTCGTATACGGCGGCCATGTGCAGGCCCTCGCTCAAGCCTCGCTCACCAGGATCCTGCCCGGATTGGCCCATATCGTCTCGTGGGACGGTTGCGATCACGTCGGACCTGCGTTCGAGGGTGACATGCTCGAATTCACCCATACGTTGGTCGAGCAACAAGCGTTGGGCAGCGGACGGCTACTCCGCTTGGAGGTCGAGGGAGCGACCGTCGATGGCGGTTCTGGACGTGTGTTGCGCTGGACCCCCGTGGTCTGGGCTCGCTGACTCAGGCCTCGCCGAAGAGAAGCTGGTCGATTGCCGCAACGGCGAAGGCCGCGTAGAAGTCTTCGGTGCCGGGACCGTCGACGGGGTCGAGTTCCGCTACGACTCGGCCGAATGCGAGGCAGGTGAAGGCAATCGCCGATGCCCGTGTATCGAGCGTGCCCTTCAACAGTCCACGCTCCTGTGCCCTGGAGAGCACACCCGCTAGGCGGTCAAACTGTTCCCGGTTGAGTTCGATCACCTGCTCCTTGAGACGTGGCCGAGTCAGCGCACTCGCGAGCACTTGGGCGCGAACCTCGCGCACGTCCGCCGCTGTTACGCCAACGACACCGATCACCCAGCGAGCGATAAGGGGACGAAGTTCCTCGGCTGACGTCACGGTGTCGACATCCGTGGCGAACTGCTCGATTGTGCGACGCGAGGTGCGAGCAAAGCGTTCTGCCTGAGCTGCTTCGATGAGACCCTCACGGTTGCCGAAGTGGTGATAGAGGGATGTGATCGACACCTTGCAGCGGGCGCTGATCTCCTCAACCCGGACCGCCTGCTCACCGGATACATCGATGACGTCAACGGCACGCTCGAGCAACATTGCGGCCGTCGGATGTAGTCTGTCAACCCCGCTTGTCGGCATCAACGCTCCTTCGCGTCATCGAACACACATCGGGTAGAAATTCTACAGGGATGGCTGGCTGTTCTCAACGGCAAGCCGGTCGATCATCGATTTTAGGCGCTGACCAAAGGCGGCAAAGGAGAACTCACCAGCACGGGCGATAGCAGCCGCCGACATCCGCGCCCGTAACTCTGGTTCGTCGATGAGTCGTCGTGTCGCTGTGATGAGACCGGGCACCGTCGTCCAATGGAAGCCGTCCACGCCATCGCTCACGATCTCAGCGGGCCCGGCAGCCCCGTAGACCACCGGCACGCAACCGGCGGCCATGGCCTCGACGACGGCGATACCGAAGTGCTCGAATCGATCCGGGTGACGATCCGGATCCTCGCCGAACCCACCGGCGTGCCAGAAGATGGCGGAGGTCGCCAGCGCATCCGTGATCACCTGACGCTCAACGTTGACCTCCACGCTGGCCCTCGTTTCAATCGTGCGACGACGCAGGTCGAGCACATAGTCGCGGCTGGCGGCGTCAGCCCCGCCGAGCAGGCGGAGCCGCCAGCCGCTTGGCGGACCGCCAGAGGACTCCCACTCACTCCAGGCGTCCACCAACACGTCCTGTTTCTTGCAATGCCCGAATGATCGATCGAAGAAGCGCCCAATCGACAGCACCGCGGTGCCGTCCTGATCTGTGCGAGCCGATGGCGACACCGGCGGATACAGAATCTCGGCGGCAGTACCCCAGAGGCGCTCCACCCACCGCGCGGTGAACTCCGAGTTCGCCGCAATCCGGGAGTACATCCCAACCCACGAGAGGTCTCGCCGCCGCCGCGCCAAACCGTCTCGAACGCCGGCGACGGGGGCGGGTAGCCGCCCCGATGCATCGAGCAGCCGATGGCCGAGGTTTGCTCCGGATGCGAGCAGTCGTTGCCTGGGAGTCGGCGGCACACCGGGAAAATGCACGTAGTAGATCGACAGCGGCGATTTCGGGATCGCAGAGGACAAGTAGGTGCAGTTGATGAAGAGGTCAGCGCTCTCACTTGCAGCCGATGCCTCGAGGTCATCGGTCACGCGCATCCACGAGCATCCACTCAGGTCACGACCGAGACGACGCTTCACGATCTGGTGATCCACATCGTCTGGCCCGAGGAGAGTCACGTCATGGCCCGCTGCGACCATGTGCTCAGCAAACGCCGCAGCGACCTGTTCACCTCCGCCAAGCGTCGTCCAGTAGAGGTTGTACACCGCAACCCTCATGGCGCCCACTCGCTCACCACTTGTCCCGCTCCCAACGCCGGTGGACCGTTCGGCGGTCGCCCGCCGGTTGAGACCAGCGGTGACGCAACGCCGCCGGCAGACCCATGATAATGGCCCCCAGAACCTTGCGTCGATGTCGTGGTTCGGCTCGCGACGGCATCTTCAGCATCAGTGGCCGTTTCACCAACAGAGCGAGATGTACTCGAACGCAATGGCGAATCTCCGCCGCCAGGGCCAACGTCAACACCTTGAGTGGAGCGTTCCGAGCAGTGACGAGAAGCCGATTTCGCTCGGTGTGAAAGCGGAACACCTCCGAGCCAACGCCGCTGGACTGGGCGTGATGGTGCCGAACGAGTGCCGAGGGTGCGTAGACGTGATGCCAGCCGTGCAGCCGGGCACGCCATGCGAGATCCGTGTCCTCGTAGTACAAGAAGAGTCGCTCATCGAAGAGGCCGACCTCATCAAGGTGACGTGCGCGCAGCAGTGTGGCGCCGCCACACCAGGCGAATACCTCAGCTGGCTCGTCGTACTGGCCCACGTCGGGCTCCATGAATCCTCGGTCTCCGGCGAAGCCGAATCGGTACAACTCCGAGCCGACGTTGTTGATCACATCGATACGTGCCGACCCGACGCCGACCTCCACATCGGTATACCGGGTCTCACCGCCCTCCCCCACGACCAACTCGACCGCCTCGACATCGCTTGACAACCGAACACGGAGCGGCCGCTTGGCGTTGAGCCGCAACGACACTCGATGCGCACCCTCACCCGGATCAACGAGCCGCAACGCAGCCGATCGTCTCGACCAGCGAGCGAACTCCTCATCTCGGGCACGGTCAGGGTCGACCGCCCCGTGAAAGCCCTCGTCGAACTGGAAACGCTCGTCGCACCGAACACCGTCGACCCGCAACGACGTGATGCAGACTCCGAGTTCATCTCGCCGGCCACCTTCCAGCTCATCCAAGATCTCAATGCTCAGCGGGGCATACCGGTCGGCGAAGAGCATCTTCGAGGCCACCGCCGCCACCCGTGGGTCGGCATCCATCTCTGCGACCAATGCTCGAAGCCAGCAGCTATCAACCGTCGCATCGTTGTTGATCAGTGCGACGTGGTCGATCTGATCGGCTATCGATCCGCGAACTCCGTGCATGATGCCGAGATTGCATCCTCCTGCGAAGCCCAGATTGGCCAGTGGCTCCAACACGATCACCGACGGAAAATCACGTTTTACCCGCTCAGCGACATCGTCGAGCGATCCGTTGTCGACGAGCACGATCTCGACGCGATCGGCCGGCCAGTCGAGCCTCTCGAGCGACTGCAGACACCTGAGCGTCATGTCGCCACCATCGAAGGTCAAGACGATGATCCTGACGAACGGCACTTGAGACGTGACCGTCACGATTGCTCCCTTCGCGCCAGCTCAACCGTTCCAGACGGCTTGGAGTCGACGGAGGTCAGCCACATGAGAAGCGACCGAGCCACGTCACCAGCCCGCCATCGTGCAGCGCGCTGATATGCGTCTTCTCGGTTGGCGGCTATCTGATCCTGGTGCGTCAGCGAATCAAGGCTCTCAGCGAGCACCTCAGGGCCGGCCGATGAGTCGATGACACGCATACCGGGCGAGGAGGCGCCGTGTGTGGTGAGGTCGGTGACGACCGGAATGCCGCGGGCTAGGAACTCAGT
>JAQCGT010000026.1 GCA_027730505.1 Actinomycetota bacterium | reverse complement strand
GTCGCCCCGTTGTCACTGTCGGTCGAGGTCGTTGAGGTGGTGGAGCCAGGCACCGTCGTCGAGGTTGAGCCAACGGCCTGTGGCTCATCGCTTTCGGACTCAGCATCGACGCCCTGTGCACCTGTTGTGCCGCCGTCAGGCGGCTCTGCTCCGGTGGAGTTGCTTGCTGCTGCATCGACACCGTCGGACGCCCCCAAGTCATTCGATGATGGGGTGCCGGACGATCCGTCGATCTCCACGGTGCGCACTGGTCGCGGCACCTCGATGTTCACCACCTCGAGCACATCGGCGACGACCTCTTGCACTGGGGCGGGGAGGTTGCCGGTTGTGGCGAGTCCGACACTGGCGCCCGCTGCAGCAGCCCCAGCCCAGCCGAATACGCCGACTGCGCCGATCACGGCTGCCACTCGCCGTCGCAGACGACCCGTGCGGGCCTCGGTGGTCACCGAACTCGCGATGGCGATCGACTGCAGGCGGGCGAGAAGGTCACCGTCGACGGCCGCAGGGTCGTTCGGGTAACCGACAGGAGCGGTTGCCACGGCGAGGTCGCTGAGACGCCGGCGCAGTGAGCGGCTGGTGGGGAGCAACGCGATCATGCGTATTCCTCCATCTCGTCCTCGCTGGAGGCCATGCCGAGTTCGGATCGCAGCATGCCCTTCAACTTGTTGAACGAACGGGACAGCGCAACCCGGGTCGCCACCTCTGACTTGCCGAGCGCTTCGGCGGTCTCCTTGGTGCTCAAGCCCACCACGTAGCGCAGTTCGAGCATGCGGCGCTGCTCTTCGGGGAGACGGTTGAGGGCGGCGAGGAGATCTGGATCGGTGAAGGTGTCCTCGGTCGGCTCGTCGGCGGCGAGAAGCGTGAGGGTGTTCTCGATCGAGACTTCGCTGCGTCGTGTTGTGCGCCGGAGGTCGTCGACGATGCGTGCGTGGGCGATTGAGAACACGAACGACCGCATCTGTGATTCGTTGCCCTCGAACTCGCCGATGCGGCGGGCAACGGCCTCGAGCGTGGCGCCCATCACTTCTTCGGGGTCGCGGGCGCCCATGCGGGTGGCGTAGCCGACGATCTTCGATGAGAACTCAGCGATGAACCACGACCAGGCGTCACCGTCACCATTCTTCAGCGCCTTGAGCGAGTAGCGCGGACGGCCCTTCATGGGGTTGCTCCGAGCGCTGAGGCCACGACCACCAGTGTGCCGAGCGCCATGAACGGACCGTAGGGGATGGTCGATCCCCGATCGAGTCGCCGGAGGGCCAGGCCGCCGAGGGTGACGAGTGCGGCGGTCACGGTGGTGATCAGCCACATCATGATCAGCGCGCTGAGCAGGTCGGGCCATGGGGATGACCAGCCGATCATCACGCCCAGCATCGGCGAGAAGTGGACGTCCCCCCGCCCGAGCGAACCGCGTGTGAGACGAGTGAGCGCGAGAGTGATCGCTGTCATCGCCACTGCCCCAGCGGCGATCGACACTGTCCTCGATGGTGCATCGAGGATCGTCGCAGCCGCCAGCATCAACGCTGTGAGGTGACTGATTCTGAGCGGTAACCGACGTGTCGAAGCATCGACCACGGTTTGGGTCATCGCTCCCGTTGACCAGGTGCCGACCACTATCAGCGAGATCGTTGTCGCAGCTGGCTGACTCCTGATCGTCAGCAGGATCGAGACGAGGACCGTCAATGCGATCGCCGTCGCTGGAGCAATCTTCGTTGCGCGCGTCGACGCTGACTCGGTGAGCGCACGGCTCGCCGGTCTCCAGACGATTCCGAACCAGATCGCTGCGGAGAGGATCGCAGTGACGATGGTCAAGTATCCCAGCACGATCGGTGGTGTCCACCGTCGGGATTTTCGGGGACCGGCCGGTCACAGGACATCAACCAGCTTCACGATGGCGGGACCGACGACGACGATCATGAGCACCGGCAGGATGCAGAACACCGTTGGGAAGATCATCTTCATCGAGACCCCAGCGGCTCGGGTCTCAGCGGCTTGACGCCGGTGCCGGCGTGTGACCTCTGCCTGCTTTCGCAGCACGGCGGCGAGCGGGGTGCCGAGCACCATGTTCTGCTCCACCGCTGAGACGAATGACCGCATGATCGGACTCGGGGTGCGGCCTCGGAGTTCGGCCAGCGCGTCGGTGCGGGGCCGACCCGCTCGCAATGTGCCGCCGAAGTGCCGGAACTCATCGGCGAGAGCGTTTCGGTGTCGTTCGGCGTAGCGGGTGATGACTGCGTCGAGGGTGAGCCCGGCCTCGACGCCCATGACCATCTCACCGATGGCGTCGGTGAGCTCGCGATCGACGGCGGTGCGTCGCTCTGATTCGCGTCGGCGTGCGGAGATGAGCGGGATCTGCCAGGCGCCGGCAACTGCACCGAGGGCGGCGAGCGCCCCAACTGCTGTCGGTTGCGATCCGACGAGCATTGCGACGACCGCTCCAGTGATGACAGTGCTCGTGACCTGACGTCGCATGAGTCGCTGGATCGACTCGGGTGTGCCTTCCACGAGTCCGAGGGCTTCGCGTCGGGACTGGCCACCGGGCACCCCGGAGCGGTTGACACGCTCGGACGACTCGCCGGCGGACACGGCCATACTCGGAGTAAGCGCGATCCGTCGCTGTCGGGCGTCGACCAACGTTCTCGTTGCGAGTGTCGCTCCGAGCGCAACCATCAGCACGCCGACGAGGCTCATGCCGTCTCCGGTCGAGCGAGGTGGCGCAGCCAGATCACGCCGACGGTGCCGAGTGTGACTGCGGTCATCGACAGCAGTCGCCCGAGCGGTGTGGCGATGAGCGGTGTGGCATACCCGGGGCTGAGCAGCGACGTGATGATCAGCGCACCGATGGGCAGAGCGAGGAGCACGTTGGCACTGAGGCGTGCGTCAGCGGTGAGCGTCAACATGTCGCGACGAAGTCGATCATCTTCCTCGATGGCTTCGACGACGGTCGCGAGGATTTCGGTCAGCGAGCCACCTTGCCGGGCGTGCAAGCCGAGCGCAGAGGCGATCACATCGAGATGCCGGTTGTTCTCCTCGGTAGCGACCTGTTCGAGCACATCGGCCAGCGGCGTGCCGAGGCGGTGGGTATTGAGTGCTTGCTGGACGATGCTGGCGAGCGGCTCGTCGACGGAGGGGACGGTGGCGTCGAGCGCAGCCACGAGGGTCCGACCCACTCGTAACTGATCGATCACCAGTTGGAGCGCTGGGGCGAGTGCGGCATCGAGCGCTGCCGAGCGGCGGCGGGCGCGACTGCGGGTGATGGTGCGATGAGCGAACCAGGGAGCGACCCCGGCGACGATGCCGATCGGGCCGATTGCAAGTGTTGCGACCAAGGCGACGATGACGATCGCGAGGAGCACCTTGGGTGCTGGCAGGCGCTCGATCAGTGATACCCGGGTCTCCTGGGCGTAGCCGTCGGCGTCGACGATCAGGCCGAGTTGCGCGCGGGCCCGTCGTGCCACTCCTGCACGTCGACGCTGGTCTCCGAAGGAGCGGACGACCAGCGCAGCGGCGAGACCGATCGCCAGTGCGCCGACGGTCCCGGTCATGGCCGAGTCCCGTCCAGTGTGGGGCCACCGTCGGTGATTGAGAGACCGCGAGGTGTCACGCCGGTGCTGACCAACTGGCTGTCATCGCCGCGAACGAACAGATCGGCGGTCGAGATCACGTCACCCTCCATGCCGACCACCTCGGTGATCGATGACACGAACCGGGCTCCGGAGCCGTCACGGGAGAGCTGCACCACTAGATCGACCGCCGACGCGATCTGCTCTCGGATCGCCCGAAGAGGCAGTTCGACTCCACCGAGAAGCACCATCGTCTCGAGTCGGCGCAGGGCGTCACGCGGTGAGTTGGCGTGCAGTGTGGAGAGCGAACCGTCGTGGCCGGTGTTCATCGCCTGCAACATGTCGAGCGCCTCGGCGCCGCGGACTTCGCCCACCACGATGCGATCAGGGCGCATACGCAGCGAGTTGCGGACCAGGTCGCGGATCGTCACCTGTCCGGCGCCTTCGGTATTGGCAGGGCGACTCTCGAGCCGTATGAGGTTCGGCATGTCCAGTTGGAGTTCGACGGCGTCTTCGACCGTGACAACTCGCTCGGAGCGGCCGATGTGCGACGAGAGCACGTTGAGCATCGTCGTCTTGCCGGTGCCGGTACCGCCGCTCACGATCACATTGAGCCGCTGTGAGACCGCCCGGGCGATTAGGTCGGCCGCGGCTGGTGACAGCGCGCCTCGCTCGACGAGATCGGCGCTGGTTAGGTGCTTGGCGGTGAACTTTCTGATCGTGACCGATGGGCCATCGACGGCGAGGGGGGGCAGCACAACGTTGAGACGGGAACCATCGGGCAGGCGGGCGTCGACCATTGGTGACGACTGATCAACTCGGCGACCTGACGACCGCACCATCCGATCGATGACGGTCATGAGGTGCTCTTCGTCCTCGAAGCGCCGGTCGGTGCGCTCGAGCCGGCCAGCCCGTTCGACGAAGATCCGGTCGCAGCCGTTGACCATGATCTCGGAGACCTCGGGTCGGTCGAGCAGGTCCTGGATCGGACCGAAGCCGAGAAGTTCGTCGATGATGGTGCGGCGCAGTTCGAGCAGTTCGGAGCGGTCATGGCTGTTGCCCCGACGAGCGATGGCAGCATCGGTCTCCCGTTCGACCACTCGTCGCATCATCGCAACGTCGAAATCGTCGCGTCGGGTGGCCTGTTGGACGCCGGTACGGACCTGCTCGAGAAGCTCGCCGAGCAACTGCCGGTCAGTGGAGCCGAGCGGGGAGGCGTCCGGTGAGCTCGTATCAACGTTGGTCTCAGCCGACTCGACGATTGCGGCGGCGACGGTGGAGTCTCGGTGATCGATCCGTGCGGCGAGGCTCATCGACGGTCCCCTTGGCGCAAGATGGCGAACCGTCGCCGTGGCCCGGGCTCGATACCCAAGAGGTCGTCGGCGAATTCGTTGAAACCGTCAGCGATCGTCGAGCGGGGGCTCGACTCGGTGACCGGAGTCCCGGCGTTCATTCCGGCTGCGAGGCTCGGGTGATCAGGAACGAGGAGCGCAGCATTGAGTCCGAGCACCTGCTCAACGTCGTCTGGGCCGAGCCCGGTCTGAGCATTGGCTCGGTTCACGACGAGATGAACCCGATCGAGCGACATGTCCAGCGCTCGCATCGTGTCGAGGAGTTTTCGGCCGGCTTGGATCGACGGCACGTCAGTTCCTGCAACGAGCACGATGTGCGTGGCCCGGTCGAGCGCTCCGAGCGAGTAGTCGCTGATACCGCCCGCGGTGTCGAGCACCATGGGCCGATCGGTTTCGGCGAGTCGGTCGATCGCGTCGAAGACGGCGGCAGGATCGAGTCGGTCAGCGGCAACTGGATCGTTTGGTGCGCATAGCACGTCGAGGCCGGATGGATGCGGTGACAGCATGCTGATCAGCGACTCGGTACTCGCACCGTTGGTCGCCTGTTCGACGATGTCGTCGAGTCGGTGGACAGGACGCATCCGCAACGCGTATTCGACATCGCCGAAGTGCACGTCGAGGTCGACGATTGTCGCCGGGCCCCGACGGGCAAGCGAAATGGCGAGGTTCGATGACACGGTGGTCTTGCCGTTGCCACCCTTCGGGGATACGACGGCGATGAGGGGTGCACGGCTCATGATCCGACCGCCCAGAGTCGTCCGTTGGCGGCGGCGTCGATGACGGCGCCTACGTCATCTGCGGGCACGGCGAGGGTGATGACCGCTTCGCTGCGGGCATCGAGTTCGGTGGTGTCGGGTGCTTCGATGATCCGAGCGTTTTTCACCAACAGCCCGGTGGACTCCTCGCGATTGTCGTAGAGATCGACGTCGGCTCCGGTGACGCTGAAGGGCCCGGTCCATCGTTGTGGGTCGAGGCGAACCGAAACGGCGACGTAGTCATCGGCAATGGCAGCGACGACGTCGTCGGCGATCGACGTGGCAAGCACCTGCTGGCCCGGCACCAGATCGATGACGAGCACACCGTCGGGCAGATCGTCGATGCTCTCGATCACTCCGTCAGCGCGGGCCTCGTCGGGCAACATCCGCACTTCGAGTCGGTCGATCAGCGTTTCGCGATCGGTGCCTGCGGGAACGGTTTGTCGGGCGACGAGGGTGGGGATGAGATCAACGTTCGCAGCGCCGGTGGTGTCATCGCCGGTGCCGACAATGGCCAACATGCCGATGGCGACGAGCGCTCCGGCGGCAAGCGGCAGTCCGAGTCGTCGGAGGCGATCACCGCCAGCGACGCCAGAGCGTCGCGTTGTTGATGTGGGTCTGATGCTCATGAGCAAGTTCCGTTTCCGTCGAGGGCGCACAGACGCCAGGAGGAGATGCCGTAGTGGTTGAAGCCGGACGAGTCGGTGACTGATTCACCAGCGGTGTCAGTCACGAAGCGAAGGTCGATGTGTCTGCTCGCCGCCGCGCCGGTCATCACCACGTCGATGACCTCGACCGACACGAATCCGTTGAGGTCGAATTCGGCGGTTGAACCGTTGAGACGGGCGCTGTCGAACACGGGCAGCGTGATAACGGACCCGATCAACACGTCGACGTCGATGGCGGGCGTCGGGATTCCGGGATCGCCGGGCACGGAGCTCGGGACGATGACCTCGCCGGGATAGCCGTTAACAACCCAGTTCTGCAGTGTGGCGTTCGAGTTCGAACCGCCGTCGAAGTCCATCATCGCCCAGTTGCCGGGCACGTCACCTCCACAGGTGGTCCCATCGGATTCGACCCGGATGGTGTGAATGGTGTCGTCGGTGAATCCCGAGGTGATCCACGAGGCCAGTGCCGGGTGTTGAGCGCAGAGCGCAAGCGGTCGGAGACCGATCAACGCTGCGGGGTTGCCCACCGCAACGGTGGCGCTCGAGGAGATCGAAGCAGCGTCGCGGCCGATCAGCGTGCCGAGCGTCAGGTCGGTCGAGGTGTCGGCGGTGATCGTGATGGAGCCGCCGTAGCTGGAGCCAGAAGCGGTGCAACTGACGTTGATGGCGCTGGTGGCGTTGTGATTGCGGGCGATGTCTGTTTCGACGCCGGCGCACGGGGCGCGGCCATCGAGCCACTCCTCGGCGGCGTGCAGGGCGGCGGCCTCGACTCCGGTCTGGAGTTCCTGACGGCGGATCATGACCGTGCCGCCTTCGACGACGGCGGCGAGCACGGCGAACATCGGCACGATGGCCAGGGCGACGATCACGGCGATTGAGCCGGTGTCCCTGTGTTGTGTGGCGTCGAGTCGATGGTTCATGGTGGTGATGAGGTTTTGGTGAGCGTCAGCTCTGGCATTCGAATGTTGCGTCGGCGTCGAGGGTGATCGTTCGTGAGCCGATGATCGGGATGGACACGGTCTGGGTCGAGGTGATGACGATCGTGCTGACCGTTCCGGGGCAGACGCTGACCGTTGAGCACGAGGCGGTGCCGGTGCTCTGCTCGGTCCCAGCGAGGCGGTCGAGGGCGACAGCGCAGCCGATGCCGGGCTCGACCGAAGCTGCTCTGGCACCGTCTCGGGCTGCCGACTGCACTTTGAGTTGACCGAGTGCGGCGGTGCCGGCGATCACGATCCCGACGAGGAGAGTCATGAGCATTGGTGCAAGCAAGGCGAATTCGACTGCAGCGATGCCTTGGTCGTCACAGCGGTGGTCGCGGTGGTCAGCGCCTCCCGGTCGGTCCGGCGTCACCACGTGGATGACGCCGGACCGGGGAGAACGGGTCACGGCAGGATGCTGTCGAACAGTCCGCCGATACGGCCACCGAGGGCGGCAGCAGCGATGGCGACCACACCGACGATGCCGGCGAGAAGCACGCCGTACTCAGCGGCGACGCCACCGCGATCATCGGTGGTGTTGAGGGTCTCAGCGACCTTGAGATACGTACGGGTGATGAATCGGTTCATGAGGTTCTCCCTGAGTCGGGACCGTCCCCTTGTGGGCGGTCGACAGGGTGATCGCACGTACCGATCTGGGTGTTACATCTCTCCCGAGATTTTTCTGGATTTCTTTTTCCGGCCCGTGAACGGGTTATCAACCGGTCAATCGCCGGTGATGTAACCATTCACGTCGACGATCACATTGGCCGACCCGAACACGTGGACGCACACGGTTCCCCCGTCAGAGAGTGGCGCGAGCAGGGCGTTTGCAATCACCTGGTTACTCGTGAAGTTGAGCGTTGACGAGTCGGGTCGGGTGCCACATGGGTAGACGGTCACGTATCCGCCCGCGTCGGGGGCTTCTGTGTCGACGACGGTGATGTTGAGCGACGCCGAGATGACGTTGTCACTCGGCACGCCACCGATTCCGGACACCTGCACGACGAGGTCGTCACCGGTACCGCTTGCGTTCCCGATTCGCTCAGACGAACGGGTGTCGGCAAGTCGGGCCGGGACGATCGAGCCGTAGCCGACACCTGAATCGAAGGCGCCGTTCACGTCGATGATGATGTCGGCCGAGCCATAGACGAATACGCACAGGTGTCCGTCAGCCGACAAGGGACTGATCACCGAGTTCGGCACGGTGGCACCGGTGGTGAAATTCAGGTTCGAGGCATCGGGAAGCGCTGCATCGCACGGGTACACCGTTGCGTAGCCGCCCACTTCGGGAGCGACCGTGTTGGTGACGGTGAGATTGATCGACACTGCGGTCACATCACGTTCGGGAACCCCGGCCCTGCCGAGCATTGGAACGTTAAGCACTGAGTACTCGATGGGGACTGCCGCAACATCGCCGAGACCGCTTCGGGTGTCGACACGACGTTCGGGTTCGACGGTCCGGAATCCTGCACCATCCATCACCACGCCTGAGATGTCGGCGAGCACGTGTGCTTCGCCGTAGACGTAGAAGCAGACGGTGCCGGCGTCCGAGACCGGTGCGATGACGGAGTTGGCGACGGTCTGTCCGTTCACGAAGTTGAGGTTGGATACGTTCGGCACTCGCTCACCGCACGGGAAGACGGTCAGGTAGCCGCCTTCGGGTCCGACCTCGGCATCGGTCACGGTGACGTTCATCGCCACGGCAGCGACACCCGATTCGGGCACGCCGGACTGTCCGAGCACCGGGAGTTCGAGCACACGTGAGCCACCGACTTTCGCGACGGCTGTGCTATCGGAAGATGCTGCTCGCCGCGTGTCGACCATGCGCTCAGGCCGAACCGGGGTGATCACGGGTTCATCGACCTGGGTCGGAGCCATCTCGGACACCGTCGATTCGAGATCAAGCGCCGGGATGGTGGTGGTCGTGCTGGTGGTGGGTGTTGGTGCTGGCGCTGGCGCCAGGACGGTGGTGGTCGTGCTGGTGGTGGGTGTTGGTGCTGGCGCTGGCGCCGGGACGGTGGTGGTCGTGGTGGGTGTGGGTGTGGGTGTTGGGATGGTGGTTGTGGTCGTGGTGGGTGTGGGTGTTGGCGCTGGGTTGTCATCGTCCCTCGGACCCTCCACCGGAGGAGCGACGGCGACCGGTGTGGCCGTCGCGGCTGCCGACAGCGGGCCTGCGACACCGTCGGTGTCGACGGCGGTCACCGCAAAGGCGTACTCCACGCCGTTGACGAGTCCGGTCACGTCACATGAGTGGATCCAGGTCTGGTCAGAGGCATCGACGCTGCATGAACCGGTTGGCGATCCGGTCACCACAAAGGTCGCCACGTCTCGGCCACTGGGCGATCCCGGTGTCCACGACACCGTCACCCTCGAGTCACCCGGGGTTGCGGTCACGTCTTTCGGTGAACTCGGGAACCCGCCGACGGGCAGCGAGTCGCCGGCGACCATCAAGAGCAGATTCGGCGAGCCGGATCCCGGGCCGGAGATGACGTTGCGGGTGGCATCTCCGGCGAGAACAGCTGACACCTCGGCAGGAGTCAGACTTGGATAAGCGCTCAACACGATCGCCGCAGCTCCCGCAACGTGGGGGCTTGCCATCGAGGTGCCACTCATCGTGTCGGTGTCGGTGGTCGAGCCGATGCCAGCGCCGGTGATGTCGACCCCGGGGGCGAAGATGTCGACGCAGGATCCGTAGTTGGAGAACCAAGCCCTGGAGTCATAGCGGTCCGTGGCACCCACCGTGATCGCCGAGGGCTCCCGGGCGGGCGACACGTTGCAGGCGGCCTGAGCCTCGTTACCTGCTGCGACGGCAACGGTGATGCCGGCATCGACGAGTCGTGCGACGGCTGCGTCGAGCACCGATGACGCTCCGCCACCGAGGCTCATGTTGACGACACCGCGCATACCGTCGAGGTCGTAGTCGGCTACCCAGTCGAGGCCGGCGACGACGCCGGATGTGGTGCCACCGCCACCGCAATCGAGGACACGCACGCCGACGAGTAGCGCGTCATCAGCAACGCCGAAGGTGCTTCCGGCGCTGGTGGACGCCACGTGCGTGCCATGGCCGTGACAGTCGAGTGCGCCGTTGCCATCACCGACGGTGTCGTGTCCTGATAGGAGTCGGTCGCCGAATTCGCTGTGGGGGCTAATACCGGTGTCGACCACGAAGATGATCACACCGTCGCCTCGGTTCCCGGTGGAGTAGAGCCCGTCCATGGGGAGGTCGGTTTCGTCGATGCGGTCGAGTCCCCAGCTTCCGGGGAAGGTGGTCCGAGCGCCGCCTTCGATGCCGATGGTGATCGGGTCCGAAGGCTCGGATGCGGGGCTGGTGCCCATCGAGTTCGCGACGGTGACGGTGAAGGTGTAGGTCTCGCCAGCGGTGAGACCGGAGACGATGCACTGAGCGGCGCCAGACGTGGTGCAGGTGGCTCCACTGGGCGAGGCGGTGGCAATGGCCGACGTGATGGTGAGGGCGTTGTCAGGGTTGGTCCAGGCCACCACAGCTCGGTCGGTGCCGGTCGCAACTGCCCGCACCGAGGTCGGCGCGTCGGGGGGCGCATCCCTGGTGAGTGTCCAGTTGAGCGTGATCGCTCCAGTACGACCGGCGTACCCGTCAACGGCCACGAGGTACGTGGTGCCAGCGGCAACGTCGAGGGTGACGCGTGACTGCAGGGTGATGAAACCGTTGAATGACGCATCGTCGTTCTCGTCGAGCTTGGTGACTTGCTCCACGCGGCTGCCCGTGTAGGCGGCGAGGGTGGTGTCGTAGTTTGAGCCTGCGGTGTCGATGACGAGCTCACCGTTGCTCGGGGCCGTGTAGGCGAACCACATCGAGTGGAAGGGGCCGAACCGGTGGGCGGGTTCGCCGTTCTCACTGGTGGCGTAGCTGTTTGACGAGTAGGTGGTGCCGGTATCACCCTCGATGACCGCGGCGTCAGCGAACGTGTCGTTGGAATTGCCGAGCACGATTGTTGCGGTGGTCGCTGTGCTCTGGCCGACGGCGTTCACCGCCACGACCGACACGGTGTACTCCTTCCACTGCTGGACTTGGTCGAGGGTGCAGGTGAGCGGACCGCCAGTGACCGAGCACGAGTCATCGGCGGGGGTGGTGGCTACTTCGTAGGAGATGATCGGACTACCGCCGTCGAATGATGATGGTCCCCAGTTGACGATGATGCTCGGATTCGTGCCGCTCTGGTCCTCGGTGACAGTGAGCAGCGTAGGTTCGGTCGGCTCGGTGACGACGGCGTCGGCGACGAACTCGATCGCTGTGGTGAGCGAGCCGGCGGTATCGGTTGCGTGGCGGATGAGGTAGGTGGTCTTGTCGTCGACGCGCATCGTGCCCGACGTCGGCGTGGTGCCGGTGAGGGGCGTCCAGTCGGGGTGGGCGACGAGGCTGTCGATGGTTGTGCCGGTGTAGACATCGATCCACGTCTCAGCGGCGAGGCCTGACCGGCTGATGGTGAGCTGCCCGTCGGCGCCCGGGCTGTAGGTGTACCAGAGGCTGCGCGATCCTGAACCGGGCTCATCGGCCTCGACCGTCGCATATGTCGTGTCGACGGTGTCGTTATCGGTCGTTCCGTTGAAGGCGGAGGCCGCGCACAGGTTGTCGTTCGGCACGGTGCCGGGGGTGCAGGTTGCTTCGAGGTCCCAGTTGAGCGCGATGGTTCCGGTGGTCGACCAATAGCTGTTGATTCGCACCCAGTAGTCGGTGCCGGCCGTCACCGTGAACGCAACCCGAGACTGCAGGGTGCGGACTCCGTCGAAGCTGGCATCGTCGTTGGCGGCGCGCTGAGTCAGGGCATCGACGGCACTTCCGGTGTAGACGCCGAGGACAGTGTCGAAATCCGAGCCTCGGGTGTCGATCGTCACCGACCCGTTCGAAGTGGGACTGAACCGGAACCATTTCGTTGCGGTTCCTGAGCCGTATTCGGCTGTGGGTTCCCCAGGCTCCCATGTGGCGCCAGAGTTTGAGTCGGTGAGGCTGCCGGCCGTGTCGGCCATAAGTCGGGCCCCGGCCCATTCGTCGTTGGTCACGTCGATGGAGATCTCATTTGAGATGTCTGACAGTTCAGAGGTTCCCCATTGGTTGGATGCCCGCACGGCGAAGCGCCACGTGCCGCTGCGCATCGAATTGATGCGGCACTGCAACGGACCCGAACTCCAGGTGCAGGTGGGGGTGGTAGCGGTGCCGTTGGCGGTCACAGGAACTGCGGTGTACGCAATGATGTCGCCCGATCCTGAATCGGTTGGGGCGGTCCAGTTGATGGTGACATTTCCGTCGACCAAGGTGGCACTCACGTCGGTTGGGCTACTGGGTGGTGTGCCGTCACCGGGGCTGATGTGAAGGAGCCGATTGGGGGAGTCGGTGCCCGGGTTCGAGATCTTGTCGGGACTGAAGGCGTTGAGAAGGAGGTCGGTAACGCTTTCGGAGTTGGCGGTCGTGTCGATTCCCCAGAGCACAGCTGCGGCACCGGCCACATGGGGGCTTGCCATTGACGTACCTGAGATCGTGTGGGTGGCTCGGTACGGGTACACATCGGATGGCCAGGCCGACAGGATCGACTGGCCGGGGGCGAAGAGGTCGACGCATGAGCCAAAGTTCGAGAAGGATGCGCGGGCATCACTCGAGGTGCTGGCGGCGACGGTGATGGCTTGGGGCTCGCGGGCAGGTGAGGTGTAGCAGGCGTTCTGGTTCGAGTTACCGGCGGCGACGGCGATGATGATGCCGTCGGCGACGAGTGCGCGGGTCGCAGCGTCGAGCGAGCTGGACGCGCCGCCGCCAAGGCTCATGTTGGCGACGGCGGGCGTGCCAGCGGTGTGATTGGCGACCACCCAGTCGATCGCCGAGATGATGATCGAGGTGGAGGTGCTTCCCGAGCAGCCGAACACACGAACGGGCACGACGGTTGCGCCTTTGGCGAGTCCGTGGACGCGGCCGGCGACGCTGCCGGCCACATGGGTGCCATGGCCGTTGCAGTCGTTGGTGTCGGTGGCGCTCTGGTCGCTCGTGTAGAAGTTTCGTCCGTCGACGAGGCGCTCGCCGAAGTCGCTGTGGGGGGCGATGCCGGTGTCGATGATGTAGGCGGTGACGCCGGTGCCGTCGCTGCGGTCGGTGTAAGTGCCGTCGAGTGGCAGGCTCACTTGATCGGTGCGGTCGAGGCCCCAGGGAGCGCCGGTCTGGGTGCCTGATGCGGTGATCTCGTCGCCCGGGGAGTCGATCTGGTCGAGCACGATCACGGCGTCGCTCTCGATGTTGGCGATACCGGGGAGATCTTTGATCGCTTTGAGTTCGCTAGGCGTGAGTTCGACGGCGTACCCGTCGATGGCATGGCGGTAGGTAGCGATCACATTGTCGGCAAGGGCCGAGACGACACCGGCGCGGGTGGTCGGGTTGACGGAGCGTTCGAGGGTGATGATGTATCGACCGGGGATCGGTCCAGGTTCGGGGGCCGAACCCGCGCGGTCGCCGTCGTTGTCGCTGTCGGTGTCGAGATCGATGGGCCGGTCTTGCTCGACAGTCATAACGGACGGATGGGAGGCGAGGGCGGCGGCCTGTTCCGACGTGAGCACGGCGGCAAGGGTGTTGAACGAGTCATAGCGATCGGTGACGGTGCCACCGGCGGCACTGATCGGGTCGGCGACAACGGTGAGGTCGGTGACGCTCTCGTCGAGCGCGATCAGATACTGCGATAGCGCCTGCGCGCCGGTGAACACGGGAATCTCGAATTCGGCAACCGGGGTTTCGGTCGCACCTGCTGGGACCTGGAAGAGGAGGCCGGTGGCCGCCACGATGCTCGTGGTGGCGACGATGACTCGTCGAATGGCATAGCGATAGGTCATTGGTGCTCCGTCCTCACTGCAGTTGCGGCCACGTGATCGGTCCCACACTTCTGTCCGTTACACAACAAACGAACAACTGTCACTCATCGAGCACATCTCGATGAGTGGCTCAGTTCGAGATCCAGCCGGCGAGATCAAGGATGAGAGCGGTCTGGCCGACCACGGTGAGGCACGTGCGTCCCTCGGCGTCGAGCGGTGCGAACAGCGTCACGGCGCGTTGATCGCCGTGCGTGAAATTGAGGTTGGAGTTCGTCGCGGACTGATCACATCGGTGCGCTGAGATATAGCCACCGGTGTCTGGTACTCGGGTGTCGGCAACCGTCAGGTTGACGATGGCCGTCCGGGCGCTGGCTGAGTAGGGCTGGGATGTGGACAGATCAATGGTGACGGTCGTCGGTGCGCCATCAGACGATCCGACGGTGCCGATGGTCTGGCGTGTGTCGACGATCCGTGAGGGGCGCATGGTTCGGATCGATCCGGAGTCAGTGATCCACCCGTTCACGTCGATCAGCACGTGTGCTGAGCCGTAGACCGTGAGACACAAGGTGTGCTCGATGCCAACGTCGACGATGAGCGCGTTCGCCACCGTCTCGCCGGTCGAGAAGTTGATGTTCGACACCGTCGCCTGAGCGGTGCCGCATGGGCGCACACTTAGATAGCCCCCGGTGTCGGGTGCGCGTGTGCCGGTCACGGTGATGTTCGCGCTGATCGCGTCGACTCCATACTCCGGCAGTCCGTTGACGCCGACGACAGGCACGCGCAGCTCATTGCTGCCTGCAATCGGAGTTGCGCTGACGCCACCGGTGCCGTTCCTTGTGTCGAGCAGACGGAACGGCTCTGTTGGCATGAACCCGTCGTCGACGGAGAGGGTGCGCTGGAGATCGACGATCACATGCGCTTCGCCGTACACGCTGACACACACCTCGTTACGGTCGCCGAGGGAGACGATCGCGGTGTTCGCCACGGTCTGCCCGGTGGTGAAGTTCAGCGTGGAGACGTTGCGCGACGGCATGAGCACCGCGTTGCACGGTTCGATACTGAGATAGCCGCCGACGGGATCGGCAACGGTGCTCGTCACGGTGGTGGTGAGTACCGCCGCAGTGCCGTTTGTGCCGATTCCATCACCGATCGGCACGACGAGTACGTCGCCGGTGGCGAGCGGGCCCGGAGTGATACCGCCGATGCCCGAACGGGTGTCGACGAGCCGTGTTCCCTCGCTGCGCTCTGCCACCTGGGTGAGCGGGGCAACCACGTTCGAATCGATGAGATGGGGGATCTGCAGCAGAAGGTCTGTCGTATTCGTGCCGTGGCCGGAGACGGCTGGGATGGCGGCGTCGACGATCATCGCGGCCACCTCGTCGGGTGACAGTGTCGGCGAGTTTGCGAGTACCCGTGCGGCCACGCCGGCCACGTGCGGGCTGGCGGCCGAAGTGCCTGATCTGAGACTTGTTCCGCCATCAGGCGAGAGCGAGGTGATGCGATCGCCTGGGGCGTGAAGATCGACGCACGGGCCATGGTTCGACCAATCAGGGCGTTCATCATTGCGGTCGCTTGCGGCCACGGTGACGACACCCGGTAGCCGTGACGGCGACATCGAGCAGGCATCAACGCCGAGGTTTCCGGCGGCCACGACCACCGTGATGCCGTCGTCGATCATGCGCTGGGCGGCAGCATCGAGCACGTCGGCGCCGGGTCCGATGAGGCTGAGGTTTGCGACTGCCGGTTCGCCTTCGCGATGGTGTTCGACGATCCAGTCGGCTGCGGCGATCACATCGTTCGACGATCCGGAGCCGGCGCAGTTGAGAATGCGTACCGGGATGATCATGGCGTTCGGGGCCACACCGGTTTGGCTCCCGGCGACGATGCCAGCGACGTGGGTGCCGTGGCCGTTGCAGTCGTTCGTGCCGTCGGCGGTTGTTGAACTGGCGCCGTCGACGAAATCGATACCCGGTTCGAGTCGCCCGGCGAGATCGGGGTGTGGTGCGACGCCTGAGTCGATGACGTACACATCGACGGCACCGCTGCTCACGGGCGAAGCGTCGGTGATGTCGATGCGGTCGAGTCCCCATGTCGAGGTGGGGAGGAGAGTGGTGATGGCAAGGAGCGTGATGGTGACGGGCACATCAGGGTTATCGATGTACCGGTTTGGTATGTGACATCGGTACCTGAGATGTGGTGAGCGGGCGTGGGGTCGCTCTGACACTCATCACCACGATCGCGTCTGTTCAGATGTGAGCAGGGGGTGTGTGATGACAGCGTCAGCAATGCCGGTGGAGGCATCAACAGAACCGGGTGATCTCGGTCAGGCGGCGCGCTGGGGGATCGTGGCCGCCGCGTTCTTGTCGACGTTCACGTGTTTCGGTATCGCCTATTCGTTCGGCGCGTTCTTCGATTCGATGGCTGAGGAGTTCGGCACCGGCAAGGGGCAGACGGCGCTGATGTTCTCACTCACCACCTGCTTCTACTTCATGGGCGGGGTCGTGACGGGCCGGTTCGCCGATCGGTTCGGCCCTCGCCGGGTGATGCTGGTGGGTGCGGTGTCGATGGGGCTCGGGTTGCTGCTCACGTCGATGGTGCAGTCGTTGTGGGTGGGCTTCATCACCTACGGGATCGGTGTGGGCACGGCGACGGCGTGTGGGTATGTGCCGATGGTGGCGACGGTCGGTGGGTGGTTCACGCGCCGGCGCACGATGGCGTTGGGTCTGGCGGTGTCGGGTATCGGTGCGGGCACGTTGGTGTGTGCCCCGGTGGCGGCGGCACTCATCGATGCGTATGGCTGGCGCACCACCTACGTGATCTTCGCGGTTGCCGGTACGGCTGCGTTGTTGATCGCGTCGATCGGGGCGGTGCGTCCGCCGGTGGTGGGCGCCGGTGGATCAATCGACCTGCGAGCCATCGTGCGTGATCGTCGGTTCCTCACGTTGTATTCGGCGTCGTTGATCACGTCGTTGGCCCTGTTCGTGCCGTTCGTGTTCGTGAAGAGTTATGCGACCGAGCAAGGCATCTCGTCGGGTTCAGCCGCTGCGATTGTCGGGTTCATCGGTGCGGCGTCGATCGTGGGTCGGTTGGGTCTCGGGGCGATCGGCACTCGGGTTGGTCCGGTTCGATTGATGCAGTTCTCGTTCTTCGTGATGTCGTCGTCGTATCTGTTGTGGGTGGTCGCCGGTGGCAGCTATGCGATGTTGGTGGTGTTCGCCGTTGTGCTCGGCGTGGGCTACGGCGGGTTCATTGCCCTGTCGCCGGCGGCGGTGGCGTTGTTGTTCGGCACCAATGGCCTTTCGACGATTCTCGGTGCGACGTACACGGGCGCTGGCATCGGTGGCTTGTTCGGCCCACCGATCGCCGGGGCGATCATCGACTCGTCGGGGTACCAGGCGGGGATCTGGTTTGCGATCGCGATGAGTGCGGTGTCGACGGTGGTGCTCTACACGCTTCCGGTGCGCAGCCGGACGTGACCCGGGCGTGCAGCCAGAAACTGTGTGAGCGGGAGGTCAATCGAAGCGGTCGTGCGCTTTGTCGATCTCGCGCCTGGGTTCCTCCGGGGTTTCTCGCATCTCGACCGGTTCGAGATTGAGGATCGCCTCGCCGCTTGCTTGACGCTGGTCGTCTTGGTGACGTTGACGGTCGGTCCGGTTCTCCATCACAGTCTCCCGGCTGCGTGTGCTGCCTCGGTGGCGGCGGTGAGTTGGGCTTCGACGATGTCGAGTCCAGCTGACCAGAAGCCCGGGTTGGTGAGGTCGCAACCGACGATCGACGTGAGCGCCTCCGGTGACATCGAGCCGCCAGCGCGCAGCATGTCGAGGTATGCGGGCACGAATTCGTCGCCTTCGGCCTGGTAGCGGGCGTACACGCTGAGGGCGAGCAACTGTCCGTAGGCGTAGGCGTAGACGTAGCCGGGGGTGGCGATGAAGTGGGGGATGTAGCTCCACCAGGTGCGGTAACCCTCGGTGACCTCCACGGCGTCGCCGAGCATCGCCGTCTGGCTCTCGGCCCAGAGTTCGCCGAAGCGATCGACACTTAGTTCGCCGACCTCGCGTCGCTCGGTGTGGCAGGCGTGTTCGAAGCGATTCATGGCCACTTGTCGGAACACCGTGGCGATCGAGTCTTCAAGGGTGGCGGCGAGCAGGGCAAAGCGTTCGCCGGGATCATCGAGCATCGACAGCAGACGGTTGTTGGTGACGGTTTCACCGAACACCGACGCGGTCTCTGCGAGGGTGAGCGGCGTCGACTGGTGGAAGATGCCTTGCTCTCGGGCGAGGTAGCCGTGCACGCCGTGGCCGAGTTCGTGGGCGAGCGTGGCCACATCACGGGTGGTCGACGTCCAGTTCAACAACACATATGGGTGGTGGCTTGGGGTGGCGTAGGCGCAGAACGCGCCACCGCGCTTGCCGGGCCGCACGGGTGCGTCGATCCAGTTCTCGTCGATGAAGCGCCCAACGATGGATGCGAGTTCGGGGGAGAAGCTGGCGTAGGCGTCACGCACGATCGAGGTGCCTTCGGCCCAGCCGATGGTGGTGTCACTCGCAGCTACTGACGCCATGCGGTCGTAGTCGTGGAGTGTGTCGACGCCGAGCACCTTGGCTTTGAGCGAGTACCAGCGTTGGGGGATGTCGTAACGGGCGACGACGGCGTCGATGAGTGCTTGCACGCTTTCGTCGCTCGCTTCGTTCGCCATGTTTCGACTGGTGATCCAGGTGGGGTAGTGGCGGAGGCGATCGTCGATCGATTTATCGAGCAAGAGCGTGTTGTAGATGTATGCCCGGGTACGTAGGCCGGGTTCGAGTGCTGTGGTCACCGCGCTGGCAGCGCTGGCACGAATTTCGGTGTCGGGGGCGTGCAGGTGAGCGAGGGCCGACATGAGGCTGACCCGGCCGCCGAGGTTCTCGGGCAAGTCGACCTCGATCGCTGACGTGTGTTCTTCGAAGAGTCGAACCCATGCGCTCGCACCGGTGAGCGACGTCTCCGAGAGTACGGTCTCTTGCGGGTGGCTGAGTTGGTGCGGCCGGTATTTGCGCAGGTTCTCGAGGTGGTGTCGGCAGAAGTCAAGGGCGGGGTCTGCGAGCACGGTCGCTGCGTGTTCATCGGTGGTGTCGGCCCATTCGAGGTCGATGAAGATCAGCCGGGTGCTGATCGCAGTGGATCGTTCGTTGATTTGCTGCATCTCTGCTGCGATCGACGGATCGGCGGTGTTCTCCGAGAACTTGAGTGACGTGTAGTGCCCGGCCCGGCTCAGCAGCTCAGAGAGTTCTTCGAGTCGATGCATGAGGGTTGCGAGTTCGCCCGAGTCGAGCGCTGCAACGCGACCCTCGTACGACTGCAGTTCGGTGGCGATCGCTTCGGCGCGGTCGACCAGTGCGACCGGCGTCGAGGCGTCAGCGCCCGTTAGAAGCGTGTCGAGCTCCCATGCCACATCGCTTGCGGTGAGATCACTGTCGGGGGTAGCGGTGCTGCTCATGTCCCAATTCTGGCCCGGCAGCCAGTAGTTGTGTCTACGGGCGGGCGCCGTTCCCGGTGGCGGTGTTGGTGTTGGCGTTGGGTGGGTTGGCCATGTTGATGGTGACCCGCCGTCGCTCCACGATCTGAGCGAACCGGTCGAGCAACCACAGATGTACTCAATGAAGGGGTGCTCCCATACCCGGGGGCACCCCTTCGCTATCGTGAAAGCGTGAATGGCGCCGTGGAGACGCGAGAGCGCATCCTCGCCGAGGCCATCAAGGTCATCGACGAAAAGGGTGAACCTGCTGTGCGCGTCGCCAAGGTGGCCAACGCCGCCGGGGTCACCCAAGGCATGGTCACCTACCACTTCGAGACACGTGAGCGCTTGGTCGCTGAGGCGCACGCTCGGCGATTCGGCGCCACGATGAACGCGGACAATGAGGCGGCTGCTGCGGCTGTTGCGAAGATCTCATCTGCTGATGAAGTTCGGGCGATCGCGTCGAAGATGACCAAGTCGATTCTGACCGCCGAGCGTTCGGCAGCGCGACGAGTTCGTGTGGCGGCCATCGGCTACGCCACGGCGAACGATGAACTGCATCAGACCCTCACCGCCGAGCACACCCGACTCGTCGACGAGTTCACCAGCGTGTTCGCTCTCGTCGCCGATAAAGGCCTGCTCAAACCGGGTCTCGACCCGCGGGCCGTCGCAACGATGGCGTCTGCATATACCTTCGGACTCGTGCTCACCGATTTCGACGAGCGTGCGCCGAAGAACAAGGACCTGCAGTTAGTCATCGAGACATTCCTCACCAGCGTTCTCGTTGACTGACGTCCCTGGCACGCACAGTTCGCTTGCTCAACGTTAGGGTCATCTCGTGACCCCCCTCACACACGACGTAGAGGCACCGGCGCGTCGGTTGCCCGCACGCCGAGAGCTGCTCGCCATGCTCTCGGCGTTGATGGCGTTGATGGCGATGGCCCTCGATCTCATGTTGTCGGCCTTCGACGAGATGCGAGCCGAGTTTGGGCTCGAGCCGACATCGAACGAGATCTCGGGCGTGGTCACTGTTTTCTTTATGGGTCTCGCCGTAGCCCAGTTCTTCTACGGCCCGATCACCGACCGCTACGGACGCAAGCCGGTGCTCGCGGCCAGCATCGTGATCTACATCATCGGCGGCATCGCCTCGGCGCTTGCGCCCAGTCTCGGAGCCTTGCTCGTCGCCCGATTCGTCTGGGGTGTTGGCGCGGCGGGCGCTCGTGTCGTAGCGGTAGCGGTGGTCCGTGACCTCTTTGAAGGGGTTCAGATGGCCCAAGCCATGTCGCAGATCATGGCGGTTTTCATCATGGTGCCGGTCATCGCTCCTGCGCTTGGGGCAGGCATCGTGGCGATCCTGCCGTGGCAGGCGGTGTTCTGGGCGTGCTCGATTTGGGCGTTGATGATGTGGCTGTGGTCTCGGCGTTTGCCCGAGACCCTTCCAGCTGACAAGCGGCGTCGACTCGATCGCCGCGACATCACCGACAGCTATCTCACCTTCTTCCGCACCAGAACCACCATTTGGTATTCGATCTCCTCGGTGTTCCTGCAAAGCACATTCACCATGTACCTCGCATCCTCTGAACTGATGGTCAGCGAGATATTCGGTCGACGGTCGTGGTTTCCATTCGTGTTTGGTGTGACAGCGATCGGATTCGGTGTGGCCTCGCTCGTCAACGGCAAGCTCGTGGGCATCTTCGGCGTGCAGCGCGTGACGCGGGCCATGCTCGGCGTGCTTGTCGCCGGATCGCTCGTGTTGCTCGCCATCGCAGTGACGGCGAATGGCACACCGTCGTTCTGGGCGTTCATGCCGGCGATCGCATCACTGCTTGCGGTGTTCATGTTCATCATGCCGAACCTCAACGCCGAGGCCATGCAACCGGTGCCGCACATCGCGGGCACCGTGTCGTCGCTCTCCGGTGCCTTGCGAATGCTTGGCGGGTCGATCATGGGCGGATACGTCGCCACCCAGATCACCACCTCGGTAACCCCGTTCGCCGTCGCATTCGTGGTGTTCTCGGTGTTCGCAGCACTCTCTGCTGCTGTGGCGAGACGTCGGCCGTCGCTCGGCTGAGCTTTTCCTGTCATCTGGCGTTCATGACACATGTACCCGTGAGTAACCGGGGGGTCATTTCGGCGATAACCTTCGGTCAACTTCGGGCAGGGGAGGGCCCGGGGCGTGTCAACCGATCTCCCGGTTCCACCAAGGAGGAAAAGCGTGAAGAGAATCAACCGTGGCGGCCGCGTGGTCGCTGCACTTGCTGCGTTCAGTTTGATCGCAGCAGCGTGCGGTGGCGACGATGCTGCAGACGAGCCGGCCGACGAGCCGGCAGCCGAGGAGCCCGCTGAAGAGCCGGCAGCCGAGGAGACCACCACCACGAGCCCCGCTGCTGCGGCAGGCACCGGTGTCGATGGCAACACCTTGATCTGGGCCCACGAGCAGGAGCCGCCGGATCTCCACCTCGACGATCCCGAGAACAACCTGTCGATCACGTCGTGGATCCGCTCCGCGATGCTCGAGGGTCTCTTCGGCATCTCGGGTGGCAACGACTACTACCCCGAACTTCTCGCCGACAGCGGTGAGCTTGTCGACAACGGTGACGGCACCTACACCGCCGAACTCACGCTGCGCGACGGCCTCATGTGGAGCGACGGAACGCCCCTCACCACCGCCGATGTGGTGTTCTCCTTTAACGCCGAGATGGCTCAGGATGGCGCAGGCGAGTACATCTACCTCGCCGGCGACCGTTCGGTGCTCGAGACCATCTCGGCCGTCACTGCGGTGAGCGACACCGAGTTCACCATCGACTGGACGAGTTTCAACGCCGGCTGGAAGGGTGTTTTGAGCGAGATCTACCCCGCTCACGTCTTCTCTGCCGATCCGGCCGAGGCCGCCGCTGAACTCAACGACGCTCTGCGCGAGTGGGCAACTGCCGACGGCACGGTGATTCCGTCGTCGGGCGCCATGGTCTTCGACTCATGGGAGCGCGGTGTGCAACTCAACATGGTGCGCAACGAGATGTACCACGGCTCGAACAGCCCTGACTCGGTCAACAAGGGCGTCGCCTACGTCGACGGCGTTCAGATCAACTTCGTGACCGACACCGATGCGCAGATCAACGCTCTGCTCGCCGGTGAAGCGCAGATCATCATGACCCAGCCGCAGCTCGCCTTCGAAGATCTGGCCGCCAGCGATGACTTCAACGTGATGTCGTCCGCCGGTCCGGTGTTCGAGCACTGGGGTATGAACACCTACAACGTCCACCTCGCCAAGCCGCTGGTCCGTGAGGCCCTCGCCTTCGCGATGGACAAGACCGAGGTGATGGCTGGTCTGTACACGCCGCTGTTCGGTGACGGCCTCCCCGCTTCGGGTCTCGGCAACACCTACTGGCTCACCGGTTCGACCAACTACGAGGATCACTCTGGCGACGCGGGCTACGGCAAGGGCGACGTCGAGTCGGCCAAGGCCAACCTCGAAGAGGCCGGTTACGTCCTCGGTAGCGATGGCATCTACGAGCACCCGACCGATGGTCGTCTCAGCCTCCGCGTTGGTACCACCGGTGGCAACCGTTTGCGTGAGATCCAGCAGGAGCTCCTCCAGGCCAAGTTCGGTGAAGCCGGCATCGAGATCATCATCGACAACGTCGAGGGTGGCGCCTACTTCGACATCCCGTTCGGTGCCGACCACATCGCGTGTGTCGCCAGCGGCGGCGTCGAGGGCAACTGTGACACCTGGGAGCTCACGCAGTTCGCGTGGGTGGGTGGCCCATGGCCAGGCGGCCAGTCGGCCTCGTACCGCTCGTACAATGAGAACAACCCGTACGGCTTCGTCAACGAAGAGTTCGACGCCCTTGCCGACGAGTGTGACGCAACGGTGGATGACGCTGAGCGCGCCGCCTGCTACAACACCCTCGACAAGTACGTGACGACCCTCGAGATGGATCCCGAGAACGGTCTGTTCATGCTGCCGATCACGCAGAAGCCGTCGTTCTACGGCTACACCAGCCAGCTGGTTTCCGCCGGCGTCGCCCCCGACGCCCAGGGTGCCGGTCCGCTGACCAACGTGGCCGACTTCCAGTTCGCGAGCTGAGCTCGGGACTGACGTCGACCTGATACGAATCGGGGCCCCGGTGGGAAACCACCGGGGCCCCGGTCGTTTCCGCCTAAACCGACTCTGAAGTAAGGTTCCGACGCTTGTTCGCGTACGTACTCCGCCGGGTCCTCGCGACCATCCCACTGCTGATTGTCACGCTGTACCTCGTGCATGTCGGCGTGTCGGCCACGACCAACCCCTTGGCCGACTTCTATCTGTGTCTTCCCCGCTGCCAGCAGGGCTTCGATCGCATCGTGGAGGTCTACAACCTCGACGTCAGCATCTGGGTTCGACCCTTCTATTGGTTCCAGGACGCTGCTCGTGGCGACCTCGGATTTTCATCAGCCATCGGTATCCCCGTCACCGAAGTGCTCACCACCCGAGGCTGGAACACGGCCATGATCGCTATTCCGGCGTTCATAGGGGGCTCGGTTATCGCTCTGTTGTTGTCGGTCTACTCGGCCCGTCGCCCCTACTCGAAGGGCGATTACTTCTTCACCGCCCTCAGCTTCATAGGATTCGCATTCCCGTCCTTCGTGATGGCTCTCCTGCTCCAGAACATCTTCGGCGTGCAGTTCGAGAATTGGTTCGGGGTGAAGCCGTTCAACACTGGTCGCAAAACTGGTGATTCATTCTTGACGTTGCTGCGCGACATCACGCTGCCCGCCACCTCGCTCGCCATCTTGGGCATCGCCGCCGACAGCCGGTTTGGGCGAGCCGCCATGCTCGAAACCCTCAATCAGGACTACATCCGCACTGCGCGAGCCAAGGGCCTCGACGAACGTCGCGTGGTGTGGAAGCACGCCATGCGCAACGCTCTCATCCCGATCGTCACATTGTGGGCGCTCAACTTCTCAGCGCTGCTCGGTGGTGCCGTCGTCACTGAGTCGATCTTTTCGTGGCCGGGCCTTGGCCCAGCGTTCTTGAAGGCGCTCGGCGAGCCCGACCTCGCTCTCGTGCTTGGCTTCGTGATCTTCACCGGTGTGGTCACTGTGCTGTTCAACCTCATTGCCGATCTCCTTTACGGCGTGCTCGACCCGAGGGTGAGGTTCGACTGATGAACACTGTCGACACCACGTCGCTCGCTGCTGCTGACGCCCTCGAAGGCCTGTCCGAGCAACCGAAGAGTTTCGGTCGGCTCGCCTGGGAACGGTTCATCCATCACCGACTTGCATTGGTGGGGCTCATCGGGTTGATCCTCATCGTCGCCTCGTTCTTCATCGGCCCGATGGTCAACGACTATGCCTTCGACAAGCCCGATGTGCTCAATCGCCTGCAGGGGCCGTCGCGTGAACACTGGTTCGGCACCGACGAGATTGGACGCGACCTGTTCGTGCGCACCGCCCGTGGCGGCCGCTACTCGATCCTGATCGGCCTGCTCTCTGCTCTCGTGTCAACTGCCGTCGGGACACTCATCGGCGCCACCGCCGGGTACTTCGGCAAAGCCATCGACGCCGTGATCGCCCAAGTGATCAATCTCGTGCTCGTCGTGCCCGGGCTCATCGTGCTCAGCGTCTTCGCACTCAACTTCGGGTCGAACTGGTGGCGGCTCTCGCTCGTACTCGCCGCTCTCTCGTGGGTGCGGATCGCCCGTGTTGCGCGTGGGGTGGTGCTGTCGATCAAAGAACAGGACTACGTGATGGCT
>JAQCGT010000146.1 GCA_027730505.1 Actinomycetota bacterium | reverse complement strand
GACCGAGTCCTCAAAGTCACGGAAGCCGACGGCACAGTCACCGTTCACCGTCCTGATCGACGACCGTTACCAGCATCGGGAGATGACGATGACGGGGCGTCTGCGAAGTGACTGTTACACCCCTTTCCTAGGTTGCGACCCATGGCATCCGCATCGAATCCCGTCCGTCGGCCGCATCTCCGTCTCGTCACCTCATCCGAGGAGGTCACTCCTGTGCTCACCACGATCGAACCGACATCGCACCGTTCATCGCACCCGTCATCGCATCCCTCGACTGGTCATGCGTCCCGTCCGGCTTTCGACGACCTCGATGCCGAGTTCCGCTTGCTCGAGGCCATTGCGCGCCGGGCGACCCCGAGTGGCGAGGTGCAGGTGCGAACACTCACCGTGTGGGCACGAGGTCAGCTCGCAGATGGCCGTGTGCTGTGGGCTGGAACTGGGGGAGTGTGGGGCGTGATCGAACCGATACTCGCTGAACTCCTCGGTTGGAATGCCGATAGTCCCCGCCCGGTTCGAGCTGACATCCATTCTGCTGACGGCCGACACGAGGTGCTGGCGGTGCACACGCTGCGCCGCATCGACGTCGCGTGACGTGAAGACCAGCGCCTTGTTGCGGCGTGGTTGTGGCTTCCCATGCTTCACGGTGACGCACCCGGATTTTGCGAGGTGCCGAGTCGTGCAGGTCGCTGTCGGGATGATGAGAGTTCCGATGGTTTGGTGTTGCGTGGGCGAGTAGCCCTTGTTCTCGAGAGCGCACTTCGCTCGCACGATTCATGCTGCCTTCGGACCTGCAGGCGAACCTGCTGATGTCCGGATGCCTGCCGCCTGATCACACTCGCTCAGATGACAACGCGTTGCTTGATTCGCGGCGGTGAGGCTCGAAACAGCCCTGCTGGGCACTCCAGCGTGTTGATCCGTGGCCTGAGCGCTGGTGGTATCCGGCATTGCAGAATTGCCGCGACAGGGTTCGCTGTTGAGAGACAGTTGCAGCGAACTAGCGTCGGAGACGTGCTTCAGCTTCGGCGTTCCGCCTTTGACCTGATCGTTGATCTTGCGATTCGGGAGTATCCGCTCGAAGCGTGTGGACTGATCTCAGGCCCTGAGAACAACCTCGATATGGCCGTCGAGTTCCACCCGTGTCGCAACGTTGCGGCCTCTGCCCGTGTGTATGAGCTTGATCCGCTCGAACACATGACGATCGAACGAGGCGTCGAACGTGACGACCGCGAGATCATCGGCGTGGTCCACAGCCACACCCATTCAGAGCCATATCCAAGCCCGACCGATGTTGCTCAGGCCCCCGATCCCGGCTGGCACTACGTGATCGTTTCGCTCAAGCGTGAGGGCCCCGAGTTGCGTAGCTATCGCATCATCGACGGCACGATCACCGAAGAGCCGGTCGACCTCGTCGACTGAGATGCTGCAGCCGTTGGGATAAGCCGCCCTGGACATCTGGTCAGTCGCTGGCTGGCCAACTTGTCGATGAGCTGATGGTCTGAGCGATGCCGTACCGGCGTCGGGCCGGATCGCTCGGCTTGGGTCACTGCTGGGGGCGTCCAAGGTGTCCCTGCTGCTGGAGTCCCGCATTCACGCTCGGTGAGACTGCCCAACGGCATCTGTGTCGGGAGCGGCGAGCCGGGCACGCTGCAAGTGCCACTCAAGGTGCTAACAGTACGAGGGCATTCCGGCGCCTGTCAGAGCCGTCGGATTCATCGCCGAGCTGTTGGCGGTCAGTGCTCGTCGTTGCGGTCAGCAGAACGCGACGCGACAGTCGCTTCGTTCACGGTCAGCGAGTGGCCGTGCCGAGGCGTGTTCGAATTGCCGTGGCTGCCGATGTGGCGTCGCTCGCCGCACATCTCGAAGGTCGGAGCACAGGCGCGTGAACACTCACGAGTCGACGATGGTGATCTCGGGCTCGGGTCGTTCGCCCGGGAGTCCTTCCCCAGTGGGCCAACCCAGATAGATCATGCCAATGATCCGGGTTCCCGATTCGAATCCACACAACTCAAGCGTGTTCGGCCCATCGATGACGGGAGCCGTCGACCAGAACGATGCAAGGCCGAGGGCGGTCGCGCCGAGCAGAAGGTTCTGGATACCAGCTGCCACCGCGTCCCGGTTCTCGTCGTGGAAGGTGGCGTGATCGTCCGGTGCCGATCCGATCACCAACACCACCGGTGTGCGGGCGTACTTTCGGCGCACCTTGCCGATCTTTGACTCATCGTCCGAGCCGCCTGCGATGAGATCCATCGCGGCCGCTTCGCCGAGTCGCATACGGCCCTCACCGGTGAACGTGGCGAAACGCCACGGCCAGGTCCGCTTGTGGTTCGGTGCCCACATCGCCAGGTCGCACAGATCTCGAATCGTCGAGCCGGGCACGGAACGCTCACGGTCGACCATCATGTTGGTGCGGCGTTCGACAATCAACTGACGCAGGATCTCGAATGATTCGCCGTTCGTCGAAGCCGTCGTGTCCATGCCCTGAGTGTGCCAGCGAGAGCGGCTGATGTGCATGCCGAGCCAGCCGTCGACGTCATGCGATGATCGGCGGGTGACGCCCGATATCAACCGCCGTGCACCGGTGCTTGCGGTTGTTGTCGCAGCGATTCTCTTCGGCACCACTGGCACAGCGATCGAACTCGGCCCAGACGGCGTGTCGCCGTGGGGTGTGGGCACACTGCGGATCGTCATCGGCGCTGCAAGCCTCTGGGTGCTCGCTCGATCGCTGCCTCGCCGGACGCAACTTCGTGGGACGACCGGCCGTCACCTGGTCTTGGGCGCTATCGGGGTTGCTGCATATCAACCGGGATTCTTCCTCGGCACCCAACGCCTCGGTGTCGCTCTCGGCACGATGATCGCCCTCACCTCAGGGCCGGTTGCTGCAGGCCTCATCGAGGGAATCACATCACGCCGCAGGCCACAGCGACCGTGGGTGATCGGCACGCTGGTGATGACGATCGGCGTCGTCCTCGTCATGGCTGGACGTTCGGGTTTCGCTGGGATCACGGTGGATGCACTTGGCCTACTGGGTTCGGTGATCGCCGGTGTTGGATATGCCGTGTATGCGTCGATGGCTCGTCGCGCGGTTGTGGCTGGCGTCGACTCGACTGTCGCACTCGCGTGGGAACACACCTTGGGCGCCGTCATGCTCATTCCCGGCCTCTGGTTCGTGTCACTCGACTGGTTAGAAGACGGATCGTCGATTGTGATGCTCGCTCATCTCGGCGTGATCACCGTGGGTGTCGCCTATGTGCTCTACGGCATCGGTCTACGAACCCTCGACTCGTCGACGGCGGTGAGCATCACTCTCGTGGAGCCGCTCACAGCCACGATGTTGGCGGTCGTGGTTCTCGATGAGCGACTCGGGCCTCGCGGATGGGTCGGTGCAGTCATTGTGCTCATCGGCCTTGCTGTTGTCGGGCGCAACTCGACGAGCACGCCAAACGCAACGAGCATGGCGCCGTAACTCGGCAGAGTCAGACGCATCCGGTCTAAAGCGTGCGGCAACTGCCCTCGTCACGATGTGAACCAAGCCGTCGACGTTGGTGCCCGGCTTCGGCGCCCGTGTTGTCAGCGCTGTCGGCGCCGTTGCACCTGGGCAGCGACATGAGTGCTGGGTTTGGTGAGGTCAGTCTGTCGACGCTGACGAGGTGTCGGGGCCGAGCCGGCTGGTGTCGGCGCGGTGAGACGAGGCCGGGCTGCGCGCCCGTTGGTCGGCCCACGTGCTGACGCAGTGGCGCAGTCTCATGAGCGCGCTGATCCGTTCACGCATTGAGACGGATGACGTACCCGCATCAGCGACAGGAGAGATCATCAGGGTCGCGTCCCGATGACGCGATCGAGGTGCTGGGACCTAGCTGGCGCGATGGGCGCGAGCGGCCAAGACGCCGAGCATCACGAACACCGAGCCCGATACCCAGCGCCGCACGAAGTCGAGTGCCTTGCCTCGAAGAAGCACCGCCCTGAGGGTGCTCGTCGCCACAGCCCACAGCGAATCGGTGAGACATCCGATGAGCACGAAGACGATGCCGAGCACCAGCACCTGAGACCATGCCGAGCCTCGAGACGGCTCGACGAACTGGGGCAGATACGACAGGAAGAACAACGCGACTTTCGGATTCAGCGTGTTCACGACCACACCCTGAGCGAATGCCCGACGATGCGAGACGTGATCGGCCGTTGCTGTGAGCATGCCCGGTCGCCGGATCAGCGTGAGCATTCCGACGCTTACCAAATAGATCGCCCCTGCCCATTTGATGACGTTGAACGCCATGGCGGAAGTGGCGATGATCGCCGACAGTCCGGCCGTGGCGGCCAGTGCGTGCATCAGGTTGCCCAGTTCGAGGCCGCCGACAGAGGCGAGCGCCACTGATCTCCCGTCTG
>JAQCGT010000025.1 GCA_027730505.1 Actinomycetota bacterium | reverse complement strand
CGACGACCGGACGCCTGCAAGTCGCTGTCGACTACCTGTGCGACGGCGAGGTCATCGGCATCGGTTGGGTCGATGCCGATCCTCCATCCGTGGCAGAGCTGTTGACCGGACCGAGCGCCGCTGTCAGGCGTCGACTGCCGGCCCCGGTTCCTCGCATCGATCCGGCTGGCGGTGCCACCGTCAATCTCGGGCTCTGGTTGGCGGTCGAATCCGTCGCACCGGTGTCGGCGTCGGCATCGTTGATGGGCTATTCGGCCACGGTGACGGCAACCCACACGGCGACCGTGTTCGACGTGGGCGATGGCATCGTCGTGCGATGCCTTGGTGTCGGGTCGCCTCTCGCAGCTGATGATGTCGCACGGTCTTCGGCGGAACCGGGACCGTGTGGACATGTCTACGACCGGCCGACCGAGCCCGGCTTGCCGCACCAGCTCATCGTCACGATGGAGTGGTCGGTGCGATATGTGACCGATGTGGGTCGTGGCACACTGCCGACGCTCACCACCACGACGGCGCTCGATATGCCGGTGGCTGAGGTGCAGTCGATCGGCATCGGCTGAGTCACATCGGCGACGTGCGCGGCTCCATGCCGGCCGCGAGATAGATCGCGTCGATGGTTTCCATGGTGTCGATCGAGTCGGCACCCGAGGTGATGGGTGCATGCCCGGTCTCTACGGCGGTGACGAAGGCCGCCATCTGATGGGTGTAGGTGGCACTGTTCTCGACCTCGATGTGTTCGGAGCCGTCGGGTCCAGTGATTTCGATGTGCGCGCCGAATTGCGGTGCCAGAGGGTTGTGGGCGCGCATCGTGGCTTGTGAGCCGACAACGTTGAGCGAGATCTCCGTTCGTCCGTTCGGTTCGATCATCGAGGAACTGAGCCGTGCCGTGGCGCCGGTGGGCCAGGCAAGATTCGCCTCCATCCGTGCGTCGATGCCGGCGACCGGTGTGGTGGCTCGGGCGTGGACGACGGTCGGTGCGTCGCCGAAGAGCCACCGGAGCCATTGCACCGGGTAGCACCCAAGATCCATCAGGGACCCGCCACCGATCATCGGATCCCACCGGATGTCGGTTCGGGCGATTCGGCCTTCGGGCAGATCGAAGTGGGCGTCGGCGTGCACGATGTCTCCGAGACGACCCGAGTCGACGATGGCACGCATCTGGTCGACCATCGGGTGATAGCGCCAGTGGAAAGCCTCCATGAGCACCCGCCCGGCACCAACGGCTGCGTCCACCATGCGACGTGCTTCGCCGGCGTTGGTGGCAAGCGGTTTCTCGCAGAGAACATGACGGCCCGCTTCAAGCGCGGCGAGCGCGCACGTCAGGTGATAGCCGGCGGGCGTGGCGATGTAGACGGCGTCGACCTCAGGATGGGACCACACCTCCTCCCAGGAGCCGACGGCTTGGGGGATTGACCAGCGTCCAGCAGCTTCCTCGGCACGGTGGATATCGCGCGCGCCGATGACGGTGATCTCGACACCGTCGATAAGTCGGGCGGGGTTGACGGCGGCCGGTTCGGTGATTCGGCCGGCGGCGACGAGTCCGAGACGGATCATGGTGTGACCGTATGCGGTGTCGGGCGTAACGTGCGATGCATGACGAGGATCGTGCACGACGCCCCTGTCCCACCGGAATCGATGGCCCCGGACGTGCGACGACTGTTCGACGCAGCCCGCGCCGTGCAGGCGAATGCCCATGCGCCGTATTCGAACTACCACGTCGGCTGTGCGCTGATCACCGATTCGGGCGAGATGTTCTCCGGGGCCAATGTTGAGAACGCGGCATATCCACAGGGATTGTGCGCCGAGGCGACAGCGTTGGCAGTCATGGCATCTGCGGGGGAGCGGGTGGTGTCGGTGATCCTGACGGTGTGCGACTCGGAGTTCCTCGCCACCTCATGTGGAGGTTGTCGTCAGAAGATCCGAGAGTTTGCGACGCCTGACACGGTGATCCATGCCTGTGGTCCGAATGGACTCTGGGCGACGTACTCGATGGATGGCCTGCTCCCCGATTCGTTCGGCCCCGAGCATCTCTGACAAGACAGATGAGAAAACTTGAGTCATATCGACTCAAGTTTTCTCACTCCTAGGTTGGTGGTCCGCCGGACCCCTCCTACACTCGCTTCCAACAACCCCCCACACTCGGCAGATTGCCGGGTCCCTGCACAAGGAGCGAGTCCACATGGCCAAGGCAGTCGGTATCGACCTCGGTACCACCAACTCCGTCGTCGCCGTCCTCGAAGGCGGCGAACCGGTCGTCATTCCCAATTCCGAGGGCGCACGCACCACGCCATCGGTGGTTGCGTTCTCCAAGGCCGGCGAAGTGCTCGTTGGCGAAGTTGCCAAGCGTCAGGCGATCACCAACCCCGACCGCACCTTCCGCTCGGTAAAGCGCCACATGGGCGAGAACTGGAAGAGCGACGACGTCGACGGCAAGCAGTACACGCCGCAGGAAATCTCCGCCCGCACGCTGATGAAGCTCAAGCGCGACGCCGAGGCCTTCCTTGGCGACAGCGTCACCCAGGCCGTCATCACCGTTCCCGCCTACTTCGACGACGCCCAGCGCACCGCCACGAAGGAGGCGGGCACCATCGCTGGTCTCGAGGTGCTCCGCATCATCAACGAACCGACCGCCGCCGCTCTCGCCTACGGACTCGACAAGGGTGCCGAAGACGAGACCGTGCTCGTGTTCGACCTCGGTGGCGGCACCTTCGACGTGTCGGTCCTCGAGATCGGTGACGGCGTCTTCGAAGTGAAGTCCACCCATGGCGACACCAATCTCGGCGGTGACGACTGGGACCAGCGGGTCATCGACTGGCTCGTCACCCAGTTCAAGAACGCCCAGGGTGTCGACCTGTCGAGCGACCGCATGGCCATGCAGCGCCTCAAGGAGGCCGCTGAAAAAGCCAAGATCGAACTCAGCCAGGTGCAGTCGACCCAGATCAACCTGCCGTTCATCACGGCGACGGCAGATGGTCCCCTCCACCTCGACGAGACGCTGTCGCGCTCGAAGTTCCAGGAGATGACCGCCGACCTCATCGAGCGGTGCCGCATTCCGTTCGAACAGGCGATCAAGGATGCCGGCCTCTCCAAGGGTGATCTCCACCACGTGATCCTGGTGGGTGGCTCAACCCGTATGCCGGCTGTCACCGAACTCGTGCAGTCGCTCACCGGCAAGGAGCCCAACAAGACGGTCAACCCGGACGAGGTCGTCGCTGTCGGTGCCGCCGTTCAGGCCGGTGTGCTGCGCGGTGACGTGAAGGACGTGCTGCTCCTCGACGTGACCCCGCTCAGCCTCGGCATCGAGACCAAGGGCGGCGTCATGACCAAGCTCATCGAGCGAAACACCACCATCCCGACCAAGCGCACCGAGGTGTTCACCACCGCCGATGACATGCAGCCGTCGGTCGAGATCCACGTGCTCCAGGGTGAGCGTGAGATGGCGGCCTACAACAAGACGCTCGGCAAGTTCCAGCTCGTCGATCTGCCGCCCGCCCCCCGTGGTGTGCCTCAGATCGAAGTCACCTTCGACATCGACGCCAACGGCATCGTCCATGTGTCAGCCAAGGACCGCGCCACCAACAAAGAGCAGTCGATGACCATCACCGGCCAGTCGACCCTCGACAAGAACGACATCGATCAGATGATCAAGGATGCCGAGGCACACGCCGAGGAAGACCGTCAGCGTCGCGACGAGGCCGAGGTGCGCAACAACGCAGACTCGCTCGTCTATCAGACCGAGAAGGTGCTCCGCGAGCAGGGCGAATCGGTCTCCGACGAGGAGAAGGCGGCCGTCGAAGGTCCGCTCGCCGACCTGAAGGCAGCGCTCGAAGGCAACGACACCTCCGCCATCAAGGAAGCGACTGAGAAGCTGATGGCCGCCAGCCAGGCGTTCAGCCAGAAGCTCTACGAGGCTGCCGCACGTGATGGCGCAGCCGGTACCTCCGCCTCGGGAGCCTCCGAGGCCGCTGACGACGACATCGTCGACGCCGAGATCGTCGACGAGCAGTGAGCGACATGTCCGAGTACGACGACGCCGACGACGTCCTCGACCCGGCGGACGAGCGCGGCTCGGAGGTGGAGGACTTCACCTCCGAGACCGAACGCCCGACAGCGGCGCGAGCCGCAGCCAGCAGCGACTTCGGTGCCGGCGATCAGATCGACCTCGATGGACTCGACGACTTGACTGAGGGTTCCGGTGACTCGGTCAGCGTCGACGTCGAGGCAATGCTCGCCGAACTCGAACGCTTCAAAGATCTGGCCATCAGAACCCAGGCCGACTTCGAGAACTACCGCAAGCGCGTCGCCTCCCAGATCACCGATGAGGTCGATCGGGCCACCGGCCGTATGGCCGAGGCCTTCCTCCCGGTGCTCGACGCTGCCGAAGCGGCCTTCGTGCGGCACCCCGACGAAGTGGGGCCGCTGCTCAACCTGTTGCTGGTCGAACTCAAGAAGCTCGGCCTCGAGGGACTCGATCTCGCCGATCAGCCCTTCGACCCTGAGGTGGCTGAGGCCGTCGCTCACGAACCAGGCGACGGAGGCGAGGTCGTCGTCGCCGAAGTGCTGCGCAGCGGTTTCCGCTGGAAGGGGCGCACCCTGCGTCCCGCCATGGTGCGCACCAAGGATTGACATGACAGCTCAGCGCGAGTGGTTCGAGACCGACTACTACGCCGTCTTGGGGGTCAGCCCCGAGGCAACGGCCAAAGAGATCACCCGCGCCTATCGCAAACTCGCACGCGAACTTCACCCCGATCAGAATCCCGGTGATGCGGCAGCTGAGAACCGGTTCAAAGAGGTGGCCGCCGCCTATGACGTGCTCGGCGACGAAGCCAAACGCGCCGAATATGACGAAGTGCGTCGACTCGGACCGATGGCCGGCCGCGGGGGACCCGGTGGGTTCACCTTCAACGTCGGCGACATGTCCGGTTTCGGCGACCTGTTCGGGCAGATGTTCTCGCCGGGAGGACGTACCCGCACCACATCTGGGGTCGGCCCCCGCCGTGGTGCCGACCAACAGGCCCGGCTCACCCTCGACTTCGCCGACGCGGCGCGTGGCGTGACCACCACCATCAACGTCACCTCAGAGGGTCAATGCACCACCTGCTCGGGAACCGGCGCCAAGCCAGGCACCAGCGCCCGAGCGTGCTCGACATGTGGTGGTCGCGGTGCGATCGACGACAACCAAGGTCCGTTCTCGTTCTCATCGCCATGCCGCACCTGTCAGGGTCGTGGCTCGGTCATCGACGACCCCTGCACCACCTGCCGTGGCTCGGGAGTGGCCGCGCAGCAACGCAACGTGCAGGTTCGCATTCCCGCCGGTGTCGACGACGGGCAGACGATCCGCCTGAAGGGCCGCGGTGCTCCCGGTCGTAACGGTGGCCCGGCAGGAGACCTCCTCGTGGAGGTGAGCGTTCGTCCCCACGAACGGTTCAGTCGCTCAGGGGCCAACTTGCTCGTGACCGTACCGATCACGTTCGCCGAGGCCGTGCTCGGCGGTGAGATCGACGTGCCGACACTTGACGGCACGACTGTGCGCCTGCGCTTGCGTCCCGGCACTCAGAGCGGATCGCGGCATCGAGTGTCCGGTAAGGGCATCGACCTCACCCGACGCGGCCAGCACACCCACGGCGACCTCATCGTGCAGGTGCAAGTGCAGGTCCCGACCGAACTCGACGATGCCGAGCGAGCAGCGATCGAAGCACTTGCGGCTGCGACCCGGACCAACCCCCGCACCGGTACGGCCTATGGTGATGAGGCGACATGAGCACCCGCAGCCCGCACCACGCCGTCTACGTCATCTCGGTGGCCGCCGAGCTCGCCGGCATGCATCCCCAGACCTTGCGGATCTACGAACGTCGAGGCCTCGTCAATCCGGCCCGGACCAATGGCGGCAACCGCCGTTACAGCGATCACGACATCGCGTTGCTGCGACGCATCAGCGAACTCGCCGAATCGGGGATGAACTTGGAAGGCATCCGCCGGGTGATGGAACTCGAAGCTGAGAACGCCGAACTGCGCCACCGCCTCGACGACGCCGAACGTCGCCTCGCCGCAGCAGCCGATGACGCCGAACGGCGCCAGCGTCGTGACCTCGTGCCACTGCGTCAGGCTGTCACGCTCTACGGCGAACGGTTCAGGTTCCCCGGCGTCTGATCCGAACCGGGTGATCGTCGCTCGTGCGGCACTGTCCGGTGGTCGTGTCGAATCGCCAGCCATGCAGCGTGCACACCAGATCGTCGCCGTCGATCTCGCCGAAGATCGACAGGTCGGCGTTGCGGTGCGGACAACGCCGCTGCACGATGAACTCACCGACCTGAACGTCATCGGTCTCGGCGACCTCGGCATGGAGACGGGCGTTCTTCGAGGCAGCTTCGGCCTCGGTTTTCGTCATCCGTTCGACCGAGAGCGACTTGATGAAGTTGTAGAGGTACTCGTTGTAGGCACCGGAACGCCAGGCGCGGAATCGGCACGACAACAACAATGAGTTCGACCAATCGACAGCGTTCTCGGCCACGACGGTTTCGAGTAGATCGCGGGCGATCACGAACCGGAAGCCGGGCTCCAGCCCCACAGCATCGGCTGACGAACCGTTGACCACACGGGCATTCGGGAAGTCGATGATGATGTCGAGATCGTCGTCGCCGTTGTCGGTGCGGATCATGAGCGGCGCGCCGATGGCCGCGCACACTGTCGGCGCCAACCTCATCAACGGCTCCCACCAGGCGGCGATCGAGGTGACGATGTCGGTCCGTGGCTGGGCCCATGAGCGATGCAGATCGGCGAGCCAGTCGGACCAGTCAGCCCGATAGCTCCCGAGGTAGGCGCGCTTGTCGGTGAAGATCGCCCGCACTTCGTCGTCGGGCATCGGATGTTCGACGACGATCTCGTCGCCGATGGTGATCGTGGTTCCCGGAATCGCCAACACCCCGCGATGTCCGGCGGCGTCGAGTCGGTCGAGGAACCAGCGCTGGTCGGGGAAGATGCTCGGCTCATCGCCATCGATCACGTTCAGATCGAACAGTCCGTCGTCCAAGAACGCAGGCGGGCCAGCGCTTGGCACCACGGCTCGGGCGCCGAGGGCTTCGACATAGCGCATCGCCCGAGCCCCTTGGCTCTCGGTCTTGGCAGAGCACAGGCGCGCCATCTCGTCGGCGGGCAAGTCATAGACCATCGGGTACCAGATGGCGCCCGAGTACTGCAGCCAGTGCAGGTCGACCGGCCCGTGTGCGGCGAGCGCAGTGAGATCAGTGGTGCGGCAGTCGTTCTGGTTGACCAGTCGATGCCGGCCGTCCGATACGACGAGCGCCGAGTCGCCGCCGGGCCCATCGGTGATCGACGTCTCGACGTGGATCGCAACGCTCAAACCGGGAACCAGTTCGGTCTCGACACCGTTGCGGGTGTGGATGAACTGGGTGAAACCGAGCGAGCGCAGTGTGCGTTCTTGTTCACCGGTCGGGTAGTCGGGCAACAGGATCGGGACGTCTCGGCGCAGGTGCTCGCTGAGCCAGGGTTCGTCGAGATGATCGCCGTGTAGGTGCGAGACGTAGAGGTAGTCCGGTTGCTCGATCCGAGCCGACAGTTCAGGGCTCAGTTGGTCGTTACGGGGAAAGACGAACCACGAGCCGAGAAAGGCCGGCACGAACCACGGATCGCACAGGATCGAACCCGCATCGCACTCGATGAGGATGCCGGCGTGCCCGACCGAGGTGGCGCGCATTTAGGCGACCGGTGGGTCGGTGAACTGCTGGCCCCGTCGTGAGACGTGCTCGGTCCAGCGTCCGCCGTCCCAGTAGCGCAGTTCGAAGCGCCCGGAGGGATCGGCGTACCAACCGGCAGGTGCCGCAGCGGCCGAGGCCGGAGCAGGTGTAGGGGCCGGTGCGGGTGTAGCGGCAGGGGTGCTGCTCGACGCGGGTTCGGGCTGCAGCGCCCACCCTGCAGATGAGGCCTCCGGCTTGGTCTGCGTTGCAGAGGTCTCCACTGCGGGTGCCGGATCGGCGACCGAAGCGCCACCGTCGGCGCGTGGTCGCGACAAAAAGGCGACGATCTCGGTGCCGGTCGGGACGATCGCCACGACCGTCCAACCGTCGCCCGAGTGCGAGTCGAGCAGGGGGGTGAGCGTCGACGCCTGGTACGACGAGACGCTGATCGACGTGTACTCCAGCATGCGCGAACCCTACCGCCGCAGGCAGACTGGGGTCATGGCAGGCTCACAGATTGCCCTCGATGGGTACGCCATCACCGATGCGATGGAGACGTTCACCGCCACCTTGGCGATCATCGTCGGCGTCGCTGCGCTGGTCGTGCTCGCACTATGGGCCTCGGGCAGGCGTGAACTTCTGGCCCGAGTCACTCGATACCGGTCGGCGGTGACCCTCGTGCTCGCCGGTGGCGCTATGGCCGGGTCGCTCTACTTCTCCGAGGTGGCGAACTACATCCCGTGTCGACTCTGCTGGTTCCAGCGCATCGCCATGTACCCGTTGGCGGTGATCGGTTTCATCGGCTTCATTCGTCGTGATCCGGGTGCTCGCTGGTACGCATTGCCCATCGCCGGAGTGGGCGCTTGTGTGTCGGCGTGGCATTACCTCATCGAATGGCGACCTGGCCTCGACGGCGGTTCGTGTGCCGCCTCCGGGCCGGCGTGTTCGGACATCTGGTTCCGGTCATACGGCTTCGTGACGCTCGCATTCATGGCATTGATGGCGTTCGTCGGGGTGATCGTGATCAACCTGGTCCCGGCCGAGGACGCATAGTTGCGGTTCGTCGCCGTGGCCCTGGCTGCGCTGGTGGTGGCTGCCTGTTCGTCCACTGATGATCTGGTAGTGGTGTTCGAGACCACGACGACGATCACAAGCTCGACCACAACGACGCCTGCGACCACCACCACGCTCGCTGGATACGGCGACCAGGTCCGACCCGTGACAGTCGCGGGCGATCCACTCCCTCCGCTGACCGACTCCCACGCCGACCCGGCAATTGGGCGTCTGATACCAACACTGACCGGCGAGGACTACGCCGGAAAGCCCGTGACCATCGGCTCTGATATGGGATCACCGCTGCTGCTCGTCGTTCTGGCGCACTGGTGTCCCCACTGCAACAACGAGATTCCCGAACTCAACGCAGTGCGTGATGCCGGCCGTTGGCCTGACGGTCTCGAGGTCATCGGCATCTCGAGTGCGATCGCTCCTGACCGTCCCAACTTCCCACCCGAACGGTGGCTCGACGACAAGGATTGGACTCATCGTGTGCTCGCCGACGGGATCGACAGTGAACGCCAGGTGTTCATCGCCGGTGATGCTCTGGGTGTGACCGGCTATCCGTTCATGGTGCTCGTCGACGAGGCCGGTGTGGTTCGGGGACGATGGAGCGGTGAGCGGACCGCTGACGAACTGGTCGCTCTGGTCAGCGATCTGCTCGCCCCGCCAGCCGACGCCTGAGCGCCGGATCGACACCCCAACGCTCGACGAGGTCCTCTACCCGCCTTCCGGCGTTGTCATCGACGCGACCGGTGCGCACGGCACGGATCATCAGGTTCTTCGCCGTGTGTTCGCCGCCGATGAACTCGATCACATCGGTGCGCCATCCGTGGGCGGCACAGATATCGGCTCGAACCGTGTCGGTGAGCAAGTCGCCGAGCCGCTCACGCACGATGGCGTGACGTACGAGTGCATCGAAGCCGGGAGGCGGGTCACGGCGTTCGATCTGATCTTGCAGATCGTGCTGACAACACGGTGCGACCAGCACGATGTCGGACCCCCAGCCGATCGCTGCGGCAAGGGCATCGTCGGTGGCGGTGTCACACGCATGGAGCGCGATCACCAGGTTGGGATCAGCGCCCGGCGAGGGCGACCAGCCGTCGATGGACCCTTCCACGAAGCGGATGTTCGACCATCCGAGTTCGTCGACCGTGCGATTCAGACGATCGATGAGCTCGCCCTTCAGGTCGACCCCGGTGGTGTCGGGATCGAACCCACGTGCAATCAGATGATGGTGGGCAGCCAGTGTGAGCACGCCCGAGCCACAGCCGAGGTCGACGACACGGATCGTCGACCCGGCGTCGCGATCGGCAATCGTCGAGTCGAGGATCTCAACGAAGCGTTGCACCTGTCGAAACTTCGGTCGAGACGTTGGCTTCACCCGCCCATCGGATGTCGAGATGCCAACAGCGGCGAGGAACGGGGCGTCCTCGGCGATGAGGTGTTGTCGGGCGCGGTCGTGGTCGGTATCGATGGTGCTGGCGGTTGGGTCGTGCTGCACCGACTGGACGGTTCCCTTGCGCGCCACGGTGATCTGAATATCGGCCTCGACGGTTCGTACCAACGCGGTGCGCATGCCATCGACGAAGAACTCGATGAACCGATCGACGGCATCACCTGCGCCGAGGTTCTCGACGTCGGTGTTCCGGCCGTCGAAACATTCGAACTGCACGACTCGGCGCCCGCCGATGACAACCGGACGGAGTCGAACCCGCTCGTAGCGCGGTGCGCAGCCCTTGCGTGCCCCGCGGATGACAGCGTCGGCGAATGTGTCGCCGGCAAGCGCCGCACCGATGGTGCGAAGCCGGTCGACATCGACGCCGCTCACGGTGCGATCTCCGCTGACGCCGATTCGACGAGCGCAGACCAGACAGCGTCGTCGTCATAGCCGAATGCCCACAGTCCAACGCCGCCGAAACCGGCGCGTCGAGCCATCTGTACACGCTCTGCAACGCCCTCGGCATCGACCCAATGCATTCGCCGGGTCTGCACACACCTGGCGGTTCCGTCATCGTGTTCGAGTTCGTATGTGGCTGACCACTCACCGGCGATCGGGTCGTAGACAGCGTCAGAGGCCCTGCGAGCCAGCAAGTCGTCGACGTTCGCCGCAGTCACGCCGGTTCGTCCCGGAGCGTCAGACGGGCAGGTGCCGACCGTGGCGATCGGCCAGTTGTACCCGTAGGCCGGCACGCCGAGCACCAGTTTGTGATGGTGCTCAGGGTCTACAGCGGCGATGGTGCCATCGATGACGTCGGAGACCCAGGTGATCGGGGCGATCGGCCCAGCGGTGCCGGTCGAGAAGTCGTAGGCCATGATGCGAACATGATCGACGATGCCGGCGATCGTGCCGTGGTCGTACACCCAGTAGCCCAATTCACCAGTGTCAGCAAACACGTACACCGGTGGCACGCTCACGCTGACGGTGCGCCCTTCGGCGTGCATAGCGGCGGTGAGTTCGGTGATGAACGCCACCCATGCCGGTTTCGTGTCGACCCAGGTGGCCGGATCGTCGGCAAAGGCGAACTGTTCGTAGTCGATGTCGACACCGGCGTGGTCACCATCGAGCACGAGGTTGACCAGGGCCGACACATGCCGTGATCGCCGGTCGGGATCTTGGAGCAGTGCTGACATCTCTCCAGCTGGCATGGCGTCGAGCACGGCCGGCACAACAGCGACACCAGCCGAGTCGAGCAGGTCGACGAAGGCGTCGCCTTGGGCGACGTCGAGATAGGTGTCGGGAACGATCTCGGTGGTTCCGGTGGCCGACCACCAGAACGGCGACACCTCGCGCAGAGCAGCGAGGCGGGCGGCGGTGATGTCAGGCTCGACCAGGTGGCGATCGAGAGTCCAGTACGGCACCCAGGTGTCGATCGCCACGACACCTGGCGGTAGGGCCAGTTCGTTGTTGTTCGTGTCGTCGCTCGATCCGAACACCGCCCAGCCAATGGCGAGAGCGGCCACGATCACGGCGGCAGCGAGCACGATCAATGACCGGGCGCGATCTCGGGATGCGTGAAGACCGCCGATATTGCTGGCATCGAGCCCTTCGAGGGTGTCGAGAATCACGGCTCCCTCCGCAGGGTTCAGGCTGCGAACGTTTGGCACCCCGATCACCCGACAGCCGGCAGCGAGTGCCGAGGTCATACCGGTGGGCGAATCCTCGATGGCAACACATGATTCGGGTGCGACACCGAGTCGGGCCGCTGCGGTGAGATACGGCTCGGGGTGCGGTTTGCCCTCGGCGACATCATCGCCGCAGATGACCTCGACGAACGAGCCCTCGGGCAGCGCCTCGACCACCGCGTCGGCGAATCGTCGCCACGACATGGTGACAAGCGCACACGGCACGCCGGCGGCGTTGAGAGCCGACAGCAGTTCACGTGCACCCGGACGCCACGGGATCTCACGGCGGACCGATGCGACGACGTGATCGAGAAGCCGCTCGACGACCTCAGGCGGCTCGAGGGTCACCGGCGAGTTGGCGATGATGTATTCGGCAGCATCGATCAGGTCGAAGCCGACCAGATGGTGGGCATGGTCGAGCGACCACTCGCCGCCGAACGACTCGACGATGCGAAACTCGGCCTCGATCCAGTAGGGCTCGGTGTCGACCAGCGTGCCGTCCATGTCCCACAGCACCGCTGCGGGGGGCCGGGCCATCAGGTCAGTTCTCTTGGACGAGTTCGATCAGGGTGCCGAAGCTGCCCTTGGGATGCACGAATGCAACCGTAGTTCCGCGGCTTCCCGGCCGCGGCGCGGCATCGATCGGTGTGGCGCCCGCTGCGATCATCGAGGCGAGCGCCTCGCCGCAATCAGCTACTCGGTACCCGATGTGGTGGAGCCCCTCGCCGCGTTTCTCGATCGCCTTGGCGACGGGCGAGTCGTCACGGGTCGGGGTGAGCAACTGCACGTAGCTCTCGGCCACTTTCAGCAGCGCTTCCTCGACACCGTCGGACTCGACCACCTCTCGGTGATCGACGGTGGCGCCGAAGGCGCGGTGGTAGTAGTCGATGGCCGCCTCGAGGTCACGCACGGCGATGGCCACATGGTCGATCTCGGTGAGGATCATGACGCCCATTCTGCCCGATCGTTCAGCCACCGAGACGACGGAACACGGTGATGCGATCCTCGCCGATGCGTTCGCGCTTGGCGGGATCGTCGATGCCGAGCCCCTCGGTGGGAGCGAGACACAGAACCCCGACTTTGCCCTCCACCTCATTGCGGTGCACGGCACGGGCTGCCTCACCGACCTCGGTCAGCGGATGCACCCGGCTGAGCAGCGGTTGGATCCGCCCCTGGTCGATGAGCCGGTTCGCGGCCCACGCCTCGGCGTAGTTGGCGAAGTGTGACGACAGCAGTCGCTTCAACTTCATCCAGAAGTGTCGGTTGTCGAACTCGACCATGTAGCCCGAGGTGGCGGCGCAGGTCACCACGGTGCCACCGCGCTTCACGGCGAAGATCGAGGCACCCATGGTCGACCGTCCCGGATGTTCGAACACGATGTCGGGGTCTTCGCCGATGAGGTCGCGGATGCGCTTGCCGAAACGACGCCATTCGGACTCATCCTGGGTGTGTTCGTCGCTCCAGAAGTTGTATCCCTCGGCGCGCCGGTCGATCACGGCTTCGCAGCCCATCTCGTTGAGCAGAGCGGCGCGCTCGGGTGACGATACGACGCCGACCGGTGTGCCACCGCCGTTGAGCACGTACTGCACGGCGTAGCCACCGATGCCGCCGGTGGCACCCCAGATGAGGACCGAGTCACCCTGTTTCATGCGAGCGCCGTTGTCCGAGACGAGCATGCGGTAGCTGGTCGAGTTACAGAGCGCGTTGACAGCAGCTTCTTCCCAGGTGAGGTGGCTTGGCTTGGGCATCAACTGGTTGGCCTTCACCACGGCAAGATCGGCAAGGCCGCCGAAGTTGGTCTCGAAACCCCAGATGCGTTGGTTGGTGGCGAGCATCGAGTCGTCGTGGGCCGTCGGATCTTGGTCGTCGACGTGGTTGCAGTGCACGGTGACGCGATCACCGGGCTTCCAGTTGCGAACTGCCGAACCGACGCGCAGGACCACACCGGACGCATCTGAGCCGATGATGTGTTCATCGCGTCCATGTCGCGCTGACCACTCGGATTCGCGGGCAAGCCGATCGAGGAATCCGAACGTGGGGAGCGGCTCGAAGATCGAGGTCCACACGGTGTTGAAGTTGATCGACGACGCCATCACGGCGATGTACACCTCGTCGGGTGCGAGTTCGGGGGTGGCGACCTCGTCGACATGCAGTGACTGGCGGGGGTCTTTGTCAGCTGACGCAACGCCTTCGAACATGGCGGTCTCATCGCGACGTACGAACGCCGCGCGATACGACTCGGGGATGGGAAGGTTGGCGATCTCGTCACCCGAGGCTCCGGCCTGGATGGCGTCGAGGATGTGCTGCATGTGCGAGAACTCCCTGTCTGTATGGCTAATGAGTATTAGCCATACCTTATCCCAAAAAGGCTAACAACCGTTAGCCGAGCGCCATGCGGGGGCGTAGATTTATGGCATGCCCGTTCGCGACCGACTCCCCGCCGGCAGAACCCACGTGCCGAGCGCCGGAGGCTCCCGCCCACCCGGCGGACCCAGCGACCGACACCACGAGATTCTCGACGCTGCCCTCGAACTCTTCGCCACCGTGGGCTACGGGGGCACGACAATGGCTCAGATCGGTGACCGCCTCGGAATCCGAGGACCGAGTCTCTACAAGCACATCGCTTCCAAACAAGAACTGCTCGTCGAGATCGTCACCGGAATGATGACCGAACTGCTCAGACGCCAGCAGGCAGCGTTGGCCCGCGGGGGCGATGTGAGTGAGCGGCTCCAACGCATCACCGCGGTGCACGTGCAGTACCACGCTGAACAGCGCTACGAGGCGTTCGTCGGACACCGTGAGATCGATTCGTTGGAAGAACCGCATCGCACCCACATCCTCGACCTGCGCCGCGAGTACGAGTCACGATTCCGTGAACTCGTCCAAGAGGGTCGCGAACTTGACGTCTTCCGCACGGCGTCGGACCGATGGTCGTCCTATGCCATCTTGGACATGGGCATCGGCGTGTCCGCTTGGTACAACCCGTCGGGCAGCGTCAGCCCCGAACAGCTCGCCGACACCTACGCCGAACTCGCATTGCGCATGCTTGGTGCCGAGCGTGATTCTGCGAACACCCGCGAGGGGTAACGTCATGGCCATGACCGCAACGAAGATCGTCGCCGGAGCCCGCACCCCGATCGGCAAGATGAGCGGGGCCCTCGGTTCCATGTCGGCCGCCCAACTCGGATCGCTTGCGATCGCGGCCGCCCTCGAGCGTGCCGGCGTCGAACCCGCCGACGTCGACCACGTGATCATGGGACAGGTGCTCATGGCTGGCCAAGGACAGGTGCCGGCCCGTCAGGCTGCTGCCGGGGCGGGTATCCCCATGAGCGTCCCCTCGGTGAACATCAACAAGGTCTGCCTGTCGGGACTCAACTCGATCTATCTGGCCCATCAGATGGTCGCCTCCGGCGAAGCCGACATCGTCGTGGCAGGCGGTATGGAATCGATGACCAACGCGCCACATCTCCTCGCCGGAGCCCGCGGCGGGTTCCGGTACGGCAACACCGAGCTCGAAGACGCAATCGTGCGCGACGGTCTGTGGTGCGCCTTCGACGCGTGTCTCATGGGATCGGGCACCGAACAATATGCCGACGGCTTGATCTCTCGGGCCGAGCAGGACCGGGTGGCTGCGCAATCTCACGAGCGCGCCGCCGACGCCACGAAGAACGGTCGACTCGCCGACGAGATCGTTCCGGTCGCCGTGCCGCAGCGTCGCGGCGACGCCATCGTCATCACCGAAGACGAAGGCATCCGTGCCGACACCAGTGCCGAGGGCCTCGCCGGACTGCGCGGCGCGTTCGGCGGTGCCGGAACCATCACCGCCGGCAACGCTTCACAGATCTCCGACGGCGCGTCGGCGATCGTCGTCATGTCAGAACGCGCCGCGGCCGATCGTGGCGTCACCGCACTCGCTGAGTACGTCTCGTACGGCATGGTCGCCGGTCCTGACAACGCTTCGTTGCTCCTGCAGCCGGCGAACGCCATTCGTGCCGCCCTCGCCCGCACCGACCTCTCGGTCTCGGACATTGCGCTGTACGAGATCAACGAAGCGTTCGCTGCGGTCGGCATCGCGTCGATGGCCGACCTCGGCATCTCCGATGACATCGTCAACGTGAACGGCGGTGCCATCGCCGTCGGTCATCCGATCGGCATGAGCGGAAACCGGCTTGCCTTGAGCCTCGCCCACGAACTCCGTCGCCGAGGCGGTGGCTACGGCGCTGCCGCCCTGTGCGGCGGTGGCGGCCAGGGCGACGCCCTGATTCTCAAGGTCTGAGTCAGCCGCCGACGCGGGTTCGACCCTCGAAGGCCCGGCCGAGCGTCAGTTCATCGGCATATTCGAGATCGCCACCCACCGGCAGACCGCTCGCCAGACGTGACACGGTGATGCCGAGCGGGGTCAACTGTCGGGCGAGATACATCGCTGTCACCTCGCCTTCAGTATTGGGATTGGTGCAGATGACGACCTCGTTCACCTCTTCGGGTACGAGCCGTGCCAGAAGTTCTCGGATCTTCAACTGATCAGGGCCGATTCCCTCGAGTGGGTTCATCGCACCGAGCAACACGTGATACCGGCCCCGGAATTCACCCGTGCGCTCGATCGCGATGATGTCGCGTGACTCCTCGACCACGCACAGGATCGAGGGATCGCGTCGTTCGTCCATACAGATCGGGCAAAGGTCGTCCTCGGCCACGTTGAAGCAGCGCTCGCAGAACCTGACCCGGGCTTTGGCTTCACGAATCGCGTCGGCGAGGCGGTTGGCATCGACATCGGGCACCTTCAACAGATGGAACGCGATGCGCTGGGCCGATTTCGGTCCGATCCCGGGGAGTCGCCCGAGTTCGTCGATGAGCGCTTGGACGGGAGCGGTGTGAACTGCTGCCACGTCAGTCCTCTGACTCCATCATCCTCGAACCCGGGAACAGATCGGCGACGTCCTGCTCGGGGCTCCGTTGCTCTTCAGGTGGCGCATCGACGAGCTCGGTGAGGTCGATGTCGTCATCGTCCATCGGTGGGGGTGTGGGCGCCGACGGGCGCGCCGCGCCGGATGAACCAGTCGGCGCCGACCCTCCGGCGGTGATCGCGATCGTCACCGACCTGCCGAGGGCAGCCGACAGTGCCGACTCGACGGCTGCACGGTGCGGTTCGCACTTGCCTGCATGTACCTCGCTCGGCGCTCTCACCGTGACGGTCATGGCGTCCTCGCTCGCAGCGACGCCGTCGATCGTGGTCGGGGTGAACAAGGCCCGGGCAAGACCCGGCAGGCTCGACCTGACCTTGTCTTCCCAGATGGAGATGACGGTTGCCGTATCGAGTGGCCCCGCAGCCGCGTCGGGAGCGGGGGTTGGTGTCGCTGCGGGGGCCGGCTCGACTGCTGCAGCGGCAGCAGGGCGTTGCGTGCCACCCGTTGGATCGCCGCGACGGGCATGGCCTCCGACCTGGGCTCGACCAGTCGTCGGATCGCGCGGCGCCGGAGTGGGTGCCGGCGCAGCTGCCGCAGCGTTGGCCACCTGACGCTCGAGTCGTTCGAGACGACCGAGCAATGCGGACGGATCGTCAGATGAGTCGTCACGGGTGAGCTGAACGAGTGCGACCTCGAGCATGATCCGTGGATCGGGAGCGAACCGCATCTCGACCAGCGCAGTGCCAAGTCGTTCCATGGCCCTCACGATTGACGCCGTTCCCATCGCACGCGCTGATTCGGCCAAGGTGTCGATGCGGTCATGGCGGACCTGCACCAACTCGGGTGACATCACCGACAAGAACAGATCTCGCAGATGCCGCAGCACGTCCTCGCAGAGCGTGCGTGGGTCGTGCCCGTTGCCGATCGCATGCGCCACGGCGCTGAGGGCCAGGCCGGTGTCACCGTCGGTGAAGGCCCGCTCGAACTCGCCCATGTCGACGAGGTCGTCGACCGTTCCGCCGGTCGCCGCCAACAGCTCAAGGGCTGAGAGCGTGTCTCGTGCCGAGCCACCGCCGCGCGACAGTGCTGCTTCGAGTACCTCGTCGGCGACGTCAAGTCCGGCATCGGACGCAACCCATCGGAGATGTTCGGCCATCGTGTCGCTCGGCAACAAGTGGAACTGCAGATGTTGGGTGCGAGACCGGATCGTGTCCTTCAGCTTCTGCGGATCGGTCGTGGCCAGCACGAACACCACATGCGGCGGTGGCTCCTCGAGCACTTTGAGAAGCGCAGCTGACGCACCGGGGCCCAGCATGTGCACCTCGTCGAGGATGTAGACCTTGTGGCGCCCGGGCGTACCGAGCGACACCTTGTCGATCAGGTTGCGCATGTCATCGACCGTGTTGTTCGACGCCGCGTCGAGTTCGAAGACGTCGTAGCTGTTGCCCTGTTCGACTGCCAGACACGAATCGCAAGCGCAACACGGCTCACCATCGACCGGATCAGTGCAATTGAGCACCTTGGCCAAGATGCGAGCCGTCGTCGTCTTCCCCGTGCCACGCGGTCCCGAGAACAGATACGCCTGGCCCTCCCGACCGGCGCGAACGGCCTCACGCAAGGCTCGAACCACGTGCTCCTGACCCTTCAACTCGTCGAAGCGTCGGGGCCGGTAGCGGCGGTAGAGCGACTGGGTGGCCATGTGCGGCCACACTACCCCGAGGGAATGACGGTGGCCGGTGGGAGCCACTGACTACCGTTTGATCGTGGACCTAGTCCGTCGCGCTCGACGTCTCCTCATCGCCTGCTGTGCGATCGCGCTCGGTGTCCTCACCATGTCGGGGCCTGCGGCGGCCCAGGACGGGAGTAATTCCCTTGCCGCGTCCAACCCGGCCGATGGTGCAACGCTCGGCACCTCGCCGGCGATCATGACGTTCACCTTCAATCAGCCGATCGGCACCGATGAGGCGTTCACCGTCGCCGTCGGTTGTGGCACGCCAGCCCAGCCGCAGAGCACCGGAATCCCCCAGCTCGCCGAAGACGACGTCACGTTCAACGTCGAAGTGTTGTCCCCGTTCCCCAAAGGGGCCTGCACGATCACATGGCTGCTGCGCGACGAACTCGACCAACCGATCGCCACCGATCTGATTGCATTCTCGGTCGCAGCCGACACGCCGACTGCGTCAACCGGTGGCAGCACGGCATCGACCGTGCCGGTTGCGGCCACCAACTCGACGGTTTCCATCGGTTCGGATGTCGAAGCCGTTGGATCGACCGGCGGCGCCGTCTGGCTGGGCGGCCTCATCTCCGGCTCCGCTGTTCTCATCTTCTTGGGTGCAACCCTGCTGATCCTGCTCGCGTGGCCGGAGGGCACCACGTATCTGCTCACCCAGCGCTTCATGATCGCAGTGTGGGCCGTTGCGATCGCAGGCACGGTGATCTACGTCATGGCGCTCACTGCCGACCTCACCGACAACTCGTTCGGTTCGTCGCTCAGTCCGGTCGCATGGTTCGAACTGTTCTCAACCGGATGGCCCGGCCGCGCGGCCGTGGTGCGCCTCGCGGCAGTGGTCGGCCTCGGCTGGGTCGCCTTCCGCCCCGAGAACATCTGCGACGAGATTTCCAAGCCGATCGCCGTCGGCCTTCCCATGGCCGCCGTTGCGACACTCGCGTTCTCAAGGATGCAAGGCAATCTCGTGCTCCTCGGCCTGATCGTCAATCTCGCCCATGTATTCGCCGTTGCGGTCTGGCTCGGCGGCGCGGTGCTCGTCAGCCGGGTGGTCTTGGCCGGTGCCGGTCGGGTCGACCTCGTCGACGCCGTTCGGGGATTCTCGCGTCTTTCGGGGCCAGCCATCCTCGTGGTCATCCTCACCGGTGTCGCCGAGACGATCCGCCTGGTCGGTGGAGCGTTGCTCACCAGTTCCTACGGGCAGGTGCTGGTGCTCAAGATCTTGACCGTCGTGGCCATGCTGCTCGTCACGGTGAAGGCCCGGGCCGTCGTCGGTGCTCGCTTGGCTCGTGCCGACCACCTCTCAGCCCGCCACGCCAACCGTTTCCGACGTACCTTCGGCGCAGAGGCCACGCTCGGCATCGTGGTGCTCGCCTTCAGCGGATGGTTGTTATCGATCAACCCACCGAAGGTGTCACTGATCCCCGATCGCGAATATGCGTTGGTGATCCCGATGGCCGATGAGGCGACCGGATTCGTCGCCGAGGTGTCACTCGACCCGGGCCGGGTCGGATTGAACGCGATCGAGGTCGAGGTGATCGAGACCCCCTCGTCGATCGTCGACCTCGTCCTTGAATTCGATCCGGCTGTCGGTAGCTACGGGCGAGGCACCGTCCAGGACATCCCGCTGTCGGGCCGGGGGGTTGCCCGTCTCGATCTCGCCGACGGACTTCCATTCGACGTCGCAACCGACTGGACCGTGACCTTGACCGCAGTGTTCGAGACCGGTCTCAACAGCCGTCTCATCAGTCCGCTCGTGATCCTCACCGAGGATGGTTCCGTCGCCACCACGACGACGACCATCGTGTTCAGCACCACGATCGTTCCCGCTGACGGGTCGACCGACACCACGACCACCTCCACCACGATTGATCCCACTGAGGTGACTACGGCTCCGGTCGTCACCGTCGGTTAGCGTCGTCTTCGTGACGACGATGAGGGACCGGATCGACGACCTGCAATCCCGCAAGGAGGCCGCCCGTCACGCGGGCTCAGAGCGCTCGGTCGAGCGCCAGCACGCAAAGGGCAAGATGCTCGCTCGCGAGCGGATCGACTACCTGCTCGACCCGGGCAGCTTCCACGAACTCGACATGTTGGCCCGCCATCGAGCCCACGCAGCCGGTCTCGAAGAGCACCCCTACACCGACGGCGTCATCACCGGATGGGGCACCATCGATGGCCGCAAGGTATTCGTCTTCAGTCAGGACTTCACCGTCTTCGGCGGTGCCCTCGGCGAGGTCTTCGCCGAGAAGATCCACAAGGTGATGGATCTCGCCCTGTCGACCGGTGCGCCGATGATCGGCCTGAACGACGGCGCTGGTGCCCGAATCCAAGAAGGTGTGGTGAGCCTCGCCTCCTATGGCGGCATCTTCCGGCGCAACGTGCAGTCGTCGGGCATCATCCCGCAGATATCAGTCATCCTCGGACCGTGTGCCGGTGGTGCTGTGTACTCGCCGGCCATGACCGACTTCATCTTCATGGTGCGCGAGAGCTCGCACATGTTCATCACCGGACCCGATGTGGTCAAGACGGTGACTGGCGAGGATGTGACACTCGAAGAACTCGGTGGGGCCATGACGCACGCCTCGAAATCCGGTGTGGCCACGTTCGTCGCCGAGGACGAGAAGGCGTGTCTCGACGAGGTGCGGTACCTGTTGTCGATGCTGCCGCAGAACAACCTCGAGAATCCCCCGGCGATCGAGGCGACCGACGATCCCGAGCGGCTCTGCCCCGAACTCGACTCGATCCTGCCCGACAGCCCGTCGATGCCGTACGACATGCTTCAGGTGATCGCCTCGGTGGTCGACGACGGCGAGTTCATGGAGTACTTCCCCCACTGGGCCAAGTCGATTATCTGCGGCTTCGCTCGAGTCGACGGTCGCACGGTCGGCGTTGTGGGTAACCAGCCGATGGTGTTCGCCGGCGTGCTCGACATCGAGTCATCGGAGAAGGCCGCTCGATTCGTGCGCACCTGTGACGCGTTCAACATCCCGCTGCTCGTCTTCGTCGACGTGCCCGGCTTCCTCCCCGGCGTCAACCAGGAACATGAAGGCATCATCCGGCATGGTGCGAAGTTGCTGTACGCCTTCTGCGAGGCGACGGTGCCCCGCATCCAGATCATCACCCGCAAGGCCTACGGCGGCGCGTACGTGGTCATGAACTCGAAGTCGGTCGGCGCCGACCTCGCCTTCGCATGGCCGTCCGCTGAACTCGCCGTGATGGGTCCCCAAGGTGCCGTTGAGATCGTGTACCGCCGCGAACTCCAGCAGGCTCAGGACCCGGTGGCGCGCCGCGCCGAACTCGTCGACGAGTACACGCGCAAGTACGCGAACCCCTACGCCGCCGCTGAGCGTGGTTTCATCGACGATGTGATCGAACCCTCGGAGACTCGTCGCAAAGTGGTTGCCGCCCTGCGGGTACTCGAGTCCAAGCGCGAAGAGCTGCCCCAACGCAAGCACGGGAACGTGCCGCTGTGAGCAACCCTGAGATCTCGCCGACACCGACCGTTGAAGAAGCGGTTGCGGTGATGGCCGCCGTCGAGGCGCTCTGGCCTCGGCCCTCGCTCGGGGTCACCGAGCCCGAGTCGGCGACGGCATGGCGCTTCGGGTCGCGTCCATGGCTCCGAGACCCGCTCACCTCGCGGCGTCACATCTCGCGCCCCTGGTACTGATGGCCGACAGCGAACTCACCTACACCGTCGGTGAGTTGACCGCTGCGATCAACCGGCAGTTGCGAGCCGGGTTCGGATCCGGGGTGTGGGTGACGGGGGAGATTTCCGGGCGACGCGACTCGGGTCCCCACACGTACTTCTCGCTCGTCGAGGACATCGACGGCTCGAAGGCGACCGTGTCGGTGTCGCTGTTCGCCAACGTCAAGCGATCGCTCACCCCGATGCTTGCTGCGAACCGGCTCGAATTGACCGACGGCACCCGTGTGCGCGTGTTCGGAACCCTCGACGTGTATGCGCCGACGGGTCGGCTGAGTTTGAAGATCTCGAACATCGACCCGCAGTTCACGCTTGGTGACATCACCGCAGCGCGTGACGCAGTGATGGCACGGCTGGCCGCCGAGAAACTGCTTGATGCCAACAGTCGGATCGACATGCCGACGGTGCCGCTGCGAGTTGGTGTGGTGACGAGCATCGGCTCGGCGGCATGGCATGACTTCGCCGATGAGATCACCCGAAGCGGCCACGGCTTCCACCTCGTGGCCGTCGACGCCCGCGTGCAGGGCGATCAGGCCGAGTCGATGGTCGCCTCCGGCATCGCCACGGCGGTGGCCCACGGCGTCGATGTGGTCGTCGTGATCCGCGGTGGTGGGGCCCGCAACGAACTGGCCGCATTCGACACCGAGGGCATCGCCCGGGCAATCGCGACGTGTCCGGTGCCGGTGCTCACCGGTCTCGGCCATGAGATTGATCGGACCGTCGCGGACGAGGTCGCGCACACGGCTCTGAAGACACCGACGGCGTGTGCCGACTGGCTCGTCGACCGGGTGTCGGGCTTTGTCGATGGTCTCGAAGCGCGGGCGCAGAAGGTGGCGGCCCGCACTCATGCTGCGTTGGCTCGCAGCGCCGAACGGCTCCGGTCGCGCACCGATCGCCTCAGTCGAATCAGGCTCGTGCTCGATAGGGCGTCGAACGGGCTCGACGATCGGGCCCACCGTCTCGACCTGCTCGATCCGGTTCGCCTGCTCGAACGCGGTTGGTCGATCACACTCACCGCTGACGGTCGGGTCGTGCGTTCGATAGCCGATGTATCAGCGTCCGACACCGTCGTGACGAGGGTCGCCGACGGCCGGATCACGAGTACCGTGGTGTCCTCCGACAGCGACGGGATGTGAGATGGCGAACGACGACGACACCAGTTATGCGAATGCGCTCGCCGAACTCGATGCGATCCTGTCCGACCTCGAAGCCGCTGACGTCGACGTCGATCGTCTCGCCGAGCGGGTGACACGGGCGGCAGAGTTGATCACCGTGTGCCGTGAGCGAATCTCGGCGGCCCAGCTTCGGATCGATGAGGTCGTCGGCGGTCTGCCCGGCGACGAAGACTGATGTCGCCCGTTCCGCCGGCCGGGCTGGTTGCGATCGCCGATCGTGTCAACGCTCGTCTCGAGTCGTTCCTCACGCCGGAGCTGGCCCGCTGGGCCGAGTTCGATGCTGATCTCGCCGATCCGATGGCCGAGATCGGACGTTTGGTACTGGGCGGAGGAAAGCGCCTTCGACCGGCTTTCTGCCACTGGGGGTTCATCGCGGCCGGGGGCGAGCCGGCGGTGGCGGAGTCCGATCCGGGTCCGGTGGTCGATGCCGGCGCCGCCTTCGAACTGATGCACGCTTTCGCGTTGTTCCACGACGATGTGATGGACGATGCCGATGCGCGCCGCGGCGCTGAGACGACCCATCGTCGCTTCGCCGCCCGGCACCGACAGGGTTCGTGGGCGGGGGAGGACCGTCGATTCGGCGAGGGCATTGCGATCCTGGTCGGCGATCTCGCTTTCGTGTATTCCGACCAGTTGCTCCGAGGAGCTCCGTCGGCAGCGTGGCGGGTCTGGAACGAGCTGCGGATCGAACTCAACGTAGGCCAACTGCTCGACATCGTCGGGTCGGTGAAGGCCGATCGGACGATCACACGCGCCGAGCGCATCTGTCGCTACAAGAGCGGTAAGTACACCGTCGAACGCCCACTTCATCTCGGAGCTGCGCTCGCTGCCCCCGATCGTGTCGATGACCTGATGCCGGTGCTGAGCGCCTACGGGTTGCCGCTCGGCGATGCGTTCCAGATGCGCGATGACGTCATCGGTGCCTTCGGCGACCCGTCCGTCACGGGTAAGCCGGTAGGAGGCGACCTACGTGAGGGCAAGCCCACCCCGCTGTTGGCCCGCGCCGTGCGTGCCGCTGACAGCAATCAGCGAGCGGTGCTCGACGGTGTCGGTGATCCATCGCTGGACGACGCGGGGGTGGCCGAGATCCAGCAGGTGATCGTCGATACCGGTGCGCTGGCGGAACTGGAAGCTGAGATCGCAACTCGGGTGGCGATGGCGGTCGAGGCGATCGCATCAAGTGACCTCGATGCGACGGCCGTGAACGAACTGATGGCGCTGGCGGCCTACATCACCGACCGCACGTCGTGAATCAGGTGGCGTAGAGGGCGAGCGCCTCGGGAACGTCGAGACCCGCAACGCCGGGAGCCGCCGCCACCGCTTCGAGCCACGGCGGACGGAACACCGCTGCCACATCGATCGGTTCATCGAGATCCGAGCCCGCCACCGCCAGGCGCACGAAGTCAACCGCATAGTCGACAGGTCGCAGATCGCGCCCGAGCTCGAGCAATGCATACGGATCAGGTGACTGATGATCCTCGGCGAGACGGATCACCGCCTGCGATGTCGGTTCGGTCGGGCCACCGGTGAGACCCGGCCCATCAGAGATCACTGCGCCGAGCACACGGTCAGGGATCGCGCCAGCAGCGAGCAGAGCGATGTAGCCCCCGAGACCACGCCCGTAGATCGTGACCTCGCCGAGATGCGACACCGCAGCATCGACATCGCCGAGGAGGATCTCGGCGGTGTAGCCCCCACCAACCGGAACCGTCGATGCGCCATGGCCGGTGAAGTCGAGCCCGAACACTGGGCCAGGCCAATCCTCAGCCCGGCTCGGTACTCGATCCGGTGACGCCTCACCGAGTCCGTGCAACAACAGCAGCGGTCGACCGGCGCCGGCGCGGATCTCGTGCAACGCCAACTCGATGCGGTTGTGGCGCAGCGTGATCATGACGGATCTCCGAGGAATTCGAGCACCATGTCGGCAACCATCTGCGGTTGTTCGATGTGGATGAAATGGCCGAGATCCTCGAAGTATTCGAGGCGTGCATGGCGTGGCATCCACTTCTCGACGTGGCGTGGCCGGGTGCCCCATCCCATTGGCTCTTCGGCGCCGACGAGCACTCCGAGGAACGGCACCGCCAGGCCGGCCATGCGAAAGAGCGCCCACTCCGGACGCCATGGTCCGAATCCTCCCATGCGCATCGATGGGTCGAGTTTCCAGCGCCAGCCGTCGGCGTCCTCGCGGGCGCCGACGGTCACGAGATATTCGAGCCACTCCGCGGACAACCTCGGGTTCATCGTGCCCCGGCGACGCGCCAATTCGGCGATCGTTCCGGGTTTGCGAACACCGTCAGCGGTGCGTCGGCGATGAGTGAGCCACCCGGCCAACTCGGTGGTGAGCGCC
>JAQCGT010000145.1 GCA_027730505.1 Actinomycetota bacterium | reverse complement strand
CGGCTGCAGCACTCCTCACAATGTCAGCGATGCTGGCCTTCTCCTTTGGTTCCGATGCCATCGCAACACTCGGGCTGCTGGGAGCAATTGTCGGTGTCTCGGCGCTCCTCATCCCGCTGCGGCGGGTGGTGCGGCGATACTCGTCCGAGGCCGTTGACACGCAGGTGGGTTTGTCAAGCGCAGTTGCCGAACTTGCGGAACTGCGGGCCGAAGTTGAGGCATTTGGCGTTGGATTGAGCGCTTTCAGTCGAGTTGGTGACCGAATCCAATCTGACGGACAGGTGGGTCGTCGGATGGCGATCATCAAGCAGTTGATTCCACCCGCGTACCACGGGATCACCTACCTCGCCGTGGCCCTCGGATTGCTGCTGTTGACTCGATCTTCGCCAGACGACCTGACAACGGTTGGCCCGATCATGTTGGTCATTCTCCGAACGCTGGCCTACGGCCAGGCGGTTCAGCAGGGAGCGGTGCTGATCGCTCAGATCGGTCCCTTTCTCGGGTATCTCAATTCGACGGTGGCGAGGTTTCGCGACCGCGCCGTTCGTGAATACGGCGACCCCGTTCGGCAGTTTGAGGAGATTCGCTTTCTGGGTGTGTCCTTTCACTATCCCATCTCTGCGGGCGGTCGAGGCGTGGAGAGTTTGGATCTAACGATTCGCCGTGGGGAATCGGTTGGCCTCGTCGGACCGTCGGGTGGTGGCAAGAGTACGACACTCAAGCTCCTTGCTGCCCTGTATGAGCCGACGGACGGATTGATTGAGATCGACGGACGTTCACTGACCGCGCTCAGCCGCAAGGACTGGACGTCCTTGGTCGGGTTCGTGCCTCAACACCCAAGACTTCTCTTCGGATCGATCTCGGAGAACGTCCGGTTCTTTCGGGATGGCATCTCGGATGATGAGATCCGGACTGCTCTCAGCGCTGCGGATCTTTTGGCCGAGGTTGAGGCGCTTGAGCACGGCATCGAAACCGTCGTTGGTCCTGGCGCCACTGCCCTCTCAGGCGGACAGATGCAGCGACTGGCGATTGCTCGAGCGCTAGTAGGTGGCCCTCAACTCATTGTGATGGATGAGCCCACATCGGCAATCGATCAAGAGTCGGAACGCGAAGTTGCCGCGGCGGTTGCTGCAGTGGCCGCCGAGGTGACGGTGGTGATCGCTAGTCATCGCCCGCGAATTTTGGAGCACTGTGATCGTATTATTGAGGTATCGGCGTCGGGTTCGGCGGCAGAACGGTTTCAGACCAAGCCAACTACGGAGAACGAATGATTATGCCCCAACTGAGTGAGCGGTCCGCCGTAGTGGCGGTCATCGGCCAAGGGTATGTTGGACTGCCCTTAGCCGTGAGAGCCACAGCTGTTGGCTTCAAAGTTTATGGCGTGGAGCGTGATCAGTCTCGACTTGCGGCATTGAGATCGTGCCATAGTTTCGTCGAGGATGTGACCGATGAGGAACTTGAGGAGGCGGTTGGCCGCGGATACGAGGCGGTTCCCTCCTTACGAGACATCCAGTCGCCCGACATATTCGTCATTAGCGTGCCGACTCCGCTCAGAGACGGGCTTCCCGATCTGGGGTTCATTCGCGAGGCTGCCGAGGACGTTGGATCTGTGCTCACACCAGGTGCGTGCGTCATCCTCGAGTCGACGACGTATCCCGGAACGACCGAAGAGTTCATGTTGCCAATTCTGTGCGAACACTCAGGTCTCCGGCGGGGACAATTCCTTTTGGGATATTCGCCTGAGCGGATAGACCCAGGAAACCCGAAGTTCGATCTCGTGAATACCCCGAAGGTAGTTGCTGGAATTGATGAAGCTTCGCTCGATGCCGTGGCTGCGTTTTTTGGCGCTCTCGTTGACCAAGTCGTTCCTGTAGCGACTTGCGCTGAGGCAGAGATGACCAAACTCCTCGAAAATACTTTTCGGCATGTGAATATCGCCTTGGTAAACGAACTCGCTCGATTTGCCGCGGATCTTGGTGTCGACATCTGGCGAGTTGTCGACGCTGCTGCGACGAAACCCTTCGGGTTCATGAAGTTCACGCCGGGTCCCGGGGTCGGCGGGCACTGTTTACCGGTCGATCCGAGCTATCTCGCATGGCAGGTTCGGCAGCGCTCTGGCCAACCGTTCAGGTTCGTTGAACTCGCAAACGACATAAACGATCACATGCCTGATTATGTGGTCGAGCGTGTGACCGCCATGCTCAACGACGAGCTCAAATCAGTGAAAGGCAGCCACATTGTGGCGCTTGGATTGGCGTATAAAGCTAATTCGTCCGACTGGAGGGAGAGCCCCTCGCTCGCCGTGATTCGAAAACTGCAGGCCTTAGGTGCAGAGGTCACACTCTGTGACCCCATGATCTCAGAGTCGACACCGCTTCCTAAGGGTACGGCTTTGACTGCTGTCGACAAGGTCGATCAGCCAGTCGATCTAGCCGTGATCTTGACAGCTCACGATCTCTTCGATTGGGATCGGATTGCGAAGGCCTTTCCGAAGATCCTTGACACCAGAAACGTCTTGCACTCGAGACACTTCTTGGGCGAGCGCCTCTGAGGCTCGATGCGTATGGCGACCGCACATAAGCGGCCACCACTACGCGGTTAGGCGCGGTGTCGGAGTGGGCGGCTTCGAGGCGATCTCAGTGGCGGCAGACTTTTTGGCTTGATTGGCTGTGTTGATCGAGCAATCCCCAACCGGTGCCACTCCAAGCCGTTAAGTTCGGTCGCTTCGGGCCCGGAGGTAGTGAACCTTCTGAGAGCCGTACAATCGAGCCATGGGAGAGAACCCAGTCTCAGCAGCGCGCGGTCGCCATTCGTTGAGCTCCTTGCGAAGAAGGTTTCTTCCGCTGATTCATCTCGCCTCCGACCTTGCCGTCTGGATCTTGGCGATCGTTGCCGGCACCTGGATTCGATACGAGTTCCGCCTCGACTTAGTCGCTCGGCGTGATCTTGCTGAAGTGATCCTCTTCGCGCTCGTCGCTCACGTGGCGGTTGGAGGCTTGGTCGGCCTTTACCGGCGGCGGTGGCGCTACGGGTCATTCGAGGAAGCGATCGCTGTTGCCGCCACGTACGCGGTATCCGGCGCCCTTGTCGCATCGTGGTCATTGCTCTTGCCATCGTCGGTCCCCCGTTCAGTGCCACTGATTTCGACGGCGTTCGCCGGCCTCATGGCGGTCGCCGGGCGTTCGATGTGGAGGCTTTGGAGTTCACGTTCTGATCGTCCGATAGAGGCTGCGCCCGTCGTGGTTATCGGCGCGGGGGATACTGCGGCTCAGATCGTGCGCGGCCTTCTTTCGAGCCGCACTTCAAGATTTGTGCCTGTCGCTCTCGTTGACGATGATCCGCTGAAGCGACGCCTGCGAATCATGGGTGTGCCCGTTGCTGGCGAACTGTCCTCGCTCAGTGCGGTCTGTTCAACCTTTGGGGCCTCGGTGGCGGTGCTCGCCGTTCCATCCGCTTCGCAGAGGCTGAGGCGAGAGGTTGCGCGGATGGCGTCTGAAGCGGGAATCGAGTTGTTTACGTCCCCTTCGCTTGACGATCTCCTCATCGGTAGGGGTGATGCGTCAGCAAGCGAACTCCGGCCGGTGACTGAGGAGGACTTGCTTGGCCGGCCCCCTGCGGAGATCAACCCAGAGGAGATCGCTGCCTACATCCGCGGAGCCAGAGTTCTTGTCACCGGCGCTGGCGGTTCAATCGGCAGTGAGATCTGCAGGACCCTCGCCCGCTTTGAGCCAGCAGATCTCGTCATGTTGGACAGGGATGAGTCCGGCCTTCATGCGACGCAGTTGTCGATTGACGGTCGCGCCATGCTTGAGTCACCGAGCCTCAGGCTCGTTGATCTGCGAGACGAAGTAGCGACCAGGCGTGTCTTCGAGGAGGTCCGGCCTCAAGTGGTTTTCCACGCGGCGGCCCTGAAGCATCTCCCATTGCTTGAGATGTACCCGGAGGAGGCTTGGAAGTCGAACGTTGTCGCGACGCAGTCGCTGCTCACACTGGCGCTCGAATTCGGTGTGGAGTGCTTTGTGAATGTGTCGACAGATAAGGCCGCCGACCCGACCAGTGTTCTCGGTCGCACGAAGCGGATCGGAGAACGGTTGACGGCGGATGCGGCCCTGAGGGTTTCAGGTGTGTCGAGGTTCATCTCCGTCCGCTTCGGAAATGTGCTTGGGTCCCGCGGCTCGGTGCTGACGGCGTTCGAGGCGCAGTTGCGCAACGGTGGCCCAATCACCGTGACCCACCCAGATGTAACGCGCTACTTCATGACCATCGAGGAGGCTGCCCGGCTGACGGTGTATGCGGGCGCTATCGGTCGACCAGGAGAGGTGTTGGTGCTCGACATGGGCGAGCCAGTGCGGATCCTTGACGTGGCGAGGCGGTTCTCTCGCCGAGCTGAGCCTCCTCTTGACATCGCGTTTACGTCATTGC
>JAQCGT010000024.1 GCA_027730505.1 Actinomycetota bacterium | reverse complement strand
GAGATCCTCAACTTTGTCGAGCACGAAACCTTTGCGGCCGAGCACCCTGCCCCGCCGCACGAAGAACACCTGCACCGATGCCTCGAGTTCGTCTTGTGTGACGCCGATGACGTCGAGATCATCGTCACGCTCGGCAACCATTTGTTGCCGCTCGACGGCCCGCTGCACCGACTCGAGCCGGTCACGCATCCGGGCGGCCCGCTCGAACTCCAGATCAGCTGCTGCCGCCCGCATCTCGGCCTCGAGGCGCGCCACCACCTCATCGGTGTCGCCCGCCATGAACCGGCACAACTCATCGACCATGTTGGCGTAGTCCTCCGACGACACCTCACCCACGCACGGCCCAGCGCACTTCTCGATATGGAACAACAGACAGGGTCGTCCGAGTCGAGCATGCTGGTTGAACTTTCCCGGCGAACACGTTCTGACGGGGAATGAACGCAGAACCAAGTCGAGGGTCTCGCGAATCGCCCATGCATGGGCGTACGGACCGAAGTATCGGGAGCCCTTGCGACGAGCCCCTCGGGTCACCATCGCCCGTGGCCACTCGTCGTCGACGGTCACCGCAAGGAACGGATACGACTTGTCATCGCGAAGACGAACGTTGAACCGTGGTCGGTGCTGCTTGATCAGCGAGTACTCGAGCATCAACGCCTCGACCTCGTTGCGCACGATCGTCCACTCGACACTTTCGGCCGTCTCGACCATCTGACGGGTGCGTGGGTGGAGCCGATCCGGGTTCTGGAAGTAGTTGGCGAGTCGATGCCGCAGGCTCGACGCCTTCCCGACATAGATCACGCGGCCGTGCCCATCCTTGAATTGGTACGACCCAGGCGAATCCGGGATAGTGCCTGCGGGTGGGCGCTCGATCACGCTGTCGAGACTAGGGCCGGTACCGTGGTGGCGTGGCCCAGAGATTCAACTTCGGGATGCCCGAACGCCGAGCACGCGACGGCTGGTTCCGCCTCGGCGGCATCGACATCACCACCACGGCGTTCCTCGTGGGCGCAGGGATCCTGTCGATGTTCCTCTACGCGATCAGCATCGACCTGTTCGCACTTCTCGTCTTCTGGCCGGGCGCCGTGCGAGGCGGCGAGATATGGCGGATCGCCACGTGGCCGATCGCCAACCCCCCGACGAGCGCATGGGTGCTGATCACGCTCTTTTTCTTCTGGTATTTCGGCCACATCGTCGAGGAGATGGTCGGCCGGATCAGATTCACCCGATTGATCGTCGCCATCGCCGTCGCCCCAACACTATTCGTGTCCATCGTCGGCGACCTTCCAACCGCCGCAGAGATGGGCCTCGGCCTCCTCGGGTCGGTCATGCTCGTCGTGTTCGCCGCCGAGCACCCTGACGCACCATTCTTCTTCGGGATCCCTGCCTGGATCATCGCTGCGGTTTTCGTCGGCATCGACGTACTCCGCTACGTAGGTGACCGCATCTGGGGCAGCCTCATCGTGATGCTGATGGCAATGGGAATCGCCCTTGTCACGATCAGGCAATGGGGTTTCGCTGATCGCCTCGACTTGATCCCTCGATTTGCGTCATCCAGTGGCCACCGCTCCCCCACCCGGAGCCGCAAAGGACGAGTCCGTAAGCCGTCCAAGTCATCGCGCCGGTCAAAGGGCACCGACACGGTCGTATCTGGCCCGTGGGCGCCGCCAAGTGGTGGGCCCGATCGGAGCGCCCTTCAGGCCGAACTTGATGCGCTGCTCGACAAGATCTCGTCTGAGGGTTTGGATGCGTTGAGTAACAACGAGAAGAAGCGACTCAACGAGCTGTCGAAACTCTTGCGCTGACACTCGCTCGGGTGTACCAGGCGTACACGAGCATCATCCCTGCCAGCACCGTCGCCATGTCGGCGAGGATGTGGAACTCGAAGGCCTGTTTCACGAACCCCGATGAGAAGGCCGCGATGGCACCACACAGGCTGAGCGTGAGATCTCCGGTGCCCTGGGCCTCCACCCGTGCATGCGATGGCACCGACGAGGTCAACAACGCTGTTCCGGCAATCAGCCCGATGTTCCACCCGACGCCGAGGAAGAACAAACCGATGAACATCAATGCCGGCACGTACCCGGCGATCTGAACGGTGATCGTCGACAACCCCAGCAGAACTGCTGCGATCTGCACGCTGCGCACCGTGCCCACTCGGTCGACGAACCGCCCAACCCAGGGCGCCAGGCCGTACATGCCGACGATGTGCAGTGCGATGACGAGCGCCGAAAGATCAGCATGACCGTGATCCGCCATGTGTGGCGGTGTCATCGTCATCACCCCGACCATCGTCGCCTGCGACACCGCCATGGCGATGATCCCGAGGAGCGCACCCGGCGAGCGCCTGATCTCGCCGTAGGAACGCCGCACCTGCTCAAGCGGACGGGTGCGAGCGGCATGAGGGTCAACAGCCCCACTCACCACCAACGGGTCGGGGCGCAACAACACGAGGTATGCCACCGCCCCAACAGCAAAGAGCACCGCTGCGAACAGGTACGGCCCGACGTATTCGTCGAGACCGATCCAGATACCGAATCGCTTCTCGAGCGGGGTGAACAACGGCCCGAACACCGCCCCGAGAGTGCCGATCCACACGACGGCGCCGATCGCTGTGGCCCGCTCCGACTCGGTCGCTAGGTCCGCAGCCGCATAACGCGCCTGCAATGTGGCTGATTGACCCGAGCCAAACATGAACATCCCGAGGATGAACAGCGGGAAGAAACGTACCTGTCCGCCCGATGCCGCCACCAGCGCGCCCACCGATCCAATGCCGAGCGCCAGCGCCAATCCCGGCCGACGACCGCGACGGCGCATGAACGCGGCGAGCGGAATCGACATCATTGCTGCACCGAAGGTGAACGCCGCCGAACCCATGCCGGCGAGCCGGTCAGACCCCAACATGTCCTTCGCGAGGAGCGAGACGACCGCAACTGTTCCCGCAACGGCGGCCTGTCCGGGCACCACGGCCAACCGCAGCGTGAGGAGTGTTCGGCGTTGCAGCGCCTCGCGGTCGTCGATGTCAGCAGGGTCGATCAGGGTCACGCGAGCAAGTCTCGCAGGAACCGCCCGGTGTGAGATGACTCCACGGAAGCGACCGACTCGGGCGTGCCCTCGGCGACGATCGTGCCGCCGCCAACGCCGCCTTCAGGGCCGAGATCGATCAGCCAGTCGGCGGTCTTGATCACATCGAGATTGTGCTCGATCACCAGCACTGTGTTGCCCTGATCGACGAGCCGCGAGAGCACGGTAAGCAGTCGCCGAACATCCTCGAAGTGCAGCCCAGTCGTTGGCTCATCGAGCAGGTAGATCGTGTGTCCCGTCGACCGCTTCGCCAACTCGGTCGCCAACTTCACCCGCTGCGCCTCACCGCCCGAGAGCGTCGGGGCGGACTGGCCCAGACGGACATACCCAAGGCCGACATCCATGAGCGTCTGCAGATACCGCGCGATCGACGGCTGGTTGGAGAAGAACTCAACACCCTCTGCAACGGGCATGTCGAGCACATCTGCGATGTTGCGGCCCTTGAACTCGATGTCGAGGGTGTCGCGGTTGTAGCGAGCGCCTTTGCAGACCTCGCACGGCACGTAGACATCGGGCAGGAAGTGCATCTCGATCTTGATCGTCCCGTCACCAGAGCAGGCTTCACAGCGACCGCCTTTGACATTGAACGAGAATCGACCCGGTTGGTAGCCGCGAACCTTTGCCTCGTTCGTCGAAGCGAAGAGTTTCCGGATGTGATCGAACACCCCCGTGTAGGTCGCCGGGTTCGATCGCGGCGTTCGGCCAATCGGTGATTGGTCCATGTCGATCACCTTGTCGAGGTGCTCGATACCGTCAATTCGCTTGTGCTTCCCTGCCGGCAGTTTCGACGAGTAGATGCGCTGCATCAGCACCGGCAGCAGGATGTCGCGAACGAGAGTTGACTTGCCCGAACCCGACACTCCGGTGACGGCGACGAAGAGGCCCAACGGGATGTCGACAGTGACATCCCGCAGGTTGTGCTCGCGGGCGCCCCTCACCGTCAGCACATCGCCGCTCGGAATGCGACGCTGTTCGGGCACCGGAATCGATCGCCGGCCAGCGAGATAGTCGCCAGTAACGGAATCAGAGACGTTCTCGACACCTGAGACCGGACCCGAATACACGACCTGCCCGCCGTGCTCGCCGGCGCCCGGACCGATGTCGACGATCCAGTCGCTTTCTCGGATCGTCTCCTCATCGTGTTCGACGACGATCACCGTGTTCCCGAGATCACGTAACCGCGTGAGCGTGTCGATGAGGCGCCGGTTGTCGCGCTGATGCAGACCGATCGACGGTTCGTCGAGCACATACAACGTGCCGACCAGACCAGAGCCGATCTGACTGGCGAGCCTGATGCGCTGCGCCTCGCCACCAGCCAGCGTCCCGGCGGAACGAGCGAGCGTCAGATAGTCGAGTCCGACATCGAGCAGGAAGCCGAGACGAGCGTTGATCTCCTTGGTGACTCGCTCTGCGATCATGCGGTCGCGCTCGGACAGTTCGAGACCGGCGAGGAACGACGCCGAATCAGCGATCGACATCTCGCACACCTCGGAGATGTTCTTGCCGTTGACGGTGACGGCAAGCGTGAACGGCTTCAGGCGGGCGCCATCACAGGCTCGGCACGGAACCTCACGCATGTAGCCCTCGAACTGTTCGCGGGTCCAGTCGCTGTCCGCTGACTCATGTCGCCGTTTGATCCACGGGATCACACCCTCGTATTCGCTCGTATAGGTACGCGAGCGCCCATAACGGTTGCGGTACTTCACCGTGAGGCGGCCCGAGGTGCCGTGCAACAGCACCTTTTGATGCTTGGCCGGCAATGATGACCACGACGTATCGAGGTCGATGTCGTTTGCCTCGGCGACCGTTTCGAGCATGCGGGTGAAGTACTGCGTGTGTGCACTGCGCCATGGAGCAATCGCGCCGTCGTTCACCGAGAGGTCGACATCGGGGATCACGAGTTCGGGATCGACCTCAAAGGTGGTGCCAAGACCGTCACAGGTCTCGCATGCGCCGTATGGCGAGTTGAACGAGAAGTTTCTCGGTGCCGGCTCCTCGTAGCTCGCTCCGCAGACCGGGCAGCCCAAATGTTGCGAGAAGGTGAGCGTCTCGCCATCTTCGCCATCGCTCGGGACGATCTCGATTTGAGCGACACCCTCGGCGAGTTGAAGCGCCGTCTCGAGCGAGTCGGTCAGACGACGGTCGATTCCCTCACGCAGGACCAGCCGGTCGATGACGACCTCGATGTCGTGCTGTTCATATCGGGCGAGACGGTCCTCCCCGGCGAGGAACTCATCGATCTGCACCGTCTCACCGTCGATACGGGCACGTACGTAGCCCTGTCCTGAGAGATCGGAAAGCAGCGACTCGTACTCGCCTTTGCGACCTCGCACGACCGGAGCGAGGATCTGGAAACGGGTTCCTTCGGGAAGCTCCATCACTCGATCGACGATTTGCTGGGGTGTCTGGCGCTGTAGCCGTGTGCCGTCAGATGGGCAGTGCTGTACGCCAATTCGGGCGTACAGCAGGCGCAGATAGTCGTATACCTCGGTGATCGTCCCGACCGTCGACCGTGGATTGCGACTCGCCGACTTCTGATCGATCGAGATCGCCGGGGAGAGCCCCTCGATCACGTCGACGTCGGGCTTGTCCATCTGGCCGAGGAACTGGCGGGCGTACGACGACAATGACTCGACGTATCGCCGCTGACCCTCGGCGTAGATCGTGTCGAACGCAAGCGAGGACTTGCCCGAGCCAGAGAGGCCCGTGAACACCACCAGGCGATCACGTGGCAACTCGACCGAGACGTTCTTCAGGTTGTGCTCACGCGCTCCCCGGACCGTGATGACCGGCGCGTCGGACGGAGCAGAAACGGAAGCCGTGTTCGCCGACGCCGCTTTCTTACGTGGCTTCGCCCCCGCAGCTGGACGCTTGGCGGGGGTGGAAGATGTGCGTGATGCCACGTCGGGCGAGGCTAACGGTGTCTTGGTCAGCGGGCGTCACGGAGTTCGCGACGCAATTCGGCGATCTCATCGCGCAGCCGAGCGGCATATTCGAACTTCAACTCGACCGCAGCCTCGTGCATCTCCTCTTCCAGACTCTGGATGAGCCGCGCCAGCTCAGCCTCGGGCAGCGACTTGAGTTCGCGTTGCACCTTGTCACGCTCGCGCTGACGGCGGCGATCCTTACCGGGTACAGGAGCGGTGCCGGCGTCAGGTCGCAGCATCGTCAAGATGTCGCCAACGGCTTTGCGGATGGTCTGTGGATCGATGCCGTGTTCAGCGTTGTGCGCGATCTGCAGTTGGCGGCGACGTTGGGTCTCCCCGATCGCTCGCTCCATCGAATCGGTGACACGATCGGCATACATCACCACTTGGCCGTCGACGTTTCGAGCGGCACGGCCGATCATCTGGATGAGCGATGTCTCACTCCGCAGAAATCCCTCCTTGTCTGCGTCGAGGATGCAGACGAGTGAGACCTCCGGAAGGTCGAGGCCCTCGCGCAACAGGTTGATGCCGACGAGTACGTCGAACTCGCCCAGTCGCAGCGCCCGCAGGATCTCGATCCGCTGGACGGTGTCGATGTTCGAGTGGAGGTAGCGGACCTTGAGTCCCTGCTCGAGGAGGTAGTCGGTAAGGTCCTCCGCCATCTTCTTGGTGAGGGTGGTAACGAGCACTCTGTCGCCGCGTGCCACACGGTCCTCCACCATGCCGATGAGATCATCGATCTGGCCTTTGGTGGGTCGGACGATGACCTCAGGGTCGACAAGGCCAGTCGGTCGCACGATCTGCTCGACCACCTGCTCGGAGATCGACAGTTCGTAGTCGCTCGGAGTCGCCGAGAGAAACACGCATTGGTTCACTCGCTCGAGGACTTCGTCGAAGGTGAGCGGTCGGTTGTCACGAGCACTCGGGAGCCGGAAACCGTGCTCGACCAGAACGTCCTTGCGACTGCGGTCGCCGGCGTACTGGCCACGGAGCTGTGGCACCGCCACATGGCTCTCGTCGATGACGAGCAGGTAGTCGTCGGGGAAGTAGTCGAGCAGCGTGAACGGTGGGTCCCCGGGCTGACGACCATCGATGTGCATCGAATAGTTCTCGATGCCCGAGCAGTATCCGACCTCAGCCATCATCTCGAGGTCGTATTGGGTGCGCATCCGGAGTCGTTGTGCTTCGAGCAGTCTGTTATCGGTTTCGAAGGTCTTCAGTTGCACCTGCAACTCGGCTTCAATGCCTTGAATCGCTCGGGCCATTCGTTCGACACCGGCCACGTAGTGCGTGGCCGGAAACACGTACGCCCGACGCAACTCCTCGAGGGTCTCGCCGGTCAACGGGTCGATACGTGTGAGCCGATCGACGGTGTCGCCGAACATCTCGACTCGAAGCACCGATTCCTCGTACGCAGGATGGACCTCGATCGTGTCGCCCCGCACACGGAACTTTCCCCGGACGAGGGTCATGTCGTTCCGGTCATATTGCATGTCGACGAGCCGACGCAGGATCGAACGCATGTCGTAGTCGACGCCGACGCTCAGGTCGAGCAACTGCCCTCGATACTCGTCGGGTGAGCCCATGCCGTAGATACACGAGACCGACGCCACCACGATCGTGTCTCGGCGGGTCAAGAGCGCAGCTGTCGCAGAGTGTCGCAGACGATCGATCTCATCGTTGATCGACGAGTCCTTCTCGATGAACGTGTCGCTCGACGGGATGTACGCCTCAGGCTGGTAGTAGTCGTAGTAGGAGACGAAGTACTCGACCCGGTTGTTGGGAAAGAACTCGCGCATTTCCTGGGCGAGCTGCGCCGCCAACGACTTGTTCGGCGCCAAGATCAACGTCGGACGTTGCACCTGTTCGATCGTCCAAGCGATCGTCGCCGACTTCCCAGATCCCGTGATTCCAAGAAGGGTCTGAAAGCGCTGGCCTCCGTCGATTCCCGCAGCCAGCGACTCGATGGCCTTGGGCTGGTCGCCCGCCGGGGCGAACTCGGACACCACCGTGAACCGCTCATCGTGGACGGCGGCGGTGTCGGCGCTCACGAGACCCTCGGTGGATCCACCCGGGACACGTCGAGAACCGGCACATCGGGTGCGGGTGTCGTCGAGCGGTAACGCTCACCTTGGCCGGGGAGCAATGCGTCGAAGGCATCGTTCACGAGGTTCCAGTATCGGATCTCGATACCGGCACGGCCACGCTCACGAGCATCGGCGTAGATGTCGAGAGCGTTCGGGCGTGGCACGTAGGTAACGACCCGGTTGACGTCGCCACTCCATGGCCCGCCCTCAAGCAGTCGAACACCATCGGTCACATCAACACGGTCATAGTTGCGTTCACGTCGATCGAGGCGCTCGAGTTCATCGCCATCGACGAGAGCGATGACACCGTTCATGCAGGCATCACTCACCGGAGCCACACCAAGAGCGATAACCGTGTCGATCTGGTCGACGTCGGCACCGGAGTAGGTCGAGCCGCCCATCGGGTGGCCGTAGTTCCAACGGCGTTCCCATCCGTCGCACTCAGCAGCGAGGAAATCGACACCGCGCACCGGCGACCGTCCGAGCGTGTACCCGAGCGACGTCGGGCTGACCAAGGACCCGTATCCGAAGACCCAGGTGTTCATGACAGGTCGTTCCAGATCGACTCCACCTGAGCTGCGAGCGCGTCAAGGTCGCCGGAGTTATCTACGACATGTGTGGCGATCGCCACGCGCCTTTCCCGCGATGCCTGATTCGCGATGCGATTACGGGCATCAAGTTCGTCCATCCCGCGAGCAGCAACCAAGCGCTCGACTGCAACCTCTGGATCCACGTCGACGACGATCGTCGCATCGAGATCATCTCTCGGGTTCTCGGCGAGCAGCGGAAAGTCGAGTACGACAAGCCGATCCGAGTCACGCTCCGCGTCAATCCTGCGTCGAATCTCCGACTGCATCGCTGGATGAACGATGCCGTTCAGATCGGCAAGCGCCTGACGAGAGTCGTCGTCCGAGCCGAAGACGATTGCCGCCACCGCCGCACGGTCCAACGAACCGTCTTCCGACAGGATCCCGTCACCGAACCGCTCAACCATCGCTGTGACGACCGGAGAACCGGGTTCCTGCAACTCTCGGGCGATGCGGTCGGCATCGACAATCACTGCGCCACGTGATGCGAGCATCTCGGACACCGTCGACTTGCCGGCGCCAATGCCACCGGTCAGGCCGACAAGGCGCATGTCACGACTGGGCGTCGTCGGCAACCGGCTCCACGGCCGGTTCGGTGCTGCCTTCGTACTCGGCCCAGGCCTGCTCGACCTGCTCGCTCGCGGCCCAGTTGCCCTCCGAGTCGACCTCGAAGTGCTCGCGGTACTCAGCGGCGAGCTCGCCACCCTCCGCGGCCTGCTTGATCGACAGGCTGATACGACGGCGCTGGAGGTCGAGATCGATGATCTTCACCCACAACTCCTCGCCTGGCGTAACGATGTCGCCCGGGTTCTCGACGTGGTGAGCCGACATCTCCGAGATGTGCACGAGCCCTTCGATTCCGTCGCCAACCTGCACGAACGCACCGAACTGCACGAGCTTGGTGACACGACCGTAGACGAGCTGTCCGACCGAATGGCCCTCAGCGAACTCGGCCCACGGATCCTGCTGCGTCGCCTTGAGGCTCAGGCTGATGCGTTCACGGCTGAAGTCGACATCGAGCACCTGAACGGTGACCGGATCGCCGACTGCCACGACCGAGCCGGGATGGTCGACGTGCTTCCACGACAGTTCGCTGACATGGATGAGACCGTCCATGCCACCGAGATCGACGAAAGCGCCGAATGACACGACCGAGGAGATCGTTCCCGACCGCACTTCGCCGACCTTGAGATTGGTGAGGAAGTTGTCGCGGGTCTCCTTCTGGTTCTCCTCAAGGTAGGCGCGACGCGACAGGACAACGTTGTTCCGGTTCTTGTCGAGTTCGATGATCTTCGCCTGGACCACCGTGCCGACATACGGCTGGAGGTCACGTACGCGGCGCAACTCGACCAACGAGGCCGGGAGGAATCCACGCAGACCAATGTCGACGATGAGGCCGCCCTTGACGACCTCGATGACCGGACCCTCGACGACGGCGTCAGCTTCCTTCTTCGCTTCGATGTCGCCCCATGCACGCTCGTACTGGGCGCGCTTCTTGGAGAGGAGGAGACGACCTTCTTTGTCCTCTTTGGTGAGCACCAGTGCCTCGACACGCTCGCCCATCGAGACGACTTCGGCCGGATCGACATCATTGCGAATGCTCAGCTCACGCGACGGGATGACACCCTCGCTCTTGTAGCCGATATCGAGCAGCACCTCATCACGATCGATCTTGACGACGGTGCCGAGCACGACCTGCCCATCATCAACTTCGGGGATTTCGCCGGCGACTGCATCAGCGAAGCTGGTGTCATTCTCGATGATCTGACGGGGGGTGTAGTTGCCCTCATCGTCAAACGTTCCCATGGCGGGATCGGCGACGGAGGTGGTCGTGGTGTCGGACAAGGCTGGGTACTGCTTTCGGAAACGGTTGAAATGGAACGGAGCACGCCCGGGTGGACGGCAGACGAAATGCTACCAGTGGTCGAACCGTGTCACATCCGGCGTGCCACGAGCAGGAACTCGGGATGATCCACCCCTGGATTCGCATCGGTGTAGTCACCGGGGTCGACACCTGAGATCGACTCCACCGTGAGCCGGTGTAGCGCGGCCAATAAACGCAGTTCGCGGGGCGTGTAGCACGCAGTCCACAGGTCAACCTCGTCAACCTCGCCTGTCGGCGAACGAATCTCGGTGCGCTCATGAGTCACGCCATTCGCCACATCGAACTCGGCGGCATAGTCACCGAGAGCGATTGCTTGAACCACGAAGTGGCTGGAGAACGCAGACAGCGCCAGACGACCACCGCAGCGGAGCGCTCCTGCCATACCGGCAAACACGGTGGTGTTCGCATCCACGGGACGCCCTTCGTCATCCACGCCGCCATCAGCCGCTGTCATCAGCCCGAAGGCACCTTGGCAGAGGCAAATCACTGCGTCGAATCGATTCTGTAACCGCGCTGTGGCGGCCAGTTCGCGCGCGTCCATGCGCTCAAAAGTCGCCCCTTCGGGCGCATCTCGCTCCGCCAACTCGATGAATCGAGTCGAGATGTCGATGCCATGAACCGTGTAGCCGCGCCGAGCGAGTTCATGGGCGTGACGGCCCGGCCCACAACCCACATCGAGAATCACGGCCCCGGGTTCAAGGGCGAGCACCTGCTCGAGATGGTCACACTCGTTGAGGGTGCCCTTCGTGAACGAGTAGCGCAGGTACGCCGTACCGAGGTGATCAGCGATCGGCTCGAACCAGTGATCGCTGCCCATGGGCCTCAGCCCTTCGCCGCAGCCCAGGTTGAGCCCCAAGCGACATTCACCTCGAGGGGCACGGCGAGTTCGACAGCATCATGCATCAAGCCGACTACGAGCGGACCGACGACATCGCGCTCACCCTCAGCCACCTCGACGATGATCTCGTCGTGCACCTGAAGCACGATGCGCGAACGGTGGCCACCGGACTCGAGCGCTGAGTCGACGCGAACGAGGGCGATCTTGAAGACATCGGCGGCAAGACCCTGGATGCCGGCGTTCATCGCCTGGCGCTCCCCTGCCTGACGTACCCGCCAGTTCGAGTCGAGGAGTTCAGGGATGGGCCGGCGCCGACCGAAGAGCGTCTCGGTGTAACCCTTTGTTCGGGCGTCGGCCACGGCTCGATCCATGTATGAGCGAACCGAAGGAAAGGCCTCAAAATACGCCTCGAGGATGACCGAGGCCTCGTCGACCCCGATTCCGAGGCGCTGGCTGAGACCGTATGCCTCCATCCCATACGCAAGTCCATAGGAGACCATCTTCGCCTTCGAACGCTGGTCGACGGACACCTCAGAAGGTTCCACGTTGAACACCCGGGCAGCGGTTGCGTTGTGGATGTCGACACCGGCGTTGAAGGCCTCGAGGAGCCCTGGATCACCGGAGAGGTGTGCAATGCAGCGGAGTTCGATCTGGTTGTAGTCAGCAACGAGGAGCGTGTGGCCGACGGCCGGTACGAACGCTGTTCGGAAGACGCGGCCCTCATCGGAACGCACCGGAATGTTGTGCAGGTTCGGGTGCTCCGAGCTCAATCGTCCGGTCCGCGCCACCGTCTGATTGAACGAGGCATGTATCCGACCGTCAGCGGCCACTTCGGCGAGCAAACCGTCACCGTAGGTTCCTCGCAACTTGTCGAGTTCACGGTGACGGAGCAGAGGCTCGATGAACTCCGGCCATTGATCCCGCAACTTCTCAAGGGTCGCGGCGTCGGTGGAGTACCCCGACTTGGTCTTGCGCACACCGGCCGGGGAGAGACCACGCTGGTCGTACAGCAGGGCGCGGAGTTGGGTCGGCGAGTTCAGGTTCAATGACGGAGAGTCGGCGACGTCACGAAGTTCGGCAGCGAGCGCCTCAACGCGGGAATTGAGTTCGTCAGCGATTCGCTTCAGCACCTCGCGATCGACGGCGATGCCGATGTGTTCCATCCGCGCCAAGACCCGAACCAGTGGCACCTCCACCTCACGGTGCAAGTCGGCCACGCCAGCGGCTTCGACCGCCGCAATCAGCGAGTCGGCGAGTTCACCCACAGCAATAGCGGCCGTAGCCGCCTCGGATCGGCCGTCATCCGCCGAGCCGTCGAGATCGAGTTGGCCTTCAACAACTCCACCTGCCGAAAGACCGATGCGGCGCCCCCCGAACCGGTCGAGCAACTGAGCGATCGTCGAGCGGGTATCGGTTGGATCGACGAGATAGGCAGCGACCTGCAGGTCGAGGGTCAATCCAGTCAGATCGACTCCGTAGCCGAGGAGCGACCTCATGATCTCCTTGGCCCGATGAGCGCGCACACCGCGGTGTTGCGCCAATGCGGCGCCAACCGCTGCGTCAGAGAGCACCGCATCGGTGAGCCACGCAACACGGTCGCCGTCGCCGAGCGACACCGCCACACCGCAGATCGATGACCGTCCTGGTTCCCCCGACCAGGCTCCGGCAATATCGAGAACGGCCAGCGACTCGATCAGCGACAACGCGGCAGCAGCATCGACCTCGGTGATCACCGGGTCGATGTCGTCATCCGCATGACCGCCGCCTAATGGTGCGGCGCCGTGGCTCTCGGACGCGGCGAGCGCGTCCATGATCCGATCGTGGAGTGTCGAGAACTCGAGAACGTCGAAGAGTCGACGGACCTCACCCCCGTCGGGCGAGGGTGTCAGGGTCGCCGGGTCGATGGACCCGATCGGCGCGTCCCGCCGAAGGATCATCAGTTCAAGATTACGACGGGCACGATCCTCACTCTCGGCGAGGTTCTGACGCAGTTTTGGCGTCTGTTCGTCGAGCGCATCGAAGATCCCGTCGAGCCCCCCGTAGGTGGTGATCAACTTCGCCGCTGTCTTCTCCCCCACTCCGGGCACACCGGGAAGGTTGTCGCTCGGATCACCGCGCAGCGCTGCGTACTGGGGGTAGAGCTCCGGCGTCACCCCGGTGCGCTCGAGGATTCCCGCCTCGTCGTACAAGGCGTAATCGCTTACCCCGCGCTTGTTGTACAGCACCCTGACGTGCGGGTCGGCGACCAGTTGGTAGCTGTCCCGATCGCCGGTGACGATGACCACGTCATCGCCCCTGCCGGCCAACTCGGTGGCTGCCGTCGCAATGATGTCGTCCGCCTCCCACCCGGCAAGCTCGACCTGATGCACGCCGAGAGCAGCGAGCACCTCGCGCACCAGCAGCATCTGCTGACGGAGTTCATCGGGAGCCTTCTCCCGCTGCGCCTTGTACTCGGGTTCGGCCTCATGGCGAAAGGTCGGCTCAGGCCGGTCGAACGCGACCATCACTCCATCTGGTCGCTGGTCGCGCAGCACGTTCGCCAACATCGACACGAAACCGAAGACGGCGTTCGTCACCTGACCCGAGGACGTTGCCATGTCGGACGGCAACGCGAAGAATGCCCTGTATGTCAGCGAATTGCCATCGATGAGGAGGACCTTGGCCACCGCCGGGTCACTCCGGTCGCACGGAGCCGGTGATGATGCCCTCGGCGACGTCGCGCATTCGGGTGCGACCGCTCATCGCCGAACGCTGGATGAACGAGAACGCGTCGGCCTCGGACATACCGCACTCGTCGATGAGCACACCTTTGGCCCGATCGACCATCTTGCGGGCCTCGAGCTGTTCCCCGAGTGAGTCGATCTCGCCGGTCAGGTCACGCAACTCCCGGAATCGCCCGATGGCGACCTCGATCGCTGGCACCAGATCACTGCGCTGGAACGGCTTGACCAAAAAGGCGAGAGCACCGGCGTCACGAGCCTGTTCAATGACCTCGCGCTGGCTGAACGCCGTGAGCATCAAGACTCCGCAGAGCTTCTCACCGGTGATGATGCCTGCGGCTTCGAGCCCGTCCATCCCGGGCATCTTCACGTCGAGGATTGCGAGGTCGGGTTGGAGGTCCCGAACCAGCTGCACGACTTCATCACCTCGACCCGTCTCGCCCACCACTTCGTAACCCTCCTCGACGAGGGTCTCACGCAGGTCCATTCGGATGATGGCTTCGTCTTCGGCGATCACCACACGGATGCTCATCGGACCGCACCGAGGGAGTCCAGGATCTCGTCCTGTCGACGCTCCAACTCATCGATCGACGACCGGAGATGGTCGCGGTGCCGGGCCATGACCGATGCCTGACGGCGAGCACCAGCGGCCTCGTGCCCTGCCATCGGTGTCTCGGACACCAACGCCCGCAATTCCTGGTCGGCGGCTTCGTCTGCAACGACGGCGTACTGCTCCTCGACCTGCGCGAGTTCAGAACGCAGCGACGCCAGACGTTCGGTCGTCTGAGAGAGGCGTCGTTCGAGGAGCCAGCGGGACATACGCACAATGCTAGGAGCCGATGGCACCGAGATGGTGCCCCGAGTCGGATTCGAACCGACACTGGACGGTGTTTGAGACCGCTGCCTCTGCCGTTGGGCTACCGGGGCGACTCGCAGGAGGTTAGCGGCAGGATCGCCACACCCCGTCTCGTTTCCGAGGGGTAGCACATCGCGCCCTCCCGATGGGTCTAGCCTCGGACCGTGCTTGCGTTCACCTTTCCCGGTCAGGGATCTCAGCGGCCCGGAATGGGTCGGCCGTGGGTGGACCACGACAGTTGGGACCTCGTCCTCGAGGCCAGCGAGGTCGTCGGCCGTGACGTCGGTCGGCTTCTCCTCGACGCAGATGCTGAGGAGTTGCGCGACACCCGAAACGCCCAGTTGACCACCTTCGTTTCGAGCCTCATGGTGCTCGATGCCGTGGAGCGACTCGGCATCGCCCCCGATGTGCTCGCGGGGCACAGCCTCGGCGAATACACCGCTCTCGCCGCCTCTGGGGCACTCGGTTTCGCCGAAGGGGTCGCCCTCGTGAGTGCCCGGGCTGAGGCCATGCACGACGCCGGCGGTGAGCGCCCCGGCACCATGGCTGCGGTGCTCGGACTCGACGACGATCAGGTCGAGGTGGCGTGCAATCTCGCCGACGACGACGTGTGGGTCGCAAACTTCAATGCTCCCGGCCAGGTGGTCATCGCCGGTTCACCATCCGGAGTGGAGGCGGCCGGTGCGCAGGCCAAAGGCCTTGGGGCAAAGAAGGTCATGCCACTGCAGGTGTCGGGGGCGTTTCACACGCCCTACATGGCAGCGGCTCGTGATCGTCTCCGTGAAGCGATTGCCGCTGCCGACATTCGTGACAGCGAAGTCGCCATCGTCTCGAACGTCGACTCCAAGCCCCATGACCGGGGGGAGGAGTGGATCGCTCTGCTCTCGGCTCAGCTCTCTAGCCCAGTCCGATGGAAGCACGGTCTTCAATCCATGGGCCAGATGGGCGCCACATCATTCGCAGAACTCGGTCCGGGTGGTGTGCTCACCGGTATGGCAAAGCGCACCCTCGACGGTGTACGCACCATCTCGGTCGCCACGCCTGATGAACTCGACCGACTCCTTGAGTGGATCGGTGGGGAACCGGCCGCTCCGACGTCCTCGCACGAGGGTGAGCACCTGTTCGCCCACGAGCGACTCGTCGTGAGCCCAGGCGCTGGCATCTTCGCCACTGCCGGCATCGCCGACGGATCCCCGATTGAGGTCGGGACGGTGCTCGGGCACGTCGGCGACGCCGAGGTCAGGTCACCCTTTGCCGGGATCCTCCAGAGTTACATCGCCGTCGACACCGAGCGCCTCGCGCCCCGCCAACCCGTCGCCTGGCTTCGCACCCGCTGAGCGTCAGGAATTTCGAGGAGGTAACGGTGCCAGCAACACGCCAAGGAGCAACCGGAGCGGTCATCTCGGGATGGGGCATCGCCCTGCCCGACAAGGTCGTGACCAACCAGGACCTCGAAGCGACGCTCGACACCAGCGACGAGTGGATCGTCACCCGTACCGGCATCCGGGAGCGTCGAATCGGAGGTTCGACGGTGTCTCTCTCAGTGTCGTCCGGTCAGGCAGCACTCGATCTGGCCGGTGTGACTCCTGATCGCATCGATGCTCTCGTCGTGGCGACCACCACCCCCGACCGACAGTGGGGTACCGCTCCGATGATTCAGGATCAACTCGGTTTGCGCTGCGGCGCGTACGAGTTGAATGCCGCATGTTCGGGCTTCGTCTACGCGCTCGTCAACGCCCATGGACTCATCGCCATGGGAGCGGAGAGGGTGCTGGTGATCGGCACCGACACGCTCTCGCGAATCACCGATTGGGATGACCGCGCAACCGCCCCGCTCTTCGCTGACGCATCCGGCGCCGTCGTCCTCGAGTCGGTCGATGGCCGGGGCCAACTTCTCGGCTGGGACCTCGATGCCGACGGATCCGCAAGCGAACTGCTCTGGGCCACCGTCGGCGGGACTATCAACATGGAAGGCAAGGAGGTCTTTCGGCGAGCCGTTCGAATCATGATGGACTCGGCCGAGAAGTCGATGCGTCACGCCGGTATCACCGCCGATGATCTCTCCCTGATCGTGCCCCATCAGGCCAATATCAGGATCATCCAGGCGGCCTGCGAACGACTCGGCGTCGACATGGAGCGGGCGGCGGTCACCATCGACCACACTGGCAACACCTCATCAGCGTCGATCCCAGTGGCTCTCGCCGAGGCACTCGACGACGGGCGGGTGAAGACAGGCGACCACATTCTCCTCGTCGGGTTCGGCGGGGGCATGACCGCCGCGAGCGCTGTTCTGCGCTGGGGAGGAACATCATGAATCGAATCGTTCTCGTCACCGGAGGTTCCCGGGGGATCGGCCTGGCCATCGCCCGGCGCTTTTCCGCTCTCGGCGACCACGTCGCTGTGACCTACAACTCGTCCCCTCCTCCAGACGGGCTCTTCGGGGTCAAGTGCGATGTCACCTCGAACTCCGACGTCGACGCAGCCTTCGCCGCCGTCGAGGAGCACTTCTCCGGACCGGTCGAGGTGCTCGTGTCGAACGCCGGGATCACTCGCGACACGTTGCTGTTGCGCATGGGCGAAGATGCCTTCTCGGAGGTCATCGACGCAAATCTCACCGCCGCCTACCGCGTTACCAAGCGCGCCGCTCAGCAGATGCTGCGGGCTCGGCGAGGACGGATCATCTATGTGTCATCCGTGGTCGGGCTTTTGGGAGCCGCCGGCCAGGCGAACTACGCCGCCTCCAAAGCCGGTCTCGTGGGTCTGGCACGGTCGCTGGCGCGTGAACTCGGATCGCGCTCAATCACCGTGAATGTGGTCGCACCGGGTCCGGTGAGCACCGACATGACCGCCGCTCTCGGCGATGACCGACTCGCCGCGATCACCGCCGCAGTGCCGCTCGCCCGCATGGCCGAACCCGATGAGATCGCCGGCGTGGTCACCTTCCTCGCCTCTGATGACGCCGCCTACATCACCGGTGCGGTCATCCCTGTTGATGGTGGCCTTGGCATGGGGCACTGAACTCCCCCAGCTGGACCCCTGCGGCACCTACAATCACTACGTCACGCCTTACGGCATCACACCACAAGGAGAACCCAGTGGACCAAGAACTCTTCGCCCGTTTCCGCAAGTGCGCCGTAGAGGTGCTGTCGGTCTCGGAGGATCAGGTCACCCCCGACGCACGTTTCGGTGACGATCTCGACGCCGACAGCCTCGACCTCGTCGAGTTGGTCATGGCCCTCGAAGAAGAGTTCGGCATCGAGGTTCCCGAGGAGGATCTCGAGGGCATCGAGACCGTCGGCCAGGCATTTGGTCTGGTCACGGCCAAGCTCTGATGCGCGGAACCGGGCGTCGCGTCGCGATCACCGGCCTCGGCGTCGTCGCACCCTGCGGTCTCGGTCGAGACGCGTTCTGGAGCGGCCTGCTCGGCCCCGGCATCGTCGGTGCTGATCGCCATGTGACGATCGACGAGTGGGATCCGTCGCCGTGGTACGACTCGCCGAAGGACGCCCGACGGGCAGATCGCAGCGAGCAGTACGCGATCGCTGCAGCGGCAGAGGCCTTGGAGCAATCGGGTCGACCTGACGCTGACGACTCCCGAATCGGCACGATTTTCGGCACCGGCGTCGGTGGTATCCACACCCTCGAAGAACAGATCGCAGTCCGCCTCGACAAGGGTGAGCGTCGTGTCTCGCCATTCCTCGTTCCCATGATGATGGCGAACGCACCCGGTGCCGCGGTGTCGATGCGACACCACTTCCAAGGACCGAACGAGACGATCTGCACTGCGTGCGCAGCCGGCACCCATGCCATCGGATACGCAGCCCGACTGATCGCCTGGGATCTTGCCGATGCAGTGGTCACCGGCGGCACAGAGTACGCCGGCACGCCGACATCGCTCGCCAGTTTCGGCAATATGACGGCGCTGTCGAGCACCGGCACCAGTCGGCCGTTCGACGCCGCTCGTGACGGTTTCGTGATGGGTGAGGGTGCAGCGGTCATCGTGCTCGAAGAGTGGGAATCAGCGGTTCGTCGTGGCGCCCGCATCATCGGTGAGGTACTTGGCGCCGGGTCAAATGCTGATGCACATCACATCACCGCGCCGTCGCCGGGTGGAACCGGCGCAATCGCCTGCATGGAGCTTGCGCTCACCGATGCCGGGCTCTCGCCCGCCGACATCCGACAGATCAACGCTCACGGCACCTCTACACCACTGAACGACGCCGCCGAAGGCGCTGCGATGGCACACGTGTTCGGACCGAAGGCTGTGCCGGTCACGTCGACCAAGGGCGTCACCGGTCACGCACTCGGTGCTGCCGGGGCGCTCGAAGCCGCGGCGGTGCTGCTCTCGATGGAGCACCGGCTCATCCCCCCGACGGCCAACACCGTCGACGTCGACCCAGAGATTGACGTCGACGTCGTGACCACGCAGGCTCGTCCATGGGAACCCGGCCCGACGATGTCGAACAACTTCGGCTTCGGCGGCCACAACGCGTCGATCATCATCGCCCCCGCGCCCGACTGAGCCGGGTACTGATCAGGCGATCACGAACATCAGATCGCACTCGGTCGCCAGATCATCGCCGACCAGAGCTCGGCCCGAGCCACGACCAGCGCGCGCCGACAGTCGGCCCATTGTGCACTCGAGGATGAGCTCATCACCTGGCACAACCTGACGGCGGAATCGTGCTTTGTCGATACCGCCGAACAACGGCAACCTGCCAGCAAATCGTTCATCGGCGAGAACGGCGAGCGCTCCGACCTGGGCTATCGCTTCGCACATGAGCACTCCCGGAAGCGTCGGGCGGCCAGGGAAATGACCGGAGAAGAACCACTCTTCACCGGTGAGGCGCCACAATCCTCGAGCCGACTCTCCCGGCACGATCTCGAGAATCTCGTTAACGAACAGGAACGGTGGACGGTGTGGTAGCAGATCCTCAGGTCGCACAGCGCGACCTTACGACACCGCGTCGATTGCTTCCCGAACCTCAGCCACGTATCGGCCAACTTCATCAGGCCCTGACTCGATGAGCCTGCGCACCATCGAGGCCCCCTGGATGACACCGTCGGCCACCCGGACCGCCATTGCAGCCTGTTCAGCATTCGACACGCCAACGCCGACGAGAACGGGTGTGTCGGTGATCGCCTTGAGTCGGCCAGCGAGCGTCGTGGCGGTTTCGGCCAGCGTCTCGCGTTCCCCCGTCACCCCGAGCAATCCGACGGAATACACGAATCCCCGAGCGCGGGCGGTGATTCTCGGCAATCGATCGTCGGGAGCGGTCGGAGCTGCCAACATGATCGTCGCCACACCGGCGGCATCGGCCGCTTCGCACCATTCGCCGGACTCCTCGAGCGGCAGATCCGGAAGGATGCAGCCGGTCACACCCGCTGCGGCGAGGCGTTCAGCGAAGCGAACGGAACCCTCGTGATGCACGACGTTGTAGTACGTCATGACGACCAGCGGGATGTCGACATCGAGTCGGGGGACCTCCTCGAGAATCGATTGCGGTGTTGCACCGCCATCGAGCGCAGTTTGAGAGGCCTGCTGGATGACTGGGCCATCCATGATCGGATCGGAGAACGGGATCCCGATCTCGACTGCATCAGCCCCGTTGGCCGCACAGGCTCGAATCGCGTCCTGCCAACCCGGATACCCGCCGGTGATGTACGGCACGAGCAGTTTGCGTCCAGCATCACGTCGGGCGCGCAGCGTCGACGACAGGTCCGCCCCAACGCTCACAGTCGATCCGCCAGCACATCCATCATCTGCCCGACGTCTTTGTCACCGCGTCCGGACATGTTGACGAGCACGGTCTGGCCCTTCATCGATGGAGCTTCACGGATCACCCACGCAATGGCGTGAGCCGGCTCGAGTGCGGGGATGATGCCCTCGGTCCGGCTGAGCCGCTGGAACGCCTCGATGACCTCAGCATCGACGACGTTCGGGTACTCGGCGCGGCCGATGGATGAGAGATACGAGTGCTCAGGTCCGACGCCCGGATAGTCGAGACCAGCTGAGATCGAGTGCGCCTCCTCGACCTGCCCGAACTCGTCCTGCATGAGGTAGCTGCGCATCCCGTGCACCACCCCGGGGATACCGCGAGTCACCGCCGCTCCTCCTGCGGGTTCGACACCGACGAGTCGGCTGCGCGTGTCGACGAAGCCGGAGAAGATCCCGATCGCGTTCGAGCCACCACCCACGCATGCCACGACCACATCGGGGTCATCACCAAGTAGCGCACGGGCCTGCTCTCGGGCCTCCGTGCCGATCACCCGGTGGAACTGACGCACCATGAACGGATACGGATGCGGGCCCATCACCGAACCAAGGCAGTAGTGGGTGTCACCGACGGTCGCCACCCAGTCCCGCATCGCCTCGTTGACCGCATCTTTCAGAGTGCGGCTGCCCGAATGGACGGCCTCAACCTCGGCGCCCAACAGGCGCATACGGAACACGTTGAGCGCCTGGCGCTCGACGTCGACCGCCCCCATGTAGACCTTGCACTCCATGCCCAGCAGAGCCGCCGCCGTGGCCGTCGCCACACCGTGCTGGCCAGCGCCGGTCTCAGCAACGAGCCTCGTTTTACCCATTCTCTTGGCAAGCAGCGCCTGGCCGATCACATTGTTGATCTTGTGCGACCCCGTGTGATTCAGGTCCTCACGCTTGAGCAACAGGCGGAGACCCAACTCGCCGCCCAGGCGGTGGCACTCGGTGAACGCCGACGGCCGACCTGCGTAGTCACGCAGAACCTGGTCGAGTTCGGCACGCCATTCCGTATCGGCCCACGCATCGGCAAAGCCGGCCTCGAGCTCTTGACATGCCGGTACGAGGGTCTCCGGCACGAACCGACCTCCGAACTCGCCGAAGCGTCCGGTGCCGTCGGGCTGGTCCATTGCCGATCGGGGGGATCCGTCGGTGATCGTCATTCGTACTCCCAGTCGTAGGGCAGTTCGTCCGGGCCGAGATAGGGGGTGGGCGACGCTGCACGTGCGTTGGCGATGAATCTTCTCACCTTCGCTGCGTCCTTGCGTCCCGGAGCCTCCTCGACACCAGACGACACATCGACGCCCCATGGCTCCACGGCCGCAATCGCGTCGGCCACATTGTCGGGATTCAATCCACCAGCGAGGATCATCCTGACCGAATCAGGGACGTCAGCGGTCACGTGCCAGTCGAAGACCTTGCCGCTTCCCGGTGATGGAGCGTCCACCAGCACTAGATCGGTGTGATACCGGTCAGCCCTCGCCAGGTTCGGCGAATCAGCGCCGAAGGCCTTGATCACGTGTCTGATTCCGTGGCCGACGCCCCCCGCCATGATCTCGGCGACTTGATCCGGTGTCTCAGAGCCGTGCAGTTGCACGGCGCGGACACCAGCTCGATCGGCGATGTCCAACACCCGTGTCGGCAGCTCGTCTTTGAATACTCCGACGGTCAACACCTCAGGAGGGAGTCGGCGGACGATGTCGTTCACGCGCTGTGCCGCGACCTGCCGTGGCGAAGGGGCGAAGATGAACCCGACCGCGTCGGCACCCATCGCCACCGCCAACAGCGCGTCGTCCTCGCTGGTGATACCGCAGATCTTCACGAACATGTGGACGAAACGCTACTGCTCAGCGACCGCGCATGGCCGAGACCGCAGCCTGCGCATCCCCTGACGTGACGAGCGACTCGCCAACGAGAACCGCTCGATATCCGGCAGCCGCCAGGTTTGAGGCATCGGTTGCACCACGCACACCCGATTCCGCGATCGGCACCGCCGATTCGGGGATCACGCCTGCCATCCTCAGCGCACGTTCGTGATCGACCTGGAAGGTGACGAGATCACGTTGATTGACTCCGATGAGCGTCGCTCCCGCATTAAGCGCGACCTCGAGTTCCGGCTCGTCATGGATCTCGACGAGCACATCGAGCCCAATCGATGTCGCAAGCTCATGGAACGAGCGGAGGTCGACCGGATCGAGCGCAGCGGCGATGAGCAGCACACAGTCGGCGCCCATGATGCGTGCGTCGAGTACGTCGTTCGCACACACGGTGAAGTCTTTGCGAAGCACAGGTAACTCGCACGCCGCACGGGCAGCCTGAAGATCGGCAACGGAACCACCGAAATGATCCGCGTCCGTGAGCACCGACAGGCACGTCGCCCCACCGGCGGCGTACTGGCTGGCGAGCACAGCCGGATCGAGGTCCGCGAACAGATCACCCTTGGACGGGGAACGTCGCTTCACCTCTGCGATCACGCCAATCCCATCAACCATCGGGTCGACCGCTGCCAACCGAGAGCGAAAACCACGTGTCGGCCCCGCCTCAGAAGCGGCCCGCTCGAGTGACGCCCGATCACGATCGTCGACCGCAGCAGCCGCCCGATGGGCCGCCACGATCCGGTCGAGGTACGTCGCCATCAGCTCGTCAGAAACCGAGACGGGTTGACAGTTCCGACATCAGTGAGTCGATCGGCACACGAACCTGCTCCATCGAGTCACGGTCGCGCACGGTCACTGCCCGATCCTCGAGTGAGTCGAAGTCGACGGTGACGCACAGCGGCGTACCGATCTCATCCTGTCTGCGATACCGACGTCCGATGGCTTGTGTCTCGTCGTAATCGACCATGTAACGGTCTCCGACCATCGCTCTGATCTCTTGCGCCAGCGGGGTCAAGGTGTCCTTCTTCGACAGAGGCAGCACAGCAACCTTGTACGGGGCCAATCTCGGATGGAGCCGCAGGACCGTGCGAACCTCGTCATTCACCGTCTCCTCGTCATAGGCAGCAAGAAGAAACGCTGCCATGGTGCGCGTCGCCCCGGCGGCTGGCTCGATCACGTACGGGACATAACGCTCGTTGCTCGTCTGATCGAAATAGTCGAGACGCTCGCCCGAGTGGGTGGCGTGCTGGGTCAGGTCGTAGTCGGTTCGCTGTGCGATTCCCTCGAGCTCATCCCAACCCCAGGGGAACAGGAATTCGACGTCCGAGGTGCCGTTCGAATAGTGCGACAACTCGTCGTCATCATGAGCGCGCAGGCGAAGCATCTCGGCCGGGATACCGAGGTTTCGGTACCACTCGAGACGGTGCTGGCACCAGTACTCGTACCACTGGGGGCCCTCGGCCGGTGGCACGAAGAACTCGAGTTCCATCTGCTCGAACTCTCGAGTACGGAAGATCCAGTTCTGCGGAGTGATCTCATTCCGGAACGACTTGCCGACCTGAGCGATACCGAACGGCGGCTTTTTCCGGCTGGTCTGAAGCACGTTCGCGAAGTTGGTGAACATGCCCTGCGCCGTCTCCGGACGCAGGTAGGCGTCGGCACCAGCGTCGGCAACCGGGCCGGCTTGGGTTTTGAACATCAGGTTGAACTGCCGGGCCTCGGTAAATGTTCCGCGCTTCGAGCAGTTCGGGCACAGCTCCGGATCTTCGAGTTTGTCGAGACGATGGCGTGTCTTGCACTCGGTGCAGTCGACGAGGGGATCCGAGAAGTTCTCCAGATGGCCCGACGCCTGCCACACCTGGGGCGGACCGAGGATCGCTGCGTCGATGAGCACCACATCATCGCGCTGCTGCACCATCGCGCGCACCCACGCGTCCTTCACATTGCGAAGCAGGAGCGAGCCCAGCGGGCCGTAGTCATAGGTCGACCGGAAGCCGCCATAGATCTCAGCCGACGGGTAGACGAATCCCCGCCGCTTGCAGAGGTTGACGATCTGGTCGAGGTCGGTCGCGGCCATGGATCCACAGGTTAGGGAGCGACTGGCAGATCGGCTCAATGCCGTTCGAACACCGAGACCGCCCGAAGGCGACGCTCGAGGTGGTGTTCCATGGCGCGCGTTGCGAGCACCGACACCTCGTGGGTGACCGGAGACGAGTCCAGTTCGAGAGCCTGTCGAAGTCGACCGCCGAGGATGTCCCGCATCACGACGAGCGCCTCCGCTGACACAGGCACACCCGACCTGCACGCTCGACAGAGCGCGCCGCCCTCGTCGAGATCGAACGCCACCAACTGCGTCGCCGTATCGCCGCCTTCGGCCTCGCCACAGCGAACGCAGTCATCGAGCACCGGTGCCAGGCCTGCAGCAGCAAGGACTTTCCAGAAGAACGCGGCCACGTTCAGCGGAGACGGATCTCGGGCGATGGTTCGAAGCACGCCGACCAACATGCGATAGAGCCCCGGGTCCGGCTCATGTTCCATCGACAGCTGGTCCACGGCCTCAACCACGGCGATGCCTTGCGAGGCACGGTCCAGGCCGGAAAGCAGCGGTGTGAGCGGGTCGACCGACTCGGCCTGCGAGACGATGTCGAGCTCTCTGCCCCGCCGAAAGAGCACCTCGACGTGGCTCATCGGTTCGAGCCGGGATCCGAACTTCGAGGTGGTGCGACGAACCCCCTTGGCCACCGCTCGCACCTTGCCGTGCTCTTCAGTCATGAACACGACGATGCGGTCTGACTCACGCAGTTTGTAGGTGCGCAGAACCACCCCGCGGTCTCGATACAGGTCGCCGGGGCCTACCTTCGCATTCACGCGTCAAGCCCGCCGAAACGACGCCGGCGTAGACCGAATTCAGCGATCGCCATTGCGAGGTGCGAGCCGTCGAGGTCGAACCATCCGGCGTCCACGAAGACCAACTCGGCGTACGCCAACTCCCAAACCAGGGACGGCGGCAGCCGGACCGGTGGGCCGAGCACGACCACCAGATCGGGTTCGGTGTCGGCAGGCTCGTAGAGAACCGCCGCGACGGTCGCCTCGTTGATCGGTTCGCCCTCAAGTCGCCGCATCGACGCTGCGAACCTCTCCCGGCCATCGGCCACCGGGTCGACGAGAACCGTGGCATCTTCCACGGTCACCGACCGAACCGGCGGTCCATCTCCGACCGGCTCCCCATTGCAGTGATACGGCCGAAGGGTGACCCAGGCAATGCCGTGCTGTGCCGCAACCCGACCGAGCGATGCCACACGGGTATCCCACCGATCGCGATCAAGCGCGAACCACTCATCGAGTCCCCCGGCCACAACCAACACATGCCGAATGTCTGACTGCTCG
>JAQCGT010000144.1 GCA_027730505.1 Actinomycetota bacterium | reverse complement strand
GATCAGCAGTCGGATGCCGGCCTACGTGGTGAGCCGGGTGCAGAACGTGCTCAACACTCACCGCAAAGCAGTGAACGGAGCCAAGGTGCTTCTGCTCGGCCTCACCTACAAACCTGACATCAGTGATGATCGTGAAACCCCGGCTCGCGAGGTGGTGCGCCATCTCCGCGATTTGGGTGCCGAGATCCTGGGTCACGACCCGCATGTGAGTGTCTTTGATGTGGACGGCGAAGCAGTGAACCTGGAATCCGATCTCAACACTGCTCTTGCGTCGTGCGACATCGCCGTGCTCTTACAGACGCATTCGGCCTTCGATCTCGATCACGTGGCTGCCACGGCACCGCTGGTATTCGACACTCGCGGCAAGATGACCGGCTCCAACGTCGACCGTCTGTAGAAGCGATGCACGTTCTGGTGGTCACGTGCGCTCATCGGGGCGACGACGCCCGGATCGTTCACCGCCAGATTCGCTCGCTACTCGAACACGACCACTCGGTCACTCTCATCGCGCCCGAACCGGGTGATGAGTCTCGACGTCACGACCCGCCGGGCCTGGAACGCCTGGTGGTGCCACGTGCCGAGGGCCGACGACGAGTGTCAGTGTGGCGAAAGGTGAGGCGAGCTGCTCGGCGATTCGCCCGAGTGGTCGACGTGGTGATCGTGCACGACCCCGAGTTGTTGCCGGTGATCGGTATCGGTCGTTGGCACGGCGCCACCTTGGTGTGGGACGTGCACGAAGACTTCGTGGCCTCGGTGAGCGACCGGCGGTGGATTCCCTGGCCACTGCGAGTGGTGGCACGGGCTGTAGTTGGTGGGCTCGAGAAGTTTGCCCGACGACGCTTTCGCATCGTGTTGGCCGAGGAGTCGTATCGATCGCGTTTCCCCCAGGCGCCAGTGGTTCCGAATTCAACGTGGGTGCTCAACAACCCGGCTCCATTCGATGTGGCTGACCCCAGAGTGATGTACGTCGGTCGGTTGTCACAGGGGCGCGGAGCAGCGGCTCTCGTTGCTGTGGGAGAAGAGTTGGTGGCTCGCAGAGGGCCGCGGTTGGTGTTGGTGGGGGCGGCAGATGCCGATACCGAGCCGTTGATCAAGGATGCGGTGGCGCGTGGAGTGGTGGAGTGGCGTGGCCCGTTGTCGAATCCCGAGGCCATGGCGGTGGTACGCGGATCGGTGGCCGGTTTATCGTTACTCGGCAATCATCCGAACTACGTGTATTCACGACCTACGAAGGTGGTGGAATACATGGCGAACGGAGTTCCGGCTATTTCGACTCCATTGCCCTTGGCTGCCGAGATCATCGACAGAAGTGGTGCTGGTGTGACCACCCATCATTGGCTCGGCCCCGAGTTGGTGAGTGAAGTGGCTGATGCGGTGATGGCCTATGCATCGAGCCCGGCAATGCGGGGCGAGCATGGACAAAGCGCATGGCAGGACATTCGGGCCCATTTGAGCTGGAATTCTGACGGGGCGCGGTTCGTGGGTGTGATCGAAGGGATGCGCGCCGGTCATCGATGGTCGTCGAGTTGATCGGGAGTCACGCGCTCGGCGGTGGTTTCGGTGACCGTTCCCTGGTCGACGAGGAAGATCCGATCGCACGCGCGTAGGGTTGATTCACGGTGCGTGACCACGATGGTGGTGACTGAACCTTTCAGTCGGTTCATGGTTTCGATGATGACGTTCTCGGATTCCACATCGAGCGACGATGTGGGCTCGTCAAGAACGAGCACCGATGGCTTGGTTGCCAGTGCCCTAGCTACAGCCAGACGTTGTCTCTGTCCTCCCGAGAACTGGCGTCCGGCTACGCCGAGATCCGTGTTTTTTCCCTCAGGGAAACGGTCAACGGGTAGAAGCAAGTTGGCGGCCACCAGCGCCTCATCGACATCGGTAACGGTGACATGCTCACGCAAGAATTTCACGTTGTCGTCGATCGTGCCAGCCAGCAACTTGGAGTCCTGGGGTACGTATGCTGCAACTCTTCTCCAAGATGAATCGGAGATTTGGGTACGGTCCAAACCGTTCACCATGAGGAATCCGGAGACAGGAGCCTGCAATCCCAGCAGAATCTGCGCAAGAGTGGTTTTTCCCGCACCCGAGGAGCCAACTATGCCTACAACCTGGCCCTTACTGAGCCGAAACGAAACTTCGTTGAGAACAGGTGGACGTCCCGGATAGCTGAAGTTCACGCTTCGAAGTTCAATTTCTTCAATTGTTTCGATGTCGATCGTCCCGGTTGACTCAGATCCGAAGCGGAATTCATTGCGAGTCGCCACGATTTTCTCCGCATACGGAGCGAACTGATTGATTGCGATCGATCCTTGCTCCAGTTGCAAGCCATATGAGAGCGACCGCAGCATGATGAGCATGACTGCCCCAACTTCGTTCAGATCACGGGTTGGAATCGTACTGAGAAAGAGGAGGGCGATGAGAATCGCCCCGTAGGCCATGACGAGATATGACGGTGACATCATGCCTGCTAGCAAGTTGAGACGCCGAGAAGCGTCTGCTTCAGCGCTGATCGCGTCGTTGAGTTTCCCGGTTGCTTCGCGAGTAACTCCAAGCGCTTTGATCTCAAGGCTCAGATCGCTGATCTCCGCAATCTGTTCAGCGAATTGGATCTGGTGATTCATTGTGTTTCGTGAGCGGGATGAGACTCGACGGCGCATGGGCACCAGAACTGACGAAATCACCGCAAGCGATCCGAGGATGATCAGAGTGGACTTACCATCGACGAAGAGAGCCACACCCATCAGAGCGAGCAGACTCAAACCTCCCGCTATTGCGTTCGAGAGCTGAAAGACCAGGCTCGAAATGTTCGTGGGAAACTGCACTACGAGTTGTTGGAGAGCACCGACGGGCTGACGGCTCTGAGTTGCCCACGTGGCCGCCAAGTATGCGGAACCGAGATCACGGCGAAATCCGGCTGTGATTCGGTATTGAAGTCCCGTCTGCACTCTCAGAGTCAGATAACTGAAGAGAAATCGCAGCAGAAGCAGAACAACACACACAAGAATTGCCGTGCTGATGGATGCGCTCCAGCTTCTTGCGATACCAACTCGGTCGAGCCCATCGGCTATCGACAAGGCGCTTCGAGTGACAACCACCAAAAAGAATGCTTCGAGAAGCCCCACCCCAACTGTGCACACTCCAAAGACGATGAGGCGGGCCTTGAAGGCGCCGATTACTTGACGTATTGCTTCGAGATTAGAAAATGTTGGCTGCGAGGTGGAGTCCATGACTCTCACAGAGTAACGATCGGAGTCAGCGCCGTCGGGCCAAGAAACCCCAGGCCCAACTCAGATGCAGGGTGGGAAAGATGGCCACGAGGCGGGCCAGGTGGCGCCGTGAGGTGACGGCTGAGCTCGCAACGACAGAGGCGACATACGCGGCCGGAACCGCGAGAGCGAGTGGGAACCAGGGCGATACAGCGATCGCCACCACCATCGAGATCAGAGCGACTGGTGGTACGGCCTGTCGGAATTTGAGCGAACCCGGATGCAGCCGAAGGACGTGACGCTTCCAGGCTCCGTATTCGGCGTATTGGCGGGAAAGCGCACGGAGTGTGGGTCGAGGTCGGTACTCCACGCTCAACTCGGGGTCGAACCACACCGTGCCTCCGGCATTGCGCAGGCGGATATTGAGTTCGTAGTCCTGGTTGCGAACGAGTGATTCGTCGAAGAGCCCGACGCTTTCGATCGCGTCACGGCGAAACACACCGAGATACACGGTGTCGACCGGGCCTTCGGTTCCTCCGGTGTGGAACTTCGCACCACCCATGCCGAACGGACTCGCCATGGCTGATGCCACCGCCTCTTCGAAAGGTGTGGTGCCAACGGCGTGCTGCACACCACCCACGTTGACGGCACCGGTTCGTTGCAGAGTTTCGACGGCACGGGTGATGTATCCCGGCGAGAGCACCGCGTGTCCGTCGACGCGCACGACGATGTCTCCTCTCGTGGCTCGAATGGCAGCGTTCAGACCGGCAGGGGTCTTGCCGGTTGGGTTGTCGACGGTGCGCAGTCGCGGCTCGGAGTCCTGCAAGCGCGCCGCCAGATCGTTCGTGGCGTCGGCGGATGGTCCGAGTGCGAGGCACACCTCGACGTCACCCGGGTAATCCTGTTGGAAGATCGAACGCACGGCGTGTTCGAGATGCCGTTCTTCGTTCAGTACCGGCATCACCACCGACACCGACGGCCACGTTGCGTTGTCGGATTCGGGTGACTCAGACACGGCGGGCCAGCACCACCCAGACGGTGCGCACGATGATCTGCACGTCGAGAACGAGCGACCAGTTCACGAGGTATTGCAGGTCGTGGCCCACCTTGAACGCAGCATCGGTGTGATAGCGGCCCTGCACCTGAGCGAGTCCGGTCAGACCTGGACGCAACTCGTGTCGGCGTTCGTAGCCGGGAACCTGCTTTGCGATATCGCCGATGAGTTCAGGACGTTCGGGGCGAGGGCCGACC
>JAQCGT010000143.1 GCA_027730505.1 Actinomycetota bacterium | reverse complement strand
GCGAGAGTGGGAATCGAGCCCGATGAACGGGAACGGATCTGTGGCCCTGCGCGCAAGATGGCGGAGAGGGACATCCCTGTTGCCCTCGCCATGGGATGGGACTACGGAGCGACGACAGTGTCGGCGGCTCTGGCCCTGGCCGATGCGGCCGGTGTGGCCGTGTTCGCGACCGGAGGTATTGGCGGTGTGCATCGTGGCGTCGAACTGACCTCGGACATCAGCGCCGATCTGGACGCGATCGCTGGCCGACCGCTCGTGACGGTGTCGGCAGGGGCGAAGGCCTTTCTCGATCTGGCCCGCACACTTGAGCATCTTGAAACGGCCGGGGTTCCTGTGCTCGGTTGGCAGACCGAGCATTTTCCGGCGTTCTACACCCGCTCCAGCGGCCTGGATGTGCCGCACCGAGTCGAGACAGCGGGGCAGGTTGCCAGGGTGTGGGCTTCGCGCACGAGGTCGAACCAGGGTGTCCTCCTTGCGGTTCCGATTCCGGTGGAGAGTGAACTCGACGCCGAGCGCCTCGATGCGACACTTGTCCAGGCGCTCCAAGATTGCGAGCGCGCTGGCATCACTGGTGCGGCCATCACTCCGTTTGTGCTCGGTCGAATTGCTGAGGCGACCGACGGGCGGAGTCTTCCAGCAAACCTCGCGCTGGCTGAGAACAACGCTCGGGTGGCGGGCGATGTGGCCGCCGCGATCAGCGCCCAACGAAGCGTCTGATCGCTCGGCTCACTTTGCCGAGGTGCGCTCGCCGAGTCTCGTGGTCGATGCCGTCCATGCCGTAGAGCGAAATCCAGGTGAAGCGGCAGCGCTTCGCACATCGTGACCTGAGGTAGCGGCTGACGGTTCGTTTGCCGCTCTCGCCTTCGAGGGCGTTGAGCCACTTGGGTGAGCCGTGGGTGGTGCAGACGATGACGCGACTGATGGACGCAAACGATCCGGCGTCGGTCTCCGAGCGAGCCCACACACTGTCGAACCATCCTTGGAGCATCGCGGGTTGGGCACTCCACCACGTCGGATACACCAGAATCAGTAGTCCCGTGGATGCCAACAGTTCTCTGTGCTCTGCCACCACAGTCGGGTCGGGTCGCCTGGGATCGAACCCGTCCACGTACAGGTCGATGACATGGTGTCGTGCGCCTCGATCGATGACCGAGTCGATGACGGTGTCGGTAACTGCGCGGGCGAACGAATCCGCGACCGGGTGACAGTGGACGACTGTCGTCACCATCGGGTCATCCTCTGCAGGGCGACGGCCAGGTCAGCCTCACGATCGAGGACGGCGGTGGTGACCCGCAACGACCGGGTGCGTGTCTTGAGCCCGCAGACGAGTCGTAACGCACGGAAGATCACGCGACGAGCGTTGTCGTGCTCAAGCCACCGTCGCAGCGCAGACCGATCGTCCACGGCGATCAAGCCGAGGGTCGAGATATGTCCGAGTGCTGGTCGCACCCGGCCGGTCCGTTCATCAAGTAGGAACGCAACCCCGGGCACGAGAACGCGGTCAAGCCATCCTTTGACCGGGGCTGAGAGCCCATTGCTGAGCGTCGGACACACGAACACCAAACTGTCGGCACGGCGGACTGCGTCGGCAGACGTCGCCACTGCGTCGTCGCAGATCGGTGTGTCGCTCTCGTAGGCCCGACGCTCCCGTTCCGACATAGCAGGCTCGAAGCCATTGAGTCCGATGCACTCGACGGAGACGGCACGTCGTGTGAGCACCCGGCAAACGTCCTCGGCAAGCGTTGCCATGTGTGCGTCCCGATCGTCGGCGATGACGAGCACGCGTCCGAGGCCTCTCACCGCGGCGATGGTACCGGTCTCGTTCGGCTACACGGAGGCGACTCTGCGATCATCGAGGCATGACCGCCACAAGTGCCCGATTCCTCGGTGACGACATCCTTCCGGACGATTCGGATCTCGTGCCGATCCACGATCGGGAGTACCGGGTGCGGGCATATCGACTGGCGCAGGACAAAATCCTCATTCGCGGCGCTGTGCGCGATCAGAAGCCACCGGGTCTCTACATCTCTCACGATCCGGAGCCGATCACCGTGCACCACATGGTGGTCGAACTCGAGGTGGGCTACCCGACGTTGACCATCGAGCGGGCGCAGGTCGTCTTCCAGACCTTTCCGCACTCCACCTGTTCGATGATTACCGATCACTACCGAAATCTTGAAGGCCTCTCGATCGCCCGAGGCTTTTCGAACAAGGTCCGAGAACTCTTTGGTGGGCCGCGTGGATGCACCCACACCACGGCTCTTCTGCTCGCAATGGGCCCGGTTGCAGTTCAATGTGCTTGGTCGATGCGTACCTTCGAGACTCCTGAAGGTGACGCGCCAGCCTTGCGAATGGGATTCGGTCGTGATCCAGATGACGAGTCGTGGAAGATGAACATTGGGACCTGTCACGAGTGGGCCGAAGGAGGTCCGGCGTACCGTCGGGCAGAGTCGCAGGGCGACTGGGGCATTCCGGTGTTCATGCGTGAACGGGCAGCATCGTTTGGTCTCGAACTTGGGGAGGCGCCGTGACAACTGATCCCTTTGGCCTTCGATCGCTCGACCCGGAACGCTTGGCGGCACGTCCCGGTGTGAAGTGGCAACTGCACCCGGGGCTGCTGGCAGCCTGGGTCGCAGACATGGACTTCCCTGTTGCTCCGGCGGTGACGGAACGGCTCTCGTCGCTGCTGGCGAACGGAGCGCTCGGCTACCCGAACTGGGGTACTGGTCCGTCTCCCGCGGCGCGACTCTTTGTTGACCGGATGCACAGCCGATACGGATGGGACATCGATGTCGACCAAGTGCGTGACCTGGCTGATGTGCTGCAGGGCGTGCGGCTAGCGGTTGGAATGCTCACCGATCCAGGTGATGCGATCGCGCTGCATCTGCCGGCGTATCACCCGTTCCTTCATACATTGCGCGACATGGACCGCCGACTGGTAGCGGCACCGTTCGACCTCGACGAATTCGCTGCCGTCCTCACCCGGGAACAACCCAAGGCGCTCATCTTGTGTCATCCTCACAACCCGACGGGGCACGTGTTCGATCGATCGGAGTTGTCGCGAATCGCTGAACTCGCTGTCGAGTTCGACATGGTGGTCATCTCCGATGAGATCCATTCCGACCTCGTGTATGAACCCGGTTGCCATATTCCATTCGCATCGGTCGGTGCTCACGCCCAAGCGCGCACGATCACCGTGACCTCGTCGTCGAAGGCGTTCAATCTCGCTGGCTTGCGCTGGGCGGTTATGCACGTCGGCCATGAAGGTTTCGACGCTGCGTTGCGCGACTATCCCGACCACTGGTTCGGTGCCCCCAACCTGTTCGGCGTCGAGGCTGCGGTGGCGGCCTGGACCGATGGTGATGAGTGGCAGCGGGCGGTCATGGGCGTGCTCGACGAGAACCGTCATGCCCTGTCCGATCTGCTTGCCGTGCACCTCCCCGAGGTCGCGTACACACCACCCGAGGCCACGTATCTTGCGTGGCTCGACTGCAGCGCGTTCGGCTCCGGTGACGAACCACGACAGCTGTTCATGGAGCGCGGGGTTGACGTGAGCCCGGGCCCGCAGTTCGGTGAGCCGGGCTCGGGCTTCGTTCGGCTCAACTTCGCCACGTCACCTGAGATGCTCGAACGAATCGTGATCGCGATGGCGGGGTCATGAAGCTTGAGGGGCTTCGTGCGCTGATCACTGGCGGCAACGGCGGAATTGGACTCGCTATCGCCAATGCCTTCGTTAACGAGGGCGCTGACGTGTCGATCGTGGGTACGAACGACGCCAAGTTGTCGGCTGCGACGGAGGTGCTCGAGCGATCGGGTCGCCGCGTCGTCGGTATCAAGGCTGATGTCAGCGACGCCGAGGAGTGCAGGCGCGCGGTTGAGAACACAATCGCGTCCCTCCAAGGCATAGACATCCTCGTCAACGGAGCAGGGGTCTACATCTCTAGGCGTTTCGCTGATTACACGGTTGAGGAGTACTCGCGAGTGATGTCGGTCAACGTCGATGGCACGTTCCACATGTGTCAAGCGGTGCTGGGGCACATGACTGATGCCGGGTTCGGCCGAATCATCAACATCGCGTCGTCGGCGGGTAAGTGGGCATCGCGCAATCAAGCTGTGTACAACATGTCCAAACACGCAGTGATCGGGCTCACGCGATGCTTGGCACTTGAGTACGCACTGTCAGGAATCACGGTGAACGCTCTCTGTCCGGGCCTCGTCCACACCGACATGAGTGACGCTCTCGAACAAGAGCAGGCCGCAGCGATCGGCACCTCGCCGTCTGACGTTCACGCCGCAATGCTCTCGAGGATCGCCATCGGGCGATACCTGGAACCCGAGGAGTGCGGTCCGCTGGCGGTGCTGCTCGCTTCAGGGGAATCGTCTGCCATGACCGGCCAGTCGATCATGGTCGACGGCGGCATGGTGTTCGTCTGATGCGGCGCTGACGCAGCCGTGTTGTCCGCCCCCTGGGATTCGAACCCAGAACCAATGGATTAAGAGTCCACTGCTCTGCCGTTGAGCTAGAG
>JAQCGT010000023.1 GCA_027730505.1 Actinomycetota bacterium | reverse complement strand
CTGACGCACCATGCCCAGATATGAGTTGTTGAGCAGTGCGACCTTGATCGGGATGCGCTCGACCGTCGCCGTGACCAGCTCCTGGGCTGTCATCTGGAAGCAGCCGTCGCCATCAACTGCCCACACAGTGGCGTCGGGACGCCCCATCTTGGCGCCGATCGCAGCGGGAATGGAGAAGCCCATCGTGCCGAGACCTCCCGAGTTGACCCAGGTGTAGGGATGATTGAAGCGCCAATGCAGCGACGCCCACATCTGGTGCTGTCCAACACCCGACACGACGATGGTGTCCTCAGGAGACGAATCACGTAGACGCTCGAGGCAGAACTGCGGCTTGAGAGCAGCACCGGGCTCAGCGGCGTCGTACGTAAGGGGGAAGATCTCCTGCCAGCCAGAGACCCGACTCTTCCATTCGGAGATGTCGGCCTGGGCAACGCCCGATGCGAGCAGTTCACGGATGGCCTCGATCAGCTCAACCGTCACGAGGCGGCAGTCACCGACGATGGGGACGTCAGGTCGACGAACCTTGCCCTGTTCGGCCGGGTCGATATCGACGTGGATCACCTTCGCATCAGGAGCGAAGCCGTCGACCTTGCCGGTGATTCGGTCGTCGAAGCGGGCACCGAGGGTGATCAACAGATCGGACCGCTGCATCGCCGTGGTCGCCGCAATCGTGCCGTGCATTCCGGGCATGCCGAGGTTGAGCGGGTGGTCATCGGGGAACACGCCGCGAGCCATCAGCGTCGTGACGACATTGATGCCGGTGAGTTCGGCGAGTTCACGCAACGCCTCGGCAGCACGGGCCTTGAGCATGCCCCCGCCGACATAGAGCACCGGACGCTCAGCAGCCAGGATCATCTGGGCAGCCTCTTTGATCATGCGGGGATGGCCCTTGGTGTTCGGGCGGTAACCCGGAAGCGATGCCCGGACCTCCTCATCGGTCGGCCAATACCACGTCATCTCGTTCTGCAGGACGTCCTTGGGAACGTCGAGCAGAACCGGGCCCGGCCGGCCAGTGGTGGCAATGTGGAACGCCTGTCGGACTGCGAGCGGGATGTCGTCGGCAGACATGACGAGTTCGTTGTGTTTGGTGCACGACCGGGTGATGCCAACCGTGTCGCATTCCTGGAAGGCATCCGAACCAATGGCGCCGGTGCCGACCTGGCCGGTGATTCCGATCATCGGGATCGAGTCCATGAAGGCGTCCATGAGCGGTGTGACGAGGTTGGTCGCAGCTGGCCCAGAAGTGACCATGGCGACGCCCGGGCGACCGGTGACATGGGCATACCCTTCGGCCATGTGGCCTGCTCCCTGCTCGTGACGCACGAGCACGTGACGGATCGACGACTCGAGCAATGGGTCGTAGGCCGGGAGGATGCACCCACCGGGGAGCCCGAAGATGGTGTCGACGTCTTCCATCTCGAGCGCCCTGATCAGGGCTTGGGCCCCGGTGATCCGGTCGGGTTGGTTGGTACTCATGTCATCTCCTGAGGGGCAGGGCTGGGAAAGGGGCTGAAAAACGGAACGACCCCCCGGTTACGGGAGGTCGGAGCGCACGCGGTGTTCGAATCCGGTGCGCTACCGGATGCCTACTACAAGGCTGAGAACCGAAGGAAGAGCGGCATGCATCGGTCGAGAGTCTGCCACCCCATCAGCGGGAACGCAAACTTCGGGCACCGCAACTTTGTTATGACAATGTGATATGAAACAAGCGATGTCCACTCCCTTAGCGTCAACCGACGTGACGCAACCCACCGTGTTCCCACCCGCTCCCGCCGAGGGCCGACTCGGCATTCTCACCGTCGGACTCGGCGCCGTGTCCTCGACGCTCATCGCCGGTGTTGAACTCGCCAAGGCAGGCATCGCCGCGCCAATCGGAGCCCTGAGCCAGATGGGCACGATTCGCCTCGGCCGCCGTACGGACGATCGCAATCCACTCATCCGTGACTTCGTGCCGCTCGCCCCTCTCGACGATCTCGTCTTCGGAGCCTGGGACCCGTTCCCCGACGACGCCTACGTCGCTGCCCAACGCGCCGGTGTGCTCGAGGCCGGCCGACACCTCGAAGCCGTGTCTGATGCACTCCGATCAGTGCAACCCATGAAGGCCGCCTTCGATCGTGAATACGTCAAGCGCCTCGACGGCGAACACACCATCGGCACCATTTCCAAGCGCGGCATGCTCGAATCAATTCGCGCCGACATCAACGCATTCCGCGACAAGAACAACTTGGAGCGAGTGGTGATGATCTGGGCCGCGTCGACCGAGATCTTCATCGAGCCGGGTCCCGCCCACGCCTCGATCGAAGCCTTCGAGGCTGCCATCGATGCCAATGACCCGACGATCGCCCCCTCGATGCTCTACGCCTATGCCGCCATCCTCGAAGGCGTCCCATTCGCCAACGGTGCTCCCAACCTCACCGTCGACATCCCCGCGCTGCGCGAACTCGCGGTCGAGAAGGGGGTTCCGATCTCAGGCAAGGACTTCAAGACCGGCCAGACGCTCATCAAGACGGTGATCGGACCGATGCTGCGAGCCCGCATGCTCGGCCTCAACGGCTGGTACTCCACGAACATCCTCGGCAACCGTGACGGCGAAGTGCTCGACGATCCGGACAACTTCAAGACCAAAGAAGAGTCGAAGCTCGGAGTGCTCGAGCACATCCTCGAACCCGAGCGCTTCCCCGAGCTCTACGGCGACGTCTACCACAAGGTTCGGATCAACTACTACCCACCACGTGGCGACAACAAAGAAGGATGGGACAACATCGACCTCTTCGGTTGGCTCGGCTACCCGATGCAGCTGAAGATCGACTTCTTGTGCCGCGACTCGATCCTCGCCGCTCCCCTCGCACTCGACCTCGTGCTGTTCTCCGACCTCGCCCAGCGAGCCGGACTGGGCGGCATCCAGGAGTGGCTGAGCTTCTACTACAAGGCGCCAATGGTGGCCCCGGGGCTCTACCCCGAGCATGATCTCTTCATCCAGCTCACCAAGTTGAAGAACACGCTGCGCTGGATGATGGGCGAGGAGCAGATCACCCACCTCGGGCGCGAGTACTACGACGAGACCTGATCGTCACCACTGCAATCGGTGACCACACGGTGAACGACGACGTCGTGTGCTTCGATGGGCAGCGTCTCGAGCAGCTGCTCAGCGAAGCACACGCCGATCACCTCGGTGCACTTGGGAAGGCCGGGGAGAAAACGGTCGTACCAACCGCCACCCTGGCCGAGACGGTCACCGGTGGTGGTGAACGCCACGCCCGGAACGATCACCACATCGGGGACCGACCGGTCGAGGTCATCCTCTGGCACCGACCATCGGGCTCCACGCGCCCGCACCACTGACCCGAGGGTTCCAAGATCGGGTTCACCGCGAACCGCCGTGAACCCCATCACATGGTTCGCCTTCGAGACCGCCGGATCATTCGTCAGCCGTTCGACCACAATACGGGAGCGGCGAGCCAGTTCTTGATCGGACAGCGAGCGGCGCCAATCTCGCATCACCCGGCGTAGACGTGACTTCTCCTCGGCGGCGTCCATGGGCTGAATCTAGATCGGAGCCACCTCAGCCAAATATCGCCGATCGCCTAGTCTCGGCACCATGCCGAGCATCGATCCGAACGAATTCCGCCGTGTCCTGGGACACTTCCCCACCGGAGTCACCGTCGTGACCGGAATGAACGGTGCCGAGCCAGTCGGACTCACGATCGGATCGTTCACATCGGTCTCACTCGACCCGCCGCTCGTCGGCTTTCTCCCGGGACGGACGTCATCGTCGTGGGAAGCGATGGCACCAGCCGGGAGCTTCTGTGTGAACGTGCTCGGAGCCGGACAAGGCGACACCTGTTGGACCTTCGCCCGATCATCCGACGATGGATCACGCTTCGACGGGCTTGACTGGCACACCGAGGCGACGGGCGCGCCCGTTATCGATGGTTCGCTTGCCTGGATCGACTGCGAGACCGAGCAAGTCATCGAGATGGGCGATCACTACTTCGTCCTCGGCGCCGTGAAAGCGCTCGGCGGAGCAGACGGCGACCCCTTGCTGTTCTTCCGTGGCGGTCTCGGAACCTTCAGCCCAATCTGACGTCGATGAGACGACCGGCCATCGCGTTTCTCGCCGACCTTGCAGTCCTCATCGTGTTCGTACTCGTCGGACGCGCCGAACATGACAGCGGCTCCGAATTCGTCGGCTATCTCTCCACGCTGGCACCATTCGCGCTCGCGTTGACGCTGGCGTGGGCAGCAACTCCGACGATCCGACGCAAGCCGTTCGCCGCCCGCATCGGAGCCACTGTGTGGGCTGTCACCCTCGTCGGCGGCATGGCACTGCGCCGACTCGTGTTCGGCGACGGCATCGCCCTCGCCTTCATCATCGTGGCCGCGGCGTTCACCGCCCTCGGCATCATCGGCTGGCGGGCCGTGACGGAACGGATTCCAGCCCGTCCATAGGCATCACACCAGATTGGTGATTGCACCCTTCTCGGCGCCCTGGGCCAACCGGGCGTACTTGCCGAGCACCCCACTGGTGTAGCGGGGCGCATTTGGCTGCCAGCCCTCGCGACGCCGTGCCATCTCGTCGTCATCGACCAGCAAGTCCAGAGCCAACGTCGGCACATCGATCCGGATCACGTCACCGTCTTGCACGAACGCGATCGGTCCACCGTCGACCGCCTCGGGAGCGACGTGACCGATGCAGAAGCCCCACGTTCCGCCGGAGAAGCGGCCGTCGGTAATCAGCGCACAGTCTGCGCCACGGCCCACACCCTTCAGCGCACCCGTGATCGCAAGCATCTCCCGCATTCCCGGACCGCCCTTGGGACCCTCGTAACGGATCACGATGACCGTCCCGGGTTCGATCTCTCCGCTCATCACCGCAGCCATCGCTCCGTCTTCGCCGTCGAACACCCGAGCTGGACCCTCGAAGGTGCGCTGCTCCTTGGTCAGTCCTGCCACCTTCACGACGGATCCGCTCGGTGCGAGCGAGCCGGTCAGCACGTTCAAGCCCCCCTCGGCATTGATCGGCGTTGAGATCGGGTAGACGACCGTGCCGTCAGGTGCGGGCGGGTCGATCTCGGCGAGGTTCTCCGCCATCGTCTTGCCGGTCACCGTCACCTCATCGCCGTGCAACAGACCCTCTTCGAGGAGGTGCTTCAACACGACAGGCACCCCACCGATGCGGTCGAGGTCGGTCATGTGGAACTTTCCACCCGGCTTCATGTCGGCGAAGTGCGGCACCTTCGCCGCGATCCGATTGAAGTCGTCGAGATCGAGTGCGACGCCCGCCTCGTTGGCGATCGCCAATAGGTGCAGTACCGCATTTGTCGAACCGCCGACGGCGTTGGCGAGAGCGATGGCGTTCTCGAATGCCCCCTTGGTCAAGATGTCATGCGGCCGTAGGCCGATCCGCAGCATGTTGAGCACCGCCTCGCCAGCACGGCGCGCGTCGTCTTCACGACGACGGTCGACCGCCGGCGGTGACGCCGAACCCGGAAGGCTGAGTCCGAGCGCCTCGCCGATGGATGACATGGTGTTCGCCGTGAACATGCCTCCGCAGGCACCCTCGCCCGGGCAGGCATTCGACTCGATGGCATGCAATTCCTCGGGGGTGATCGCCCCCGCTGCGCATGCTCCAATCGCCTCGAAGACACTCGTCACGTCGAGCGCCTTGCCATTGAGGTAGCCGGGAAGCGTCGAACCGTTGTAGACGAACACCCCGGGAAGATCGAGGCGAGCGATGGCCATCATCATGCCTGGCATCGACTTGTCACAACCGCCGAGCGCCACGACGCCATCGAGACGTTCGGCGTGCACCACGGCCTCCACCGAGTCGCAGATGATCTCGCGGCTGACCAGCGATGCCCGCATGCCCTCATGACCCATCGAGATGCCATCGGACACGGTGATGGTGCCGAACTCGAGACCCACACCGCCAGCTCGACCGACACCATCCTTGGCTGCCTCGGCGAGCCGGCGAAGGCTCATGTTGCACGGCGTGATTTCGTTCCACGACGACGCGATGCCGACCTGCGGCTTTTCCCAGTCGTCATCGGTCAGACCGACCGCACGCAACATAGCCCGCGATGCCGCCTTCTGAATGCCGTCGGTGACGTCGCGCGAACGCGGCTTGATGTCGACGGAGGTCTCGTTCACTTCACCGGTCATAGCTGACACGCTAACCGTCGGGGCTCTGGCCGTTTGAGGCGACAGTCAGGAATCGCGACGGGCGTTGAGCATCGCTGTCACTGCTTTCCCATCGGCCTGACCACGCGAGGCCTTCATGACATGACCCACGAGCGCACCCATGGCCTTGCCCTCACCCGCACAGAACTTCGCCCATGCCTCGGGATCTGCGGCGATTGCGGCGGCGACCATCGACTCGAGTTCACTCGAATCCATCGCCTCGAAGCCATGTGAGGCGGCGATCGCCTCCGGATCACCGGCGCCGGCCTCCACCATTTCGGCCAACACCGTCTTGGCCTGAGTCGCCGTGAGCCGGCCCTCGGTCTCCATGCGCGTGAGCGCTGCCAGGCTCGCCGCAGGAAGCGCCGGGGAGTTCCCGGCTTCGGCAAACGCCTCTTTCACATGGACCAACGCCCGTTCGGCGCTTCCTCCTACCTCAGCGACGGCGAGCACGTAGCCGTCCTGACCACGCTCAACCACGGTCATCACCGACTCAGCATCGGGTTCTTGGCCCGTGGCATCGGCGAGTATCCGACGGCGAACCGACGGGAGCGGCGGGAGCGCAGCGCGGACAGCGTCAATCCAGGCGGCATCGGGCGCGACCAGCACGAGATCGGGCTCGGGAAAATACCGGTAATCGTCGGCATCCTCTTTGGTCCGAAGCGTGTGCGTGCGCCCATCGCCCTCATCCCAGTGACGGGTCTCCTGGCGTACCGATTCGCCCGCCTCGATCATCGCCACCTGCCGCCGGGCCTCGTAATCGATCGCTCGACCGAGCGAACGCACCGAGTTCACGTTCTTGATCTCGCAACGCGTGCCAAGCGGGTCTCCCGGGAGCCGAATGCTCACGTTGGCATCGACGCGCATCGACCCCTCCTCCATTCGGGCGTCGGACGCTCCGACAGCCACGAGGATCGCGCGGAGTTCGCTCGCATAGAGACGGGCCTGATCGGGTGAGGTGATGTCGGGACGGCTCACGATCTCGACGAGCGGGACACCGGCCCGGTTGAAGTCGATCAAGGATCCCTCGCTGCCGTGGATCCGACCGCTACCGCCGAGATGCGAACTCTTACCTGTGTCCTCTTCGAGATGCGCTCGCTCGATGCCTACCGATGAACCATCGGGCAGTTCAAGCACACCGTCGGCATTCAGCGGGCGGTCGTACTGGGAAATCTGGTAGGCCTTCGGCATGTCCGGGTAGAAGTAGTTCTTCCGGGCGAAGGTGCACGACTGCACCGTGCATCCGAGGGCTAGTCCGATTCGCATCGCCAACTCGACGGCGTGCCGGTTCAGCACCGGCAGCGCTCCCGGAAGCCCGAGGGTCACGGGATCGATGTTGGTGTTCGGCTCATCGCCAAAACGGTTCGGCGAACCCGAGAACAACTTGGTGGCCGTTGCGAGTTCGACATGTACTTCGAGCCCCACCACCATCTCGTAGCCCTCGTACATCCACCTCTCGGCGCTCATCGAGCACCTCCGGCGGCACGTTCGAGTTCAGCTGCCACGGCGAACATCGTCGGCTCGCCGAGCGCCGGCGCCAACACCTGAACCCCGACCGGGAGACCGTCAGCGCCGGTGCCGAACGGCACGCTCATCGCCGGGTGGCCGGTCAGATTCGAGGGAATGGTGTAGGTGTCGCACAGGTACATCGCGAGCGGGTCAGCGGTCTTGGTGCCGAACGGGAACGCAACGCTCGGCGACGCCGGGGTGAGAAGAACATCGACCTGTGAGTACGCGGCGGCGAAGTCGTCGGACATCAAACGTCGCACCTTCAGCGCTTTGCCGTAATAGGCGTCGTAGTAGCCCGCCGACAGCGCGTAGGTGCCGAGCATGATCCGGCGCCTGACCTCAGCACCGAATCCGGCAGATCGGGTGGCCGCGTACATGGCGTTGGTATCCGCAGCCGGTACACGAAGCCCGAACCTCACTCCGTCGTAGCGGGCAAGATTCGACGACGCCTCCGCCGGGGCGATCAGGTAGTAGGCCGTGAGGCCATAGGTGAAGGCCGGAATCGTCACGTCGACGATCTCAGCACCCGCCTTCGCAAGCGCCTCGAACGCCGCGTCGACGCGGTTCTGCACGTCGGGGTCGGCACCTGCTGGGAGATCGGCGATTCGGCCGACGCGAAGCCCGACCACACCGCGATCAAGCGAAGGCATGAGCGCGGGGAAGGGCTCGGGAATCGAAGTCGAATCAGCCGGGTCATGCCCTGCGATCGTCTCGAGAAGCAGGGCCGCATCGGCCACGTCGTTCGTGAACGGACCGATCTGATCAAGGCTGGAGGCGAAGGCGACGAGTCCGAGACGACTCACCGCTCCGTACGTCGGCTTGACTCCGACCACGCCGCACAGTGCCGCCGGCTGACGGATCGAGCCACCCGTGTCCGATCCGAGCGACGCTGCAGCGAAGCCGGCAGCGACCGCCGCTGCCGATCCACCAGATGAACCGCCCGGAACTCGCGATGGGTCGAGAGGGTTCTTCGTTGGACCGAATGCCGAGTTCTCCGTGCTCGAGCCCATGGCGAACTCGTCGAGGTTGGTCTTACCGATGATCACTGCTCCGGCAGCAGCGAGTCGTTCGACGACCGTTGCGTCGTAGGGAGGCCTCCAGCCTTCGAGGATCCGAGACGAGCAGGTCGTCGGAACACCCCTCGTGCACATGTTGTCCTTCAACGCGATCGGCACACCGGCCAAGGGGCCTGCGTCGCCTCCCGCTGCAACCGTTGCGTCGATCTCACCGGCGCGTTCGAGCGCCGCATCATCGAGCACCAGGTTGAAGGCGTGGATCTCGGGCTCGCGAGCCTCGATTCGTCCCAGATGCTCCCGGGTGACGTCGACAGCCGAGCGCGCACCGGAACGCACCGCAGACACGATCGAACGGATCGTCTCGCTCATGGCTCAGTCCCGAGAATCGGCGGCACACCGAACCGTCCATCGACGGGGTCAGGTGCCTCGGCAAGCACCTCATCGCGATCGAGCGTCCGTCCGGGGACGTCGTCCCGCATGACGTTGACCAACTCGAACGGCTGCGTCATCGGCTCCACTTCATCGAGGTCCAATGCATCGATATCGGCAAAGTGTTCGAGCATGTCGCTCAGTTGCTCTGTGGCAGATGCGAGTTCGGCGTCGTAGAGATCGAGTCGTGCGAGCCGAGCCACCTTGGCGACGACCTCTGAAGTGATGCGATCGGACACGTCGCTGGAGGCTACCGCTGGCCTGGCTCAGGCTGATCCGAGTCAGTTCCGACGTTGCGGTCGACATGCTGCTGGCGGGTCAAGAACATGTGCACCAATCCGCCGACAATCGCCGCGATCGCAACCCATTGGTTCCAACGTAGGCCGCCCACGGACGATGCCGGGTCGATTCTGAGACCCTCCACCCAGACCCGGCCGAGTCCGTATCCGGCGACGTACAGAGCGAAGAGACGACTCCCCCCGAGGGGTCGATGACGGTCGATCCACAAGAGAGCACCGCACAGCGCCAGATTCCACAGACTCTCGTAGAGGAACGTCGGATGGAACGTCGTTCCGAGGTCGTATCCCGCCGGGAGATGAGCCGCATCGACGCTGAGCGCCCACGGAAGATCAGTCGGTCGGCCGAACAGTTCCTGATTGAACCAGTTGCCCCAACGACCGATCGCCTGTGCAAGGGGGATCGCAGGCGCCGCTGCGGTGAGGGCATCAGCGACGTTGACCCCACGGGACCTGCCGCGCAGAACCCCGACGATCGCACCAGCGAGCAGCCCACCTGGGATTCCAAGCCCTCCCTTCCACACCTGGGGGATCGCAGCCAAGTTGTCCGAGAAGCGATCCCACTCGGTGAACACGTGATATAGCCGTGCCCCGAGCAGTCCAGCCACGACCCCCCACGTTCCAATCGACGCGGCGTCATCTCTCGTACCGGTACCGGCGGCCTCGAGTCGCCGGCCAAGGAGCCAGACGGCGGCGATGGCACCGATGGCAATCAGCAGCCCATAGGCCCGAATGTCGAGTGGACCGAGCGAGATCCCCGTGCCGGGAGGGGACGGGAAGGCAGCCGGGATCGATGCGAGCATGATCAGGTGAGACCGGCCACGAATGCCACCGACCGCTCACAGATGAGTTCGCGATCGAAGTCTTGTGTGGCGACGTGGAACGACTTCTCGAGCCAAACATGCTCGACTGACCCACCGTAGGTGGAGGCCAGGTGAGTGCTATCGGCGGGATCGACCACATGGTCGTTCTCAGAGGTGAACAGCAGCAGTGGCGCCGACAGTTGCCCCCAGTTCTCACAGCGGGGGCGGACACCCTCGAGGAACATCGACCGCAGCGGCTCAAGCGGGGTGCCAGCGTAGGAGAGCTCGGTGACAGCCGGATCGGCTATGTCCGATCCGATACCCGGCAGCACAGTCATTCCGTCAGCGATCAGTTCGTCGACCATCGCCGTCTCTTCAGGAGATCGCATCCGAGCGACCGGATTCACACAGACCAGCCCGGAGGCTGACCGCTCGCCGCCGACGGCGAGCGTCAACAGGCCACCCATCGACAGGCCAGCGACCGCAACCCTGTCACAGCGAGCGGCGAGTGAATCGAACGCGCTGAGTGCGGCGGAGAACCAGTCCTGCCATGAAGTGGTCATCATGTCCTCGATGGAGGTGCCGTGACCGGGCAGGCGAGGCATCTCAACGTCGAAACCGGCGGCGACCATCGCTTCGGCAACCGGCCGGACCGACGACGGGTTCCCGGTGAACCCGTGCAACACCAAGACACCGGTCGACGACCCGGCGGAGTGGGAGAGCGGCTCAGCACCGGGCATCAGGGACGGTTCAACTGTCATGTCTCCAGTCTGCCCGATGGCCGACCGCCGTCCGATGCGTCATCGCACCTAATCTCGAGAACGGTGGCGGCGACATCAACGACGCGTGGCGGTCGACGGATCGAGGGTTCAGCGCTGTCGGCACTCGCACCGCTGGCCGTACTCGCACCATTCTGCCTGCTCACGCTCATCGCCATCGGTCGACTCATCAATGCGATGCTCGCCTCTGCCCAGATCACCGGGAGGTGGTGGTGGTATCCACTCGGCTGGCTCGTCGCCGGGGTGTGCCTGTTCTGGCGCCCGGTGCAGATCGCCGTGCTCTCCCCCGCGCTCGGTGCGCGGCGGCCCACGGCGAGTGAGCTCGAGGCGCTGAATCCGGTTTGGGAGAGTGTCACACGGGCGGCTGGCGTCGACCCGGCGAAGTACGTGCTCCGCGTCATTGATGCCGACGAGATCAACGCATTCGCCAACGGTGGTCATCTCGTGATCGTCACCTCCTACGCAGCAACCGAGCTCACGCCGACCGAACTCTCCGGTGTGCTCGCCCACGAACTCAGCCATCACCTCGGGTTGCACACTGTGGCACTCACCTTCGGGCACTGGCTGTCGATTCCCGTTCTCGCTTTGGCCCGGGTCGGATTTCGGCTGCAGAACGTCGCTAGTGCCGCCACCAGTGCGTTCGCATCCCACTCAGCCGCGCTCACGGCGCTGGGCAAGGTCGTTGCTGCTGCGCTGACAGCAATCTCGTGGATTCCGCTCTCCGTGGTTCACCTGAGCGACGCTGTCGGCAATCTCGTCGGGCACAGAGCCGAGTTCGAGGCCGATCGCCGCGTCGTCCATCTCGGTTTCGGTCCATCGATGGTCGCGGCGTTGCGCAAACTCATCGCCGCAGGCGGCGGAGCCAGGGCGATCGGCTGGCGCCAACGTCTCGCGGCATCGCATCCACCAGCCCGCACCCGCATCGCCCGGATTGAAGCGATGCTCCGTCATCCGACGGGACGTCCGGGCTGACGTCAGGGCCAGATTCAGAACTGGGCGATGTCGGCGAATCGTCCCGCAGTCGCTCTGATGAGATCATCGGGCGCGAGCGCGATGTCGAGACCGCGTCGCCCGCCACTCACCAATACCTCGTCGAAGATCTGTGCCGTCTCGTCGACCAGCACCGTGAGGGCGCGCTTCTGCGCGATGGGAGAGATACCTCCGACCACATAGCCCGTCACCCGCTGCGCTCGATCGGGTGGACACATCTCGGCACGTCGGGAGCCGAGAGCTGCGGCCAGGGCCCGCAGCGAAAGGCGAGAGCTCACCGGCACCACCGCGCAGGCCTCGGTGTTATCGGCCAGCACCACGAGCGTCTTCAGAACACGGTCCGGCTCGATGCCGAGCGACTCGGCCGCCTCGAGACCGAAATCGGTACGACCGTCGACATGGTGGTACTCACAAAGCCGATAGGCAATTCCACACTCGTCGAGATACCGCACGGCAGGGGTCACCCGGCCATCATCGCCGACATCCCCGACTAGGTTCGGCCCGTGCGTATCGGGACCAGCCCCTCGACAGATCCGTCCGACTACCCCTTCCGGCACCGCCTGCGGGTCCGATTCTCAGAAACCGATGCCATGGGCATCGTGCACCACAGCCGATACCTCCCCTATCTCGAAGAGGCCCGCGTCGAGTATCTCCGGCACATCGGCCACCCCTATCACGAAATTCGCGAGACCGGTATCGACATGGCCGTGCTCGAGGCGCATGTCCAGTACCGGCAACCGCTGCTCTTCGATGATGTCGTCGACGTTCACGTGGCCATGGGCGCTGTCTCACGCGCCACCTTTCAGATGGCCTACCTGTTGACGGTTGGCGACGAGATCAGATCGAGCGCGGTCACCGCCCATGGCGCCCTGACCCGTGAGGGGCGTCCCACCCGGCTTCCGGAATGGTTCCGCGGTTTCGCCAGCGGGGCCGAAGCCACCTAGCGTCAGGGCGTGCGATCTCCAAAGGACTTCTTCAAGCCCCTCGCCGTCGGTGCTCCCGAACCTGTTCGGGAGATTCCGTTCCGACCGAGCCGGATGCTTCATTTCTTCCCGCCGAACAACGAAAAGGTTCGCGCCAAGATCCCCGCAATGGCAGGAACCGTCGACGTTCTCGTCGCCAACCTCGAGGACGGGGTTCCGATGGCCGACAAAGAAGCTGCTCGCGCAGGTCTTGTCGAGTTGGCCCAGACCGTCGACTTCGGATCGACCCAGCTGTGGACTCGGGTCAACAGCCTCGACTCGCCGTGGTGTCTGGACGACATGACCGCCGCAGTGCTCGAAGCCGGCAATGCCATCGACGTCATCATCCTCCCCAAGGTTGAGGGCCCAGAGGACATCCATTGGGCCGACCGCCTGCTCGCGCAACTCGAGGCCAAGGCCGGTCTTGAACGACCGATCCTCATCCACGCGATCTTGGAGACGGCGCGTGGCGTGGCCAATGTGGAGGAGATCTGCTTGGCCTCACCTCGCATGCAGGGCATCTCTCTCGGTCCGGCTGACCTCGCCGCCAACCGTCGCATGAAGACGACCCGCGTGGGCGGAGGTCACCCCGACTACCTCGTGCGAGCCGATCCCAACCCCGATGATCTCGAGGCCCCCCGTCAGCACTTCCAACAGGACCTCTGGCACTACACCCTCGCCCGCATGGTTGACGCCTGCGTCACCGCCGGCATCCTTCCCTACTACGGACCATTCGGCGACATCCGGGATCTCGTGGCTTGCGGAGATCAGTTCCGCAATGCCTACCTGCTCGGATGCGTCGGCGCGTGGACACTCCACCCCGACCAGATTGCTGTGGCCAAAGAGGTGTTCTCGCCCTCCATGGCGGAGGTGGCTCACGCTCGCCGCGTGATCGAAGCGATGGGTGACGGCACCGGCGCGATCATGCTCGACGGCAAGATGGAGGACGACGCATCGGTCAAGCAGTGTCATGTGGTTGTCACGCTCGCTGAGCAGCTCGCCGCATCAGATCCCGAACTGGCTGAGCGCTATGGGATCGGGGGCTGACGTGGATGTGTCGTTGCGCCCACGCCGGTCGGTGCTGTACATGCCGGCGGCCAATGAGCGGGCTCTGGAAAAGGCCAAGGCGATCGCTGCCGATGCCATCATCTTGGATCTGGAAGATGCTGTCGCCCCCGAGGCCAAGCCCGACGCTCGCGCCAACGCCGTCGCCGCTGCGTCCTCAGGTGAGTACGGCCATCGCGAGATGACGATCCGCTGCAACGGTCTCGACACGCCCTGGGGTGCAGACGACCTCAATGCGGCAGCCTCATCAGGCGCCTCCGCCGTCGTCATTCCAAAGGTCGCCTCAGTTGACCTGCTGGACGAGGTCTCACGCCGTCTCGATGCAGCTGGGGCCCCTACTGAGATGACCATCTGGGCGATGGTCGAGACTCCCACGGCCATATTCGACATTCGATCGATCGCCAGCCATCCACGGGTCTCGGTCCTCGTCATGGGAACGAACGATCTGGTCAAAGAACTTCGCTGCGGAACCGATGCCGGACGTACTGCGCTCGTCCCGCATTTGACGACCGCTCTGTGCGGCGCCCGGGAAGCGGGCAAGGTGATCGTCGATGGGGTGTACAACGACGTACGGGACCCCGAAGGGTTCGTCGCTGAGGCCCGACAAGGCAGGCTGCTCGGTTTCGACGGTAAGACTCTGATCCATCCGACGCAGGTCGACCCGGCCAATGAAGTATGGAGCCCTGATGCCGACAGCGTCACCTATGCCCGTCGAGTCATCGAAGCGTTCGATGAAGCCGTCGCCTCGGGACGTGGAGTGATCACCGTCGACGGACGGATGATCGAAAACCTCCACGTTGACAATGCCCGTCGAGTGCTGGCCGTGGACGAGGCGATCCGCTCGATGTCGTGAACATCGACTGACGTCTAGGCGTCGAGACGTCGGCCGATCTCCACGATTCGAGCGCTGGCATCATTGGCATCGTCGCCTTTGTCGGCGAGCAACTGAGAACGATCGCGAGCGGCCTCACGCTCGGCCCGCTCGGTGTCGGCGCGAGCAATCGCTGCGTCCGTGCCGTGTTCATGGATGAACTCGGCCCACTCGACGAGAGATGACACCATTTCGTCCTCGGGGACAACCGCCACATTGCGACCCTTCACGAACAGGTGGCCGCGCTTGTTTCCAGCGGCGATACCGATGTCAGCCTCGCGGGCCTCCCCAGGTCCGTTGACCACACATCCCATCACCGCGACTTGCAGAGGGATCTGGCGCTCTCCGAATGCTTCCATGGCCCGTCGAGCCACATCGATCACGTCGATCTCCGCGCGGCCACACGAAGGGCAGGCGATGAGGTCAACATTCTTGCGCTCCCTGAGACCGAGAGCCTCGAGCAGCTGACGTCCGGCACGCGCCTCCTCCACGGGATCAGCGGTGAGCGAATAACGGATCGTGTCACCGATGCCCTCCATCAACAGCGTGGCGATTCCGGCGGTCGCCTTGACGAGACCCGCCGGCGGCGGCCCAGCCTCGGTCACACCCAGGTGCAATGGATGATCGGTCACCTCAGCAAGTTGCCGGTATGCCTCCACCATCAGCGGCACGCTCGATGCCTTGACCGAAATCTTCACGAGATCGAAGTCGACCTCGGCGAAATAGTCAAGCTCCCGCTGGGCCGACTCGACCATCGCCTCGGGGGTTGCGCCGCCATGGCGCTCATAGAGATCCGGATCGAGCGAACCGGCGTTGACGCCAATCCGAATCGGCACAGCCCGGTCGCGACATTCGCTCGCCACCGCTTTGATGTGCTCGGGGCGTCTGATGTTGCCCGGGTTCAGACGCAAGCCGTGCACGCCGGCTTCGAGTGCGGCCAGCGCCATCTTGTACTGATGATGGATGTCGGCGATGACAGGGATCGGCGAACGGGGAACGATCTGCGCCAGTCCGACCGCCGCCTCGGGCTCATTACAGGTACAACGCACAATGTCACAGCCAGCGGCAGCCAAGGCGTAGATCTGTTGAAGCGTGCCCTCGACATCGGCGGTCTTGGTCACCGTCATCGATTGCACGGTGATCGGCGCGCCGCCACCGACGGCGACCCCGCCGACCTGAATCTGTCGGGTTGAACGCCGCTCCCCTGACCAACCTTCGACCTTCATGCGCCCTCCTTCAGCCCACCGGACTCACGATGTCGAGATAGAGCCCCGACAGAAACAAAAACGCCAACAGCGCCACCACCGCCATCGTCAGTGGCATGAGTCTGGCGACGTCGACGTGATAGCGCCGACGACTGCGACCCTCCCGCACCCGCTCATAGGTGGCGATCGCCGCGTGCCCACCATCGAGCGGCAGCAGCGGAAAGAGATTGAACACTCCGACGAACACGTTGAGGTAGGCGAGCAATTCGAGCACACCAGCCAGACCGGCGTTGCGCCCCACATCATCGCTCACCCCGGTGATGCCGACGAGCGTCGTCGGTCGCGTCATCGGGTCGTCATTGGATCCGGTGAGGTGTCCGACGATGTTGGACGGGTTGAGGATCCGCACCACACCAGTGACCGAGTCGCCCACCTGGCCCACCATCGACGACACGGCGTGGAACGGCGCCGACACCACAGAATGCTGCACGGTCTCGACCACGGGCCAACTCGACACGCCGAGGAACGCCGACGAACCATCGCCACCGACAAGGGCATTCGACCCGAGCATCACCTCGGCAGATCTCGGGGTGCCGTCGCGCTCAAGGTCAACGATCACCGTGTCACCGGGGGCATGAGCCGTCACCGCAGCAGCCAGGCCTCCCTCAGCGGTGACTGGCACACCGCCAACCGCAGTTATGACATCACCGGCGAGAATCGTTCCGGAAGCGGGCATGCCGTCACCAACGGCGGCGATCTCTGCCGCATCAACGGCCGTGGTCTCCCCCCTTACCGCAAACACCCCGGACAGGAGCACCAGCGCGAGCACCATGTGCATCGCTGATCCGGCGGTGATAACCAACATCCGACGCGGATACGACTTGGCCCGGTAGGCCCGGGCCTCGTCGGCTGGCTCGACCTCGTCGAGATTGTTCATGCCAACGATCCTGACGAAGGCTCCGAGCGGCAGTGCGCGGAGTCCGTACTCGGTCTCACCGCGGCGCATGCTCCAGAGCCGCGGTCCGAAGCCGATGAAGAACTGTGTGGCCTTCATGCCAGTCGCTCTGGCGGTGACGAAGTGACCGAGTTCATGGAGGACGATCGACACCAGCAGCCCGAACGCGAACACGAACCACCAGATATTGAACAGTGCCAGCACCACGAACAGTCCGATGACACCAGCCAACCCAAGCGCGCCGCGTGGGCCCGACATCGGGGCGATGTCATCTCCGCTTGCTCCGCCGGCCAGCACGTCGGACGTGAAACCGACACGCTGCGAACTTGGCGGAGGCCACGGCTGGTCAGGGGGGGTCATCGGAGTCGACATGACAGATCAGATCATGGCATCGAGGTGCGACATCGCGACCTCACGAGCCCGACGATCGGCCTCAATAACCTCGTCGAGCACGGTCGGCTCGAGCACGTCGACATCATCGAGCACTGAAACCACGAGATTGGGAATCTGATTCCAGCGGATACGTCCGGCGAGGAACGCGTCCACGGCCACCTCATTGGCTGCCGACAACATCGCCGGAGCCGTACCTCCTGTCCGGCCTGCCTCATACGCGAGGTCGAGACACGGGAAGGTCTCACGGTCGGGTGGCTCGAAGTCGAGGCGCGAGAGGGTCGTCCAGTCGATGGTGCCGAACGCCGCATCAATCCGATTCGGCCACCCCATTGCGTAGCCGATCGGTAGCCGCATGTCTGGCATCGACAACTGGGCGATCGTCGACCCGTCGGTGAACTCAACCATCGAATGCACCACCGACTGGGGGTGCACCACCACCTCGATGGCATTGACGGGCACATCGAAAAGTTCGTGGGCTTCGATCACCTCGAGCCCCTTGTTCATGAGCGTGGACGAGTCGACGGTGATCTTCGGACCCATGGCCCACGTCGGATGAGCCAACGCATCCTGAACAGTCACCTGAGCCAGATCTGCTGCGCTGCGACCTCGGAACGGACCTCCGCTCGCCGTCAACACCAGTCGCTTCAACTCGACATCGGGACGCAAGGAAGAACGCAGACACTGGTGGAGCGCGCAATGCTCAGAATCGACGGGAATCAACTCTGCACCGGGGGTCGTGCGGACAGGTCGCACCACCGGACCCGCGGCGATGAGGCTCTCCTTGTTCGCAAGCCCAAGGCGGCGCCCCGCTGCGAGCGTCGCCATCGTCACCGGCAGTCCAGCGAATCCGACGATGCCGTTGATCACGACATCGGCGACCCCGCAGATGTGGGAGTCATCGGACACGACCTCAATGGTTCTCAGGTCAGCGAGAGCCGCTGCGACCTCGCGACGAGCATCTGGATCCGCCACAGCCACCACCGATGGCAGAAATTCGCGCGCCTGAGCGACGACCATGTCAACCGAGGATCCAACCGAGAGGCCGACCACCTCGAACCGCTCACGATCCGTCCGAACGACATCAAGGGTCTGAGTGCCGATCGAACCGGACGAACCGGCGACTGCGACTCGGACAGTGCTCACCGGGTCCGGCTCAGCCGGCCCACGGCTCGACGATGAGCGCGAGGTAGTACACGATCGGCAGGGTCAGCAGGAACCCGTCGAACCGGTCGAGCACGCCGCCGTGGCCTTTCACCAACGACCCGAAATCCTTCACACCGAGGTTCCTTTTGAACATCGACTCGATGAGGTCACCCATCGGGGCGAAGATCGAGACGACGATCGCCAACAACAACAGGTCGCCTGTCCCGTCCCAGGTGCTGTTCCATCCTCCAATGCCAACCACGATGAGCACCACGATGGTCATCAACGCACCACCGATGAAGCCTTCAACCGTCTTGCCCGGGGAGATCCACGGCCGCAGCGGTGTGCGGCCGGCGGCGACACCGACGAACAACGCACCGACGTCGTTCGCCACGACCGCAAGCGCCAACATGAACAACGTGTCGGTGCCCGTGTCAGCCCTCAAAACCTCGCCAGTGGTCGAGAACCTCAGGATCAACGCGGCGTAGGCCCCGGCAAGCCCGATCCACACCATTGGCAGCGTGGTTATCGACACATTTGGCAGCGGCCCGATGTCAACCGAGCGCGACCCGATGTAGGTACCAGCCGTTGCGATGAATCCGAACAGGATCACCAGGGGCAGCGTGCCGTCTCCCAGCCAATATGCAGCGAGTGGCGCAGTCACACAGGTGACGATCCCGGGAACAACCGCCGGCCGGTAGCCCTTCTCGGTGACCTTGTCGTAGAACTCGACTGCGGCCAGCCCGAGGATGATCGCGACAAGAGCGACCACCGCCCAAGGGCGATAGGTCAACGCAGCCACGAACACCGCCACCAAGAGCAGACCGACCGCCGTCGCGATCGGGAGATCTCGCCCTGCCGACGGTGGGGCGCCGGGGCCCGGGCGAGGACGAGCAGGTCGTGCCCCGCTGCGGGCGACACCGCGCTGAGGAGTGCGTCCACTGGGGCGACGTCGCGCACCGGACGGATCGGGCCGGTCGATACCGGACGGATCGGTACCGATCACAATCCGCGAAGGGCGCTGCGTCGGTGACTCACCGGTCACTGCATCGGCTGAGGGCACCATCGATGTCTCGCGAGTTGGCTCAGGAGCGTCAGTCGGCTGCCACACGGGCTGCTCGGCCGTGAACGTCGCCCAGAGCTCGTCTTCTGTCCGCGGCGGCGACGCATCATCGTCGAGAAGCAACAGCTCGTCATCGTCATGGATGGCGCGCACTGGCTCGGCACCGGTCGTCGGATCCTCCGGTCGAGGAATTTCACCGGTTGGCGGCTCGGTCCAATGCGGCAACGGCCCGGACGAGTCGTCGAACGACAGCGCCGGCGCCTCCCCCGTCGGTTCGTCGCGCTTGCGCCGACCATCATCGGGATCGCCGAAGAGTGAGCCTGATCCGCCCCACATGTCATCGCTCATGATTCCTCCTCGCTCTCAGACCTCGAGGAGCTCGGCTTCTTTGCGGCCGAGCCCCTGATCGATTCGTTCGACATGGTCGTGCGTCATCTTGTCGAGCTCCTTCTCGGCACGTTCGAGATCGTCGGCCGAGATCTCGCCGTCCTTTTCGAAGGCCTCGAGGTGCTTTCGCGCATCGCGGCGGATGTTCCGTATGGCAACCCGGCCGTCCTCTGCCATGTTTTTCGCAATCTTGACGTAGTCGCGGCGGCGCTCCTCGGTGAGCGGGGGGAAGTTCAGTCGAATGACCACCCCGTCATTGTTCGGCGCAACGCCGAGATCGCTGTCCCGGATCGCCTTCTCGACTGCCGCCATCGAGCCGCGATCGTGAGGCTTGATGAGCAACTGCCTGGCCTCCGGCACCTGGATGCCCGCCAGTTGCTGCAGCGGAACCTGGCTGCCGTAGTACTCGACCTGCAGTTGTTCGACGAGCGCCGGCGCCGCGCGCCCCGTCCGCACGGTGGCGAACTGGCCCTGAACGTGCAGTACGGCCTTGTCCATCTTGTCGAGGGCGTCCAACAAGGTCTCGTCGATCACCCAAACAGCGTACCCATCCCCCGACCGCCCCGTGGGGACAGTTAGAGGTGATCCACCGGCTACCCGAGGTCGTGCACCATCGTGCCGACCGACTCACCGGTCAGAATGGCGCGCAGCGATCCGGGCCGTGACATGTCGAAAACCACGATCGGGATTGAATTGTCCCGACAGAATGCAATCGCAGTGGCATCCATGACCTTCAGGTTTTTGGTCATGACCTCCATGTACCCGACCTCGTCGTACTTGACGGCATCGGAGTGCACCCGCGGATCGGCGTCATACACGCCATCGACCCCCGAGTGGGTCCCCTTCAACAGCGCATCCGCCTCGATCTCCGCTGCTCGGAGCGCAGCAGCGGTGTCAGTGGTGAAGAACGGATTGCCAGTTCCGGCCGCGAAGATCACCACTCGTCCCTTTTCGAGGTGACGTTCGGCCCGCCGACGGATATACGGCTCGGCGATTCGGGGCATCTCGATCGCCGACTGCACCCGGGTGGGCTGACCACGGCGCTCCAGGGCATCTTGAAGCGCCAGCGCGTTCATGACGGTCCCCAGCATCCCGATGTGATCGCTCTGGGTGGCGTCCATGCCCTCCATTGCGCCGGTGCGGCCCCTCCAGAAGTTGCCTCCGCCGACGACGACGGCAACATCCACATCGAGGTTTTGTCGCAGGTCGATGATCTCGGCTGCGGTTGCGTCAAGCGTCGGGCCGTCGAGACCTCGACCTGATGGACCGGCGAGAGCCTCTCCGGATGGCTTGAAGACGATGCGCTTCCAGCGGGTGGTTGTCGCTGGCGCCTCGCTCATGGTGTGAAGTATTTCAGCCGATCTCGACCTGAGCGAACCGGACGATCGATGCCGAGCCGATCAGCTGCTCGATCGACTGCTTGTCGTCCTTCGCAAACGGCTGCTCGAGAAGGCAGATGTCTTTGAAGAAGCCGCCGATGCGACCTTCAACGATCTTGGCGATCGCCTGCTCGGGCTTGCCCTCGTTGCGGGTGATTGTCTCGAGCGTGGCGCGCTCGGCTTCGACCACGTCGGCCGGCACGTCCTCGCGGCGCAGGTAGCGAGGCCGGGCGAAAGCGATATGGACCGCCACATCGTGAGCCAACTCGTCATCGGCTCCGGACATCTCGACCAGCACGGCGTTGACGCCTCGGCCACCCTGGTTGTGCTCGTAGTGTCCAAGCACGTTGCCCGAGGCAGCGTCGAACTTCACGACCTCGCCGAGTTCGATCTTCTCTTTCAGGAGAATACGCAGTTCCTCGAGTTGTGCCGTGCGCTCGGCAACCGACTCGGGACCGCCCGCCATCACGGCGGCGGTCAACGCAGCGGCCTCAGAACTGAAGTGCTCGGAACCAGCGACGAAGTCAGTCTCGCACTTCAACTGCACGATCACGCCGGACGAACCCTCAATCGAGAGAGCGACGAGGCCCTGGTTGTTCTCGCGATCGTCGCGCTTCGCGCTCGCGGCCAGACCCTTCTCACGCAGGTACTGCTTGGCAGCCTCGATATCGCCCGAGGTCTCCTCGAGCGCCTTCTTGCAGTCCATCATCCCGGCGCCGGTGGACTCGCGCAGGGCCTTCACATCTTGTGCGGTGAACGACATGTGGGGGTGCTCCTCGGGTTCAGGCGTCGGACGGCGCAGCGTCGGACTCGTTGGACTCAGCGGGTGCCTCGACCTCATCGGCGGGGGCCTCAGCCTCAGCGGCCTTCTTGGCCGCCATGCGGGCCTCGCGCTCGGCCTGGGCGCGGGCGGCGGCCGCTCGAGCCTCAGCCTGAGCCTGAGCGAACGCCGCCTCTTCTTCGGCCGTGCGCTGCGGGGGCGGAGGGATGACCGGAGCCGCATCGGGACGGCGCGAGGCCACGTACCGACCCTCGAGCACCGCCTCGGCAATCACATTGGCGAACAATGCATTGGCGCGGATTGCATCGTCATTGCCCGGGATGGGGAACTGGATCACATCCGGGTTGACGTTGGTATCGACAACCGCAACCACCGGAATTCCCAACTTGTTCGCCTCGGTCACCGCAATGTGCTCCTTGACCGTGTCGAGCACGAAGATCGCCTCGGGCGCCTTCTTCATCGAACGCAGACCGCCGAGGTTGCGCTGGAGTTTGGTCAATTCGCGATCGAGGAGGAGCGCTTCCTTCTTGATCATGAGATCGAACTCACCGATCGCCTTCTGGCGCTCCAGTTCGAGCATCTTGTTGACGCGGATCTGAATGGTCGAGAAGTTCGTGAGCATGCCACCGAGCCAGCGCTCGTTCACATAGGGCATCTGGCAACGATCCGCCGCCTCACGGATGGGATCTTGGGCCTGCTTCTTCGTGCCGACGAACAAGACATTGCCGCCGTCAGCGACCAACTCGCGCACGAAGCTGTACGCCTTCTCGACGCGCCCCAGGGTCTGGTCGAGGTCGATGATGTAGATGCCGTTGCGCTCTCCGAAGATGAAGCGGCGCATCTTGGGGTTCCAGCGACGGGTCTGGTGACCGAAGTGGGCACCTGCCTCAATCATCTGGCGCATGCTGATGACAGCCATGGGTTTTCTCCTGCTCTGCGGTTGAAGGTGACCGATCCGGACGCCGAGGCGACCGCAGTGGATCGGGTGGATGTGAGGCCGGGAACCGCCCGGACGGGTGACCTCCGGATGGAGGAACCCCCGAATGTTACCGTCGGCCAAACGGATCACCTCCGGTCAAGCACAGGTCGCTCCGACCGGCGGTCGGGCTCCGGGTGACCCGTCGAGGGGCACCAAGATCGGCACCCGAGCTGCCCCCTCGGTCCATCTGGTTGGATCGGCGTAGATGCCGCCGACCCGAACGCCAAGATGGACCGGACCAGTTGCTCGGCCAATGACGTCGCCTCTCCGGATCCAAGAACCGGCTGCGCGCTTCGGCGTCGTCGCCTCCAGGCCGCCGATGGTGACCTGCAACCTGGTGGCACCGGATCCGAGCGCCACCGTGAGATATCGCTCGCCAGCGACACCTCCGTCGAACGCAACGAAGCCGCTGAGCGGCGACACGACAGGGTCACCTGCTGTCGATCCATATTCGAGGCCACGATTACCCGCACACCACCTGCACGAGGGTGGTCGATAGCCGTCGATGACGGGTGCCGCGACAGGGGCGAGCCAGCATGGCTGCGCCGTGCCCGGAGCGTTGACGATGCTGCTGTAAGTCTCGACCGTGTCACGAATGTCCGGCGCGGCAACGACCGAACCGATCACCACCGCGATGACAGCCCCGAGCCTCAGCACGGCCTTGGCAGGATCAGATCAACTCGGCAGCTCGCAGGCGCGAACGAAGATGCAGCACCGAACGGGTGTGGATCTGAGAAACACGAGATTCGGTCACGCCCAACACGTCTCCGATCTCGGCGAGCGTGAGATTCTCGTCGTAGTAGAGGCCGAGCACGAGCCGCTCGCGTTCGGGCAGATCTCGGATCGCTCGGCGCATCGCCGACCTCAGCTCGGCCTCCTCGACCGCTGCCGTCGGCATGCGGTGGCCGTCGCGATCGCCAGCCTCTGGCTCGAGTCCGGCCGCAACGGCCCGGTCGAGCGGTCCGACGGTGGTGGTCGCGACGGATGCCAGCCAAACCGACAACTCGTCCTCGCTGATTCCCAGGTGCTCGGCCAAATCGGCGTCGCTCGGCTCGGCCCCATCGCGACGCTCGAGTTCGGTGATCGCCTGCTCGATCCGACGTGCTCGAGTGCGAACGGATCGTGGCACCCAATCCAGCGCTCGCAGTCCGTCGTAGATCGCTCCCCGAATGCGCGGCGCAGCAAACGTCTCGAACTTGGCGCCGCGACCCGGCTCGTAGCGTTCGATCGCGTCGATCAATCCGAACACTCCATACCCGACCAGATCTGCTGGGTCGACCGACCGCGGCAACCCTGCTCCGATACGACCGGCGACGAACTTCACCAATGGCGAGTAATGGACGATCAGGTGATCGCGCGCTGGCGTCGAGCGACGGCGCGTCCATCGACGCCACTGCTCCTCGAGCTCGGTCGCGGCGTCGACGAGCCCAGGACGTTGTCCGGCGGGAGGCGGCGGCGGGGTCATGCTCTGGGATGTGACTGTCGATACGCCGCCGCAAGTCGTTCACGACTGACGTGGGTGTAGCGCTGGGTGGTGCCGACGTCGGCGTGCCCCAGAAGCTCCTGAACCGATCGGAGGTCGGCGCCACCATCGAGGAGATGTGTCGCAAACGTGTGGCGCAGAGCGTGCGGATGTGTCGGTGTCGGGCTTCTCCGATCGAGGATCCGCCGAACATCGCGCGGAGTGAGCCGATGACCGCGCTCATTGGCGAAGAGCGCTCCGTCGAGAGCACGCGGGACGGCCTCGTCGCGAACCTCGAGCCACGCCGCAAGCGCGTCGATCGCAGGCTCGCCGAGCGGAGCTCGGCGTTCTTTGGAACCCTTGCCCCACACCCGCACGAACTGGCCCTGAAGATCGATCGAGTCGGTGTCGAGCGAGCACAGTTCCGACACGCGAAGCCCCGAGCCGTACAAGATCTCGAGAATCGCATCATCACGGCGACGTCGCCACACAGGTTCGGCAGGGTCGTGGTCGGGTTCGAGCAACCCGTTGAGCTCGCCGCGGTCGAGTACGCGCGGCAGACGACCTGATCGTCCCGACACATGAACCCCGATCGTCGGATCACCGGCAACCAGTCCCGCATCGACCGCCCAGCCGAAATACCGCCGGACCGCTGCCACTTTTCGAGCGATGCTTCGCTGTGCATATTGGCGCGACGAGAGGTTCGCGATGTATCGACGAACCACTGTTCTGTTCACCTCGGGTGGGCCGAGCACGCGCAGCCTGCCCGCCCACATTGCGAACATCGAGATATCGGATCGGTAGGCATCGACACTTCTGGGAGACAGCGATGTCAGCGAGGCCACGTAGTCGTCGAGCCGCCATCGTCCGAGGTCGATCACCTCGTCGATCGGTTCTTCGGCGGCCATACCGCCGAGGGTATTCGCTCACCGGGGTCTTCCCGGGTGCACCAGTCTTGATCGACACGCCTCGAGCCATCCGTCGCGCTCGGTGAGATGGCCTGACGTGATCAGGTCTCCAACGGCCACGACCGCTTCGCCGATCCCGAGGTCGCAGTCGGCGACCAGCGCATCAAGCGTGGTCGGTCCTTCCAGAACACGCCCAAGGATCTCGGCCCGGATCCCTTCGGTGGTTCCACCGGCGGCGGCTACCGAGAGATGACGCACGCCCGAGCCCAGGGCGTCGAGCACATCGTCGACGCAGGTGACCGGTGTCGCTCCATCGCGAAGGAGGAGATTGGTGCCGATCGATGACCGTGATCTCGGCGATCCCGGCACCACCATGACCTCAACACCACGATCGAGGCACGCGCGTGCCGTGAGAAGGCTGCCGCCACGCTCGCGGCTCTCCACCACGATAAGAACCTCGGACAACGCTGCGATGATGCGGTTGCGCAGGGGGAACCGGAACGCGTCAGGTGGTGTGTCCGGCGGCCACTCGGAGATGACGAGGTGCTCCGAACGCAATGCGTCGAATAGCCCGAGGTTGTGGCGCGGATAGCAACTGTCGAGCCCGTTTCCGACCACCGCTACCGCTCGCGCCGCGTCAGCGCCAACCGCCAACGCCCCCTGGTGGGCCGCCGCATCCACGCCGAGCGCGAGTCCTGAAACCACGCAGACTCCCGCAGCGGCGAGTCCCTCTCCGAGTTCTCGAGCAGTGGCACGACCAGCTGCAGTTGCATTGCGCGTGCCCACGATCCCCACCCGAGGTGCATCGAGTACTCCGAGAGAGCCGAGGTGGAACAGAACTGCCGGCCGCTCGGGATCGGCCCCAAGCGCCGTGGGGTAGTCATGGCTGGCGGCGGAAACCACACCGATGCCGAGATGGTCGAGACGGTGCGCAGTCGCCTCAGGATCGGCTGCGCGGGCCTTGCTCC
>JAQCGT010000142.1 GCA_027730505.1 Actinomycetota bacterium | reverse complement strand
ACTCGCTGGAGGCACACGTGTCAACGCCGGCACACTCATCGCTGGTGTCGGCCTTGTCGTCTTCGCCCTGTACGGCTTCCTTGCAGGGCGGCGAATGGCTGTTGACGAACGCGCGGCGCTTGGCTCTGCGCAGCGTGCAGTGGGATTCCCCATTGGTCACGCCTCCGCCCAACAGGTCTGGCACGGGGTGATGAGTCGTCCAACCTGGCGGGTTCTCGCCTATTCAGCTGAGGAACCGCCTCGACGGCGCGCACTGGTGCTTGTCGATGCCGTCGATGGCAGCGTCGTCGAGCATCTGGTCGAGGACAACCCTGAGGGTCCGGTGGTCTGATGCTTGATGGAGCGTTCCGGGGCCCCGTGGATAGGGCCGTGCGGCCCATCGGTAGAGCGTTGAGGCGAACAGGGCTTTCACCCGATCACCTCACGTTTGTCGGCTTGGCGGTTGCGGCCGCTTCGGCAGTAGCAGTGGCGTCGGGTCGTCTGGTGCTCGGCCTTGTGCTCGTCATCGCTGCTGCGTTGCCCGATCTTTTCGACGGAGCGTTGGCCAAGGCCACCCAAACCTCTAGTCAGCGCGGCGCCTTCCTCGACTCAACGCTCGATCGGGTTACCGACGCGCTGCTCCTCGGCGGGATTGCGTGGTACCTCGCCGATTACTACAGCGGGCGGATGGCGCTGCTGCCATTCGCCGTGTCCTCCGTCGCTTCAGTGATCTCATATCAGCGGGCAAAAGCCGAGTCGCTGGGCCTCGAAGCCAAGGGTGGTCTGATGGAGCGGGCAGAGCGGATTGTCGCACTGTGCCTTGGACTTCTCCTTGAGGCGATCGGAGTCGACTCGGCGCTGATTTGGATCTTGTGGGCCATGCTCGCATTGATCACCATCACGGCTCTTCAGCGATTCGTCAAGGTCTGGAATCAAGCTGAGGTAGCACCGGCCACACGAGAGCGCATCGATCTGCGTCGAGAGCGGCGCATTGAGCGTCGCACGGTTCGCGCCGATCGGGTCGCTCGCTCACGCACCGTGGTGCAGCGCCGGATGCGCAATGAACGACGTCCCCGCTGAGTCGGACGCGTCTTCGAGCCCGATCTGGCGGTCACGGCTGACGGTGCTTGCTTGGCGCATCATTGCGATAGCGGCACGAACCGTCCCGAGGCCGGTGATCGGTCCGCTCACGAGACTGAGCGGCTACTTCTCGAGAATCTATGGTCGGCAGTCACGCCGGATGGCACGACGACATCAGCAACGCGTGGCTCCAGACCTCAGCAATGGTGAGGTCAACCGACTGGTCGACGACGTGTTCGCCCGATATGCCCAGTACTGGATCGAGAGCCTTCGCCTGCCGCACCTCGATCGGCGACGAGTGGAACACGGCATCACCGTCGAGGGCTACGAGCACGTCCGTGAGGGCCTTGCGCATGGACGCGGTGTGATTCTCGCCTTGCCGCACCTGGGCGGATGGGAATGGGCCGGACGGTGGTTGGCCGATCGGGGCATCGAGGTCGTTGCAGTTGCTGAGAGGATCGAGCCGCCGGCGCTCTTCGAGTGGATGACTGCGTTGCGCAAGCGCCTCGGTATCCAGGTGGTCGCCCTCGACGCATCGGCGGGAACCGCAGTGCTTGCCGCACTAAAACGCAATGCGGTTGTGTGTCTGCTCTGCGACAGAGACATTCAAGGTGGGGGTGTGGAGGTCGAATTCTTCGGCGAGGTCACCACTATCCCGGCAGGGCCGGCGGCCTTGGCAGTCAGAACCGGTGCTGCGCTGCTTCCCACGGCGGTGTTCCACACCGACCGCGCCGAAGGTCATCTCGGCGTCGTAATGGATTCGATTCCGAGCGACCGGCAGGGACGACCATTACGGGCAGCCGTGGCTGAGGTGAGTGCCCAGTTGGCGAGCGCACTTGAGGATCTGATCCGCCGAGCGCCGACGCAGTGGCATCTCCTCCAACCGAATTGGGGGAGTGATCGGCGATGACCCGCGCACTCCGCGTCGGCATGTTCAGCCCATACAGCCTCACGGTGCCGGGCGGCGTGCAAGCACAGGTGCTCGGGCTTGCCGCTGCTATTCGGCGCCGAGGGCACGAAGTTCGCGTTCTCGGTCCGTGCGACGGACCGCCACCAGCTCCCTTCGTCACGCCCCTCGGGGACTCCCTTCCAACCGCTGCCAACGGGTCGATCGTTCCGCTCGCCCCGGATCCATCGGCTGTGTTTCGAACGATTCGTGCCCTGCGGGACGAAGATTTCGATGTTTGGCACCTTCACGAGCCGTTCGTTCCCGGCCCAACGCTGACCGCCCTGACCTTGCATTCACGGCCGATCGTCGCCACGTTCCACGCGGCGGGCCGATCGTCGAGTTATCGAATGTTGCGCCCGGTTCTCGCACCGCTGCTGCGACGCATCGATCATGCGGTGGCGGTGTCACCCGATGCCGCGGAGCTGGTTCGAGGCCATCTCGGCGGCGATTTCGAGGTGCTCTTCAACGGCGTCGTCGATCAGAGTCCCCCGGCTGAGGAGGCGGTGGTGTCGGAGCGGCCAAGCGTGCTCTTCATCGGCCGACACGAGGAGCGAAAGGGCCTACGGGTGCTTCTCGAGGCCTTTGATTCTGTCGCTGGCAGTCCGAGGGTTGACGATCCGATCTGCTGGATCATCGGCGAAGGGCCAGAGACCAATCGCCTGCGACAGCAGTACTCAGATCCTCGGCGCTACCGCTGGCTCGGTCGCGTCAGCGATGCGGAGAAGGCGACCCGGCTGAGAGCGGCCACCGTCCTCGTGGCACCGGCGCTGCGCGGAGAGTCATTTGGAATTGTCCTACTGGAGGGGATGTCGGCCGGAGCGGTAGTCATCGCCAGCGACATCGATGGGTATCGGAACGTCGCAACGAACGGTCAGGATTCGATTCTCGTTCCGGCTGGCAACGTCGAGGCCGTGGCGGATGCACTTCGATCCGTTCTGCACGACCCTGAACTTCGGGATCGGCTGCGGGCGCAAGGTCGTCGGCGCGCCGCGGAGTTCTCAATGGATCGGCTCGCCGAGATCTATGTCGAGCGGTATCGCTTGGTGACGGGTGCCATCTCCGGTGTTGGTGAGCCGACCTAGGATGCAGCTATGACCACCGTCGTGATTCTCATCGTCTTGGGGGCGGTGCTTGTCGTCGGCGTCGTTCTCTACAACGGACTTGTTCGTCGACGTAACGCTGTCGACAACGGCTGGTCTCAAATCGATGTGCAGTTGAAGCGGCGCCTGGATCTGATTCCGAATCTGGTCGAGACCGTGAAGGGCTATGCGTCACACGAACGCGAGGCGCTGGAAGCGGTGATCGCCGCCCGGAACACCGCCGTGGCGGCTCCCGACAGTCCCGGCGCGCAAGCAGCTGCTGATGGGCCTCTGGTGGGCGCACTGCGCCAACTCTTCGCGGTCGCTGAGGCATACCCGGATCTGAAGGCAAACCAGAACTTCCTTGCGCTACAAGAGGAGTTGACCGCAACCGAAGGTCGTGTCGCCTACGCCCGACAGTTCTACAACGATGCAGTCCTGGCCTACCACAACGCGATCGAACAGTTCCCGGGAGTCATCGTTGCGCGGCTTGGAGGATTCGACCGCCGCGAGTACTTCGATGCAGGTCCGGGCGCCGATCAGGCCCCGAGCGTCAATTTCTGATCTGCCGTGCATGAGCTGATTCGTTCGAATCGTCGCCGCAGTGCGCTTCTGGTGTTGGGATTCATCGTCGGCACGGTCGCCATTGGGGCCCTCGCAGGCTGGCTGGTCGGTGGGGGTCCAACACTCACGATCATCGCTGCGGTGGTTGCCCTCGTCGGGTCCGTCACCGCGTGGTGGTCATCAGCACGCATTGCCCTGACCGTCAGCAGGGCACAACCGGCCGACGAGCAGCAGTATCGACGGCTTCACAACCTTGTCGAAGGTCTCTGCATAGCAGCAGGGCTTCCGAAGCCCGGCGTGTTCATCGTCGACGATCCCGCTCCGAATGCCTTCGCGACCGGTCGAAATCCGAATCATGCGGCGATCGCGGTGACGACCGGTCTTCTGGAACAGATGGACCGAGTCGAACTCGAGGGTGTGCTCGCTCACGAGCTTTCTCACATTCGACATCACGACATCACGGTCTCCACCATTGCGGTCACACTCGTCGGAATGCTCGCTCTCTTGTCCGATCTGTCCCTTCGGACGATGTGGTGGAACGGCGGCCGTCGCCAGCGCAATGGTGACCGCCCGGATCACTTCAACCCACTGGCGCTCGTCGGGCTTCTCCTGATCGTGCTTGCTCCGATCATCGCGAGGCTGCTCCAAGCGGCCGTTTCGAGAAGCCGTGAATCGCTCGCTGACATCGGGGCGTGTCAGTTGACCCGCTATCCGCCCGGACTGATCTCCGCCCTCGAGAAACTCGATGAGGATTCCACGGCGACTCACAGCGCGACGACGGCAACCGCGCATCTCTGGATCGAGCAGCCGATGAGCGGACTCGGTGACGACGGGCGGCTGCGCTCGGTACATCGTCTTTTCAACACCCATCCACCGCTGAGAGAGCGGATCAACGCACTGAAGGAACTATGAACACTCATCCATCACGCCGAAGCCGTGGCCGTCTAGCTGTCGCTCTCATCCTCGCCGCAACCGCGGTGGCATGCGGTGGGGGTGACGAGATTGTCGATCAGATCTCGGGCGCCGTTGAGGACCTCACGTCCACGACCGAAGGTTCCACGACCGAAGGTGAGGTACTGACACCTGGGTCAAGCTCCCCAGAAGCGTCACCTTCGGAGACGACT
>JAQCGT010000141.1 GCA_027730505.1 Actinomycetota bacterium | reverse complement strand
CAGATGATCACTCACCACCAGCCCGGTCATCGCCCCGGCAAACATCGTGAGCAGACCGGACAGCCTCGCCACACCGGCCTTGGGCGACGAGAAGTAACCGAGCGCATAGACGCACACACCGAGACCGATGCCGGCGACGAGCAGCAGCATCACCGCTGCAAACGCATCAACCCGTAGATCGATCGATAGGTCAAGGCCCGGAACCCACGAGATCACCTGCGCGTATGGCTCACCGCCATCGCCCTCGCCAATGAGATCGGAAATCTTCGGAACAAGCCACGCCAACGTCGCCAGGGGCGCGACCATCGCCACGGCGAAACCACGGCGATTAATGCGGTCACCAAGAGCGACCAGCGCGGCGCCGAGGGCGAAGTGAAGGATGAGGATGGGGGCGAGCACGTCGATCAGGGGGTGATGATGCCGACCCGACTTCCCGGCGCTCCTCAGTTGTGAATGGTAACCCTACGGGCCAGTGACGATTCCCGCCTGACTGTCTGTCAGGTTCACACGGCGTTCACGGAATGGGCGATCACCTCGGGGAGCACCGCCGCCAAGCGATCAGACGCCGTACGAAGGTTGGCGAGAAACTGCTCGCCAGTCGGTGTCGGATGATCCACCAGATCGGTGATCGTCTTCACCGCCACGAACGGCGTGTCGTGCAACTCACATACCCAGGCCACCGCGGCCGCTTCCATCTCTTTCACCTCACCGTCGAGGGCGAGGATCCACTCCCGATCCGTGTCGCTCTCATCGAGCGCGTTGCCCGTCGTCACCACAGCGAGGCGAGCCCCAAGATGCGCGGCGAGCGCCGTCGCGCCGGGCCACACGGCATGACGACCGATGCCGTAATCGCGCAGGCCGTCGATGTCGATCCGGCGGTCGTGTCGCACCACATGGGGCCACGACACGTACACATCCCCCACCGAGGCCCCTGCTCGCTGCCAGCCACCCGCGGTCCCCGCCGACACCACCAGGTCGGGCCCGAACGCGCCGATCATCGCGCTGGTGTTCAGCACCGCCGGTTCGGTACCGACGAGGTCGACGCCATGGCGGGAATCGACGCCGTTCACCGCGATCACCACCCGATGATCAAGCCCATCCGCGACGAACCACTCGCACGGCAGGCGACCAGGCGGAGACACGGGCTGAGCGTCGAGAGCCGCGATGAACGGACGGGCCTCAGCGCGCATCGCCATCACCACCGCCACTGTTCGCATGACGTGCACCATAAACCCCGAGGCCAATCACCGAGGCGGCAACACGATGACGCCAACCGCGATCGGTGAGCGCTGCAGCACTCGGCGTGCTGTCTGCCCGAGGAATGCTTCACCAGCAACCTCTTGGCCCTCCACCCCGAGAATCACCAGATCACAGAAATGCTCGTCTGCCGCTTCGAGGATCGCCTCGGCACGCGAATGGTGATCGGAGAAGATGCGGTCGCACCGCACCCCCGCCTCTGCCGCCACCCTGACCACACCCGACAACAACTGCTGTCCGACCGGATCGGCATAGGAGCCCACCGAGCGCTCATGGCTTCGGAACGTCGTTCGCAGTATCCGCTGCACCGAACTCGGTGCCTCGGTCGGGTTCACGTGCAACAACTTGACGATCGCTCCCGATGAGGCGGCGAACGAGATCGCCAACTCGGCAGCCGCCCGCGACGGCTTGGTGGCCGACACCGGCAACAGCACCCGCCGATAACCGCTCGACGTCAACGAATTCGCCGTCTGACCGGGCGTTGGACGCAACAACAACACCGGCACCTCATGCTGGCCGAGCACCACCCGCGTCAACCCGTCAGCATTCGGCCACTCGACCTCAGGGGACACCGCGTCGACCACCAAATCAAAGCCGAGTCGCAGCTGTGCCTCCACAGCATCGACCATGGCGCCATTGGCATGCACCCGTTCGATGCGTCGCTCGCCGAGGCGATCAGAACACTGCTCGACGATTTCAGCCGGCGTTTCATCTGGCCCCGCCTCGACCAGCGTCACCGACATCTCCTCGGGGAAGGCATGTCCGATGAACGACGCCACCGGATGGCACGCGGCCACATCGTTGACGGGCAGCAGCATGTGCCCAGGACGGATCACGAGGTTCTGAGCCATCTGCTCTTCGCGCTTGAGGCGAGCCTGTTCTTCAGCGGTACCAGCCCAGCCCGACACGAGCGCCCGCAATGCCGGAGGCGCCACCACCGACGTGGCGATCGCCATGACCACAACAATCACGTACGACTCGGCGTTGAACACCTGAAGATCCAGTCCGACTGTGGCGATGATGATGCCGAGCGCGCCGCGGGCATTGAGCGCCATACCAAGGGCGAACCCCTCACGGTGATCAAGTCCCGCAAGCCGAGCGCCCGCCCACGATCCGGCGAACTTCGACAGCGTGGCGACCGCCACAAGCAGCACCGCCCACACGATCACCGTCGTGTCAGCCAACAACCCGATATCAACTCGCAGTCCGGCGGTGGCGAAGAAGATCGGCGCCAGAATCGACGAGGTGATCGTCTCGATCTGCTCCTCGACATCACGGCGCGCATAACGACTGCGACCGAGGAGAATGCCCCCGATGAAGGCACCGAGAACCGCCTCCACCCCGAGGGCCTGAGTCACGGCGCCGAGACCGACAGCCATGGCAATCGACATCGTCACCCAACCGCCGATCCCCACCGAGCGGCGCCGCAACGACTTGAGCACACCATCGACGATGCGCTGACCGAGCGCCGCTGCGATCGCCAGGAACAGGGCGAGCCCAGCCAGCGTCGTCAAGAACTCGCCGAGCACGAACCGTCCCGTCGAGATCAGGCCCGCTATCAGTCCGAGCAGGATCCATCCGACCACGTCATTCGCCATTCCGGCTGCGATGGTGAGCTGCCCGAAGTTGCGCCGCAGCAGCCGGAGGTCGGCAAGGATCACGGCGATCACCGGCAATGACGAGATCGTCAGGCCGGTGGCGAGGAACAACCCGAACAACACGCGGTCCTCGCCGTCGAACAAGAACGCATCGGGGATCACCGCCCCCGTCAGGCCACCGAGCACGAACGGCAGCACCAGCGACCCCAGGCTCACCAACACCGCTGCTCGGCCCAGTCGAGAGATGAGGGCCAGATCGGTTTCGAAGCCTGTTGCGACAAGCAGCAACATCACGCCGAGCCAGCCGACAGTGAACAACATCCCCGACTGCACCGTGTCGGCTGGGAAGAGCCACCCGAACGCGTCGGGCAACCAGCGTCCAAACACCGACGGTCCGAGGATGACACCGGCAGCGAGTTCACCTACCACCGATGGTTGACCGATCCGTTTGCAGGCTTGACCGAGGAGTCGGGCCAGCGTGAGCAGGACCGAGAGCTGCACCAGAAACACGAGGATCTGGTGCTCGGAAGGCGGAACGAAGTTCATGACCCTCGGCACAACGTAGTCGGTCGACGCATCGTGTCGACCGGGACAGCGCTCCCGGCTTCGGCCCGACGGATGGTCGGCTAGCGTCAGGCGTTCTGACGACTACCCGATCTGGAGCCACCGTGACCCCCAACGACCTCCGACAACTGCTGGGAGACCTGGCGACCAACCTGCGCTGGTCATGGCATCACCGCACCGCCGCACTCTTGAGATCGTTGCCCGGAGCGCACGCCGATCGACACCCGCTGATCGCCGTCGCTGCGCTCAGCGATGCCGACCTCGCATCGCTTGTCGACGATGAGGTGCTCTGCGCCGACACGATCGACCTGCACACCGACCTCATCGACCACACGACAGGCGCTCTCCAACGTCGACCCGATGTCGTCTACTACTCACCCGAATTCGGCATTTCCGAACTCGTGCCCCAGTACTCAGGCGGATTGGGCATCCTCGCCGGCGACCACCTGAAGGCCGCCAGTGACCTCGGCACGTCGCTCGGCGCGGTCGGCCTGCTGTATCGGCAGGGCTTCTTCCGCCAAGAACTCGTCGATGGCCAACAGTCAGAACGTTACGAAGTGCATGACCCGCGTGACCTTGGTGCCATCGATACCGGAATCGTGGTGGACGTTCCGCTGGCCGACCGCAGCGTCGCTGCTCGGGTATGGCGTTTCGCCGTCGGCCGGGTGACACTGCTCGCACTCGACACCGACGTCGCATCGAACAGTCCTGAGGATCGGGCCATCACCGATCGCCTCTACTCGGGGGATCGACGTCACCGGATCGAACAGGAGATGATTCTCGGCGTTGGCGGCGCTCGGGCCGTCGCAGCCATGGGCTGGACGCCCGGGGTGCATCATCTCAACGAAGGCCATGCCGGATTCCTGTTGCTCGAGCTCATCGATCGTGCGCTCACCGGCGGCGCTGGAAACCTCGACGCCGCCATCGCGTCTGTTCGACCATCGGTGATGTTCACCACGCACACGCCAGTTCCGGCCGGCATCGACCGTTTCGATCGCGACATGATCGCCTGGTATCTGGCCCCATGGGCCGAGCGCTGGGACATCGCCACCGACTCGTTGCTCGAACTCGGTCGTGATCCAGACGCTGGAACGGACGTGTTCAACATGGCGGTGCTCTGTCTCACTCACGCTGATCGAGCCAACGGTGTGTCACGTCTCCACGGTGAGGTCAGCCGGGCCTTGTTCTCAGCAGTGCCCAGTGGAATCGTCATCGGCTCAGTCACCAACGGAGTGCACGCCCGCACCTGGGTCAGCCCACAGCTTCAGAACACCTTCGACCGCGTGCTCGGCACCCGCTGGGACGACGGCGACCCCACGGCCTGGAACCGAATCGACAGCCTCGAAGACTCGACCATCG
>JAQCGT010000140.1 GCA_027730505.1 Actinomycetota bacterium | reverse complement strand
GAGCCGATATCGAACAACAAGGTTTCGTCCTCACGCCCGGTCGCTACGTCGGCACTCCCGAGGCTGACGAAGACGAGCTGCCTGCAGCAGAGCGCCTCGAGTTGATCCGTAAGCGCCTCGTCGAGGAGCTTGACGAGTCAGCCGCAATCGAGATGCGGCTACGCGACCTCTTGAAGCAGGTGAAGGGCGATGAGTGAGGATTGGGTCGAGGTACGGCTCGGAGACGTTGCCCAAGCACATAAGACGGTCGTGAACCCCGCGCGGCTGGGCTCTTTGATCGTCGATCACTACAGCCTTCCTGCGTTCGACAACGGAAAGAGGCCTGAGCGGGTGCCGGCTGAGACGATCAAGAGCAACAAGCTGAACGTCCCTCCTGGGTCGGTTCTTGTCTCTCGTCTCAACCCGCACATCCCGCGAATCTGGACCCCGCGAGTGGATCCCGATACACCCAGCATGTGCTCGACTGAGTTCGCCGTGCTTTTACCGACGGCCTGTGAACCTGAGTTTCTGCGCTACTTCGTAGAGTCCGATGAGATTTACGGGAGGCTCGGCGAGTCCGTAAACGGCACGTCCAGCAGCCACCAGCGTGTCTCTCTCGATCACCTGCTCGACATGCGGGCCCCGATGCCACCTTCCGGTGATCAGCGCCGGATCGCCGAGGTGCTCAGCGCGCTCGACGACCGTATCGAGTCGGCGGCGCGACTGGAGAAGGTGCTTGGTGAGACAGTCCTCGCTGAGTACAGATTGGCTCTCCTCGACCGCGCCGAAGAGGAAGTCGTCTCGCTGGTTGATGCGGTATCGCTGATCAACGGTGGCGCGTACACCAAGGGCGCCGACGGATCGGGCCGCATGGTGATTCGGATCAAGGAGCTGAACTCCGGCCCCTCGGAGTCGACGGTGTATAGCAGCATCACTGTGCCGGACAACAAGACTGCTTATCCGGGCGACGTGTTGTTCGCGTGGTCGGGCTCCTTGGGCGTCTGGCGCTGGTATCGGGACGAAGCGATCGTCAACCAGCACATCTTCAAGGTCCTGCCCAAGAAGCACCCCGTCTGGATGGGATGGATCCACATCCTCGAGGAACTCGAACGGTTCCAGGACATCGCGGCGGGCAAAGCGACAACGATGGGCCACATCACCAAGGATCACCTCGAGCGCACCATGGTTCCGATCTTCTCAGCCGAGGAACTCGAAGCGTTGTCCTCTCGAGTGGAGCCTCTGTGGGACGCCCAGCTTCAGGCGGGCCGGGAGCTGCACACGCTTCAAGCGGTGAGAGCGCAGCTCTTGCCGGCACTCGTCTCCGGCGAGCTTCGGGTCGCTGCGGCGGAGGAGCTTGTGGAGGCTTCGACGTGAGCTTCCTCGACGAAGACGACATCGAACTCAACGCTCTTGACGAGTTCACCGCGCTTGGTTGGGACACCCGGTTCGGTCCTGACATCTCCAAGGGCTGCGCCGACGACGACCAGCGTGAACGCGACGAGTTCGATCAGATCTTCCTCGAACGACGCCTTCGTACCGCTCTCACTCGTCTCAACCCCGCCGCCACCGCCGAGATGCTGGACGAAGCGGTGCTGCGACTGCGCAAAGCCGAGTCGCAGAACCTTCTGCGCGAGAACCTGCGCGTGCATCGCCTCATCACCGAAGGGTGCCCGGTCGAGTACCGCGACGACGCCGGCGAGACCCGCGGCGTACGAGTCCGGTACGTCGACTTCGACGACCCGGACAACAACGATTACGTCGTCGTCAACCAGTTCGCACTCAAGCGTGGCGCGAACAGCCGGCGCATGGACGTCATCGGATTCGTCAACGGGATTCCGCTCGCAGTGTTCGAGCTGAAGTCGCCGACGAAGCGGTGGGCGACCACCAAAGGTGCGTGGCGGCAGCTCGGCACCTACCAGCGCGAGTTCCCAGAACTGTTCGCGCCGTGCGCCATCCAAGTCATCGGCGACGGCCTCACCGCGTCAGCAGGGACAGTCGGAGCGCCGCTGCAGCACTTCGCACCGTGGAAGACGATCGACTCCGAAGACCTCGCACCGGAGACGCTGACCGGGTTGCAGGTGCTGATCCGCGGCATGTTCGACAAGCGCCGCTTCTTGGACTTGGTGCGCAACTTCGTGTCTTTCGTGACCGAGGACGTCAACGGCACCGCGACGTTGATCCGCAAGGGTGCCAAGTACCACCAGTTCTGGGCGGTCAACTCGGCGCTCGAAGCCGCAGTGGTCGCATCAGCCGACGGCGGCGACGGACGCGGTGGCATCGTGTGGCACACCCAAGGGTCAGGCAAGAGCCTCGAGATGCTGTTCCTGGCCGGGAAGCTGATGCGCGACCCGCGGCTGAAGAACCCGACCGTGGTGATGCTCACGGACCGCAACGACCTGGACGACCAGTTGTTCTACGAGGTGTTCGCACCCGATGAACTGCTCCCCGAGAAGCCTGTTCAGGCGGACTCGGCTGACCACATGCGCACCCTGTTGAAGCGCCCTGCTGGCGGGGTCGTGTTCACCACCATCCAGAAGTTCCGCGCCGAGGAGAAAGGTGGCCGCCACCAGCTGCTGTCTGACCGGCGCAACATCATCGTCGTCGCCGACGAAGCACACCGCACCCAGTACGACCTGATCGACGGGTTCGCCCGGCACCTCCGTGACGCGCTGCCGAACGCGACGTTCATCGGGTTCACCGGCACACCGATCGACGCAGAGGACCGCTCGACGCGGGAGATCTTTGGCGAGTACGTGTCGGTGTACGACCTGACTCGCGCTGTGAACGATGGGGCGACGGTACGCATCTACTACGAGTCGCGGCTCGCCAAGGTCTCGATGCCAGAGGAGGCCCGCAAGACCCTCGACGAAGGTGTCGACGAGGTACTCGAAACCGAAGAGGACGCCACAGCACGGGAGCAGGCGAAGTCGCGCTGGGCACGTCAGGTTGCTGTTGTCGGCGCGGCCAAGCGTGTCAAGCAAGTCGCCGAAGATCTCGTGGCCCACTGGGAGCAGCGGTCGGCCACTCAGGTCGGCAAGGCGATGGTCGTGTGCATGTCCCGCCAGATCTGCGTCGACTTGTACAACGAGATCGTCGCGCTGCGACCCGAATGGCACGACGATGACCCTGCCAAGGGGAAGGTAAAGGTCGTCATCACCGGTGCAGCGAACGACCCCGAAGAGCTCGTCAAGCACGCCCACAGCCGCGACAACCTGCGCCTCATCAAGCGTCGCGCCAAGAAGGTCTTGTCGAAAGAAGAGATCGCCGAAGGGCACGTCGAGCTCGAAATCGTCATCGTGCGCGACATGTGGCTCACCGGGTTCGATGCCCCGGTGATGAACACCATGTACGTCGACAAGCCAATGAAGGGCCACTCGCTGATGCAAGCGATTGCCCGCGTGAACCGCACGTTCCGCGACAAAGAAGGCGGCCTGATCGTCGACTACATCGGTATTGCCACCAACCTGCGTGAAGCAGTAGCGAAGTACACCAAGGACGACCAGGACAAGGCCGGCATCGACACATCCGAGTTCGCCACCGTCGCCCTCGAGAAGCACGACATAGTGAAGGGAATCCTCGCCCCGACCAAGTGGAGTTCGGATCCGAAGGCAAAGCGCGAGGACCGCATCGCAACCTTGCAGCGCCTTGTCCAGCACGTCCTGGCTGACGCGGACCGCAAGAAGCGGTTCCTCGTCGAGTGCCGCTCGCTGCTGGCTGCGTTCTCGATCGCTGGCGCCCGCGACGAGGTCCGCAAAATCACCGACGATGTGAACCTGTTCGCAGCCGTGTACGGCCAGGTCGCCAAGACCGAACGGACCGCCAGCGATGGCGAGGATCGCGACGAGGCCCTCGACACGGCACTCAAGCAGCTTGTCAGCGAAGCCGTCGCCGCCGACGGGGTCATCGACGTGTTCGGCGACCTCGGCTTGCCCAACCCGGAGCTGTCGGTCCTGTCGCCCGAGTTCTTGGACAAGGTCCGCAAGGGCGAGCAGACGAACCTGCAGTTCGAGCTGATGAAGAAGGTCCTCAACGACAAGCTCCGTCAGGTCAAGCAGAAAAACATCGTCGAGGCCCGCCGGTTCTCCGAGATGCTCGAACGTTCGATCCTTGAGCTGCAGAACCGCAGCATCACCACGGCCCAGGCCATCCAGCAGCTCGTCGAACTCGCTGAGGAGATCAACAAGCATGCGGACCGAGCCGGCGAGCTCGGATTGTCGAGCGATGAGATCGCGTTCTATGACGCCATCACTCAGAACGGCTCGGCGGTTCTCGAACTCGGGGACGAAGTACTGCGCGAGCTCACGCACAAGCTCGTGGAGACGGTGAAGAAGAAGGCCAAGCTCGACTGGACCAAGCGAGAGGCCGTCCGGGCCGAGATGCGTGCTTCCGTCAAGCGTCTGCTCAGGAAGTACAAGTACCCGCCGGATCGTCAGGAGTCAGCTGTCTCGCTCGTTGTTGAGCAAGCCGAACTACTCGCCAGCGACATTTCGCACGACTAGGTGACACGGTCCCGCCGCATGACCTTCTCGAATGAATTCGAGGCCCTTCCTCGGCGCTTTCCTCTGGTCGCGCGCAGCCGGAGTTCAGCGAGGGTCGCCGTGACGCGTTATCGACATACGCTTTGAGGGCGGCGTCCGGGCGACACCGGGCATTTGTACGAGGTCAGGTCGTTCCAGAAAGCAGTCTGTTTTTCTTCTAACAGTTGGGTCTAATTCTTCTAAGACCCCTTGGCCGCGAGGGTGGGATTCGAACCCACGAAATTTGTCGGATTCGGCCTACGCGCGGCAGCGTGATCACACCCAAA
>JAQCGT010000139.1 GCA_027730505.1 Actinomycetota bacterium | reverse complement strand
GGCGCCTTCTTGGCCGGAGCCTTCTTGGCAACCTTCTTCGCAGCCGCCTTCTTGGCCGGAGCCTTCTTGGCCGCCTTCTTGGCGGCTGGCTTCTTCTTGGCAGTAGCCATGGTCATCCCAGCTTTCAGTTGAGGGTCGACTTGAGCGTCGACGATGCGCTGAACTTCATCGCCTTGGAAGCGGCGATCTTGACGGGCTCACCCGTACGCGGATTGCGACCGGTGCGAGCAGGGCGGCTGGTGACGCTGAACGAGCCGAAACCCGGCCACGAGACCTTGTCACCCTTCTTGGTGTTGGCGACCACGGTCTCGAAGAAGGCACCGATCGTGCGCTCGGCATCGGCCTTCGAGACGTTGGCGGCGTTGGCAACGGCATCGATGAGTTCTGACTTGGTCATTGAGTTCCTTCTGGTTCGGGTTGCAGCGAGCAGGTTTGCCCACCGTCTCCGCCCTCAAGAGGTTGGACCGCCTGAGGAGCGCAGCAACACCATCGAAGTGACGCAAATGACATGCGTGCAACTACTCATGTCATTGCATATGCAAGTGACTTTGACCAGTCCCTTTGATCGACAAGGCCAATCCGAACCGACCGAGACTCACGGAGCCGTCACGGGCGTCTCTCACGGTTGACATCCACCACCTTGAGCAGCCGGGCGACTACAACAGCACCTGTTGCACGGAAACCGTTCGACCGACCCAACGTCACCCACGATGACGCAGAGAGGGAGCTTGTGACCGACCTCGCCCACCACTCCACGCCGCTGGCAGCCGACACAAGGACGAGGGTGGTGCTCGACACCTCTGTTCTGATCGCTGACCCGGAGTGCCTGCACGAGATGGGCGAGGTGGACGTGATCGTCCCGCTCACCGTCGTTGAAGAACTCGATGGGCTCAAGTCGAGGTCGGATGACGTCGGACGGGCGGCACGGGCTGCCCTCCGATCGATTGAGGAGTTACGCATGCGCAACGGCGGATCACTCGCATCCGCCGTTCCTCTCGGTCTCGGATCCCTCCAGATCGAAGTGAACGGCATCCGCGGGGCCCTCCTTGCGGATCATGGTCTCGACCCCGCCAAGCCCGACAATCGCATCATCGGGGCGGCTCTGGGGCAGGCAGAATCCGCTCCAACTGTCATGGTGTCGAATGACGCGGCTCTGCGCATCAAGGCTGCCCACCTCGGCTTGAGCGCTATTGAGCATCGCCCCTCTCATGCGAGTCGCTCGATCCAACCCTCTGGGTGGCGGGTGCTTGACGTCGACCACCAGAAGATCGACATCCTGTACGCCGACGGGATGATCGACATCGACGACCTGCCGCTTATCCTCGATGCCACACCGACGGGTATCGAACGCAGTCTCGGCATCGATGAGCATGCTCGGCTGCGTGAGAACGAGTTTGTGGTACTGAGATCCGGCTCCCAGTCGGCCCTCGCTAGGCGGCGTGGCGACAACATCGCCCTTCTCCCGCATGCGACTCCTGAGCCATGGGGGCTGCACCCACGGAACAAAGAGCAACGGTTCGCTCTCGAGTTGCTCCTCGATCCCGACGTCTCGGTGGTGGCGCTCGACGGTCGTGCCGGGACCGGAAAGACGATTCTTGCGATCGCGGCTGCGCTCGAGCAGGTCGTCGAGCAGTCGCGCTACGAACGCCTCGCTGTGTACCGGCCGCTCGTTCCCGTGGGTCGCGCTGACGTCGGTTTCCTCCCGGGCGGGTTGGATGAGAAACTCGACCCGTGGATGTCGGCCATTCACGACGCCGTGGTCGCCCTTACCGACCGGCGCTCGTCCGGCGATGCTCGTCGCCTGGTCGACGAGTTGACCGACCGGCAGCAACTGTCACTCGAATCGGTCACCTTCCTGCGCGGACGGAGCCTGCAGCATCAGATTGTCGTCATCGACGAGGCGCAGAATCTTGAGCCAACGACGTTGCGAACGATTCTGACTCGGGTCGGTGAGGGGACGAAAGTCGTCTTCACCGGAGATACCAGTCAGATCGATGCCCCCTACCTCGGCGAAGCCAACAACGCACTGGCAGTTCTCACCGGTGCGTTCGCCGGGCAGCCGTGCTTTGGCCATATCACCCTGCAGGCGTGTGAGCGCTCCGGGGTCGCAAGCCTCGCTGCAGAACTGCTCTGAGCTCACCTCCCAGGTGACCCTTGCGGGAATAGGCCAGGATCAATTAGTGTTAAATGCATCATGTCGACTGCAGAAACCCTCGAATACACCTCCCTCACCGATGTTCCCCGTGGTGTCGACTGGCGCGAATTCGCAATGTGCAAAGGCCGGCTCGAACTGTTCTTCGCGAAGAAAGCCGAACGGCCGCAGGCCCGCCAGCGTCGGGAGGCCCGGGCCAACCTGTTGTGCGCTGCGTGCCCCGTGCGTATCCCGTGTCGCAACTTCGCACGAGAGAATCACGAGTACGGGTTCTGGGGCGGCGAGAACGAGGAGGACCGTCACCTCCTTGGATTCACCGTCGCCGCCCCCATCGGCATCCGCGCCCGCAACGCCTGACCGACTCACGTCACCCCACGCCTAGGGTGCGGTGATGACCAACGGTGATTCGATCTCGCTTCGGGTTGCTGTTATCGACCTCGAGACCGGCGGTCTCGATCCGCAAAGCGATCCGATACTGCAGATGGCGCTCGTCGGAGCAACAGTGGCAGGCGCTGGCGTCGTCATCGATCACGAATGGTCGACGATGGTGCGGTTACCCAGGCCATGGAGCCCATACGGAGCCCGACACATTCACGGGATCAAACGTCGGCAGCTACTTCTGGCACCAAGCGCTGCCACCGCGCTTCGTCGGCTGAGCGAGCAGTGCGGTGATCGAACCATCGTCGCCCACAATCTCGCCTTCGACTGGGGCTTTCTCGAAGTCGCCTCCGAACGCACCGGCGTCGCCCTTCCAGCCGGACGTCACATCTGCACCCTGAGCCTCTCGCGTGCCCTTGATCCCAAGCGAACCCAATCGCACCGACTCACTGACATCGCCCAACGACATGGCATCGAGAACGAACGCGCCCACGACGCCCTCAGCGATGCCCGAACCGCAGCAGCCATCCTGCCGTTCCTACTCGGTGATCAAGGGTCTCAGCGGTAGTTCACCAACACCCGCTCCGCAGCCAATCGGCCGAGAGACGACATCGAGTGAGGCTCGATCACCTCGGCCTGTGACCCGAGGCGAAGGAGAAGACGCTCCAACCACCGCTCGCTGGTGACCGGGAGCCGCACCCGCACCCACCCGTCATCATCTGGCGCTGACACCTCGTCGACCGGGTAGCGCTCGACGACCCAACGCCCAGCCGGGCCGATTCGAAGTGTGGCCCGCTCGACATCGCCCTCGACGAACCAGTCATCTGGCTCCGGCAGACCGTCGGGGGGCGAAGCAGTCGCTGGACCAGCATCAGCGATCGACGAAACCCGGTCAACCCGGAACGTTCGCACCTCACCGGACCGATCATCATGAGCAACGACATACCAGTGTCCGTGCGCAGAGAACACCCGAAACGGACTCAGCACACGTTCGGAGGGCGCCTCCGCGGTGTGTGACTGGTACGACACGCGAACCGACCTGCCGGCACTCGCCGCATCGACGAGCGAGCCGACCGATTCGGGAGTCGGATTGATGACGATCACCCCCGTCTCATCCTCACCGAGACCGCGAGCCACCTTGTGCAACCCCCGATTCAATGCACCATCGGGGTCAGACCCTGGCAGGTTCATCGCCGCACGACCCGCAGCGAGCAGTTCAAACGCCTCCACTCGGTTGAGCCGCAGCGGTCTCGTGAACAGACGCGGAACGCCGACCATCACCATCCCATCGTCGATGAACACGTCGATCATCTCATCGACATATGGCGGCAGACCGCACATCGCCACCAACTCGAGGTCGCGAACCAAGGAATCGGCATCAATCTTGAATCGCTCCGAGACTTCGACGAGCGGTACCTCACCCCGTTCCATCAGCCATGGAAGCATCACCAGTAGTCGGCGAAGCCGCACTGTCGCTGGTTGCTGCCTCATCGCGCGCACCCCTCGAGCCACGCAACGACCGACTCGCGCAGGTCAGCCGGTTCAAGCACGACGGCATCCTCGAGATGGCCGAGCACCCACGATCGCATCGCCACCTCGCTGGCGTACCGCACCACCACCTCGACGCCACCGTCGGCGAGCACCGCCTGAACCCGATCCGACCCCACCTCGGCAACGACCGTTGCAGCGCGGCGCGCGCCGATGCGGACGACCGCCTCGCGAATCGAGTGCTCAGGAACGCCCAACAACAAAGGGTCCGACGGCAGCGCACCGTCGACGTCTCCCGGCGGGTCAACGATCACGTCATCGAGAACGGAGACCTCACCCTCAATTCGGTCGATTCGGAAGGTTCGCCGAGCGGCGCGCATGCGGTCGTGACCAACGAGGTACCAGAACCCATCGCGCAGCAGCACGCCCCACGGCTCAACCACACGCTCGTCTCCGCTGTATCGGAACTCAACCGGGTGGCGCTCAGCCACTGCCTGACGGAGAACGGGAAGTGCCTCGAGTTCGGGCAGATGCATTCGAACCGGACCGCCGACGCCACCAGCGACACCACCGAGCTTCCAGAGCGCCTCCTCCCCGACCGCCGAGTCGGGGCGCACCATCGCAAGTGCCACCTGCAGCGCACGTACCTCATCGGGCTCAAGGCCGAGGTCAGGCAGTTCATACGTCGCCCTGTCGACCCAATACCCCATCTCACCAGCGCGATCCCCCCCGAGAGTGAGAGACGAGATCTCAACACCGATCTCTCGAAGGGCAGCTTTGTCACGTTCGAATGACGCCCGTCGGGCCTGATCTGAGTCGGGATACTGCCCGCCCAATTCCGCC
>JAQCGT010000138.1 GCA_027730505.1 Actinomycetota bacterium | reverse complement strand
CGACGGAACAACCTTGCGCTGTATCGACCCGGTGTTCGGTCATCGGGTCACCATCGATGTTGGTGCGCCGCCGCCGTTGTCGCCGACTCAGGCTCGCGCCATCAACCATCCGGGAGAGCGGGCCCGGGCCGGCGTGCGTGCCGATGCTGTCGCGGAAGACTTTCCCCGGCCTCCGCGGCGGCTCGGCCACGTCGTGCTCGGTACGCCGAAGTTCGCGGAAGCCACTTCGTTTTTCATCGACGGTCTCGGCTACCGCGTGTCCGACCAGGTCCTGAACGGAGTCGCAACGTTCGCCCGCATCGAGTCCGATCACCACAACTTGTTGATCCACCCCGGCCCATGTGGGCACCTCAATCACTATGCACTCGAGATGGATGATGTCGACGCCGTCGGCAAGGCCGGCATGGGGGTGTTGGCCGAACGCAACGACGCCTCGATTGTTGGAGTCGGGCGTCACAACCTCGGGGCCAACATCTTCTGGTACATGACCGACCCGGCCGGCAATATGTTCGAGTTCTTTTCTGACATGGATCAAATCGTCGACGACGAGGCCTGGGAGCGCGATCACTGCAAGCGCGACTGGGAAGGCGCTGACGGTCCCGCCGGCTTCTCGGTCTGGGGTCCAAAGGAGCCCGAGGTGTTCTTCAACCAGCCCGACCTCGCGGAGATCGGCGCCGCTCGCGAGGCGTTGGGACTCGAGTAGAACGATGGATCTCGGAATCGCTGGACGTCACGCCGTTCTCATGGCGTCGAGCCGAGGGCTCGGGCGTGCCTGCGCGGAGAGCCTCGCTCGCGAGGGCGTGAACATCGTGGTGAACGGCCGCAACTCCGATGATGTCGAACGCGCGGTCGCCGAGTTGCGTGAGCAACATCACGTCGAGGTAGTCGGTGTCGTCGGTGACTCATCGACCACCGAGGTACACGATGCGCTCCTCGATTGGTGCCCAAATCCCGACATCGTGCTGCTCAATGGTGAGGGGCCGGCGCCGGCGCCGTTTGCGAATCTCGACGAGGACAGCCTCACCGCTGCGTTCCGTCAGGCGGTCATCGGTCCGGTGCAGTTCCTCCAGCGCGTCGTGCCCGGCATGGTTGAACGTCGGTTCGGAAGGATCGTTGCGGTCAGCTCCGCAATGGTGAAAACACCGAACCCGTTGATGAGCCTCTCCCACGGCACACGGCTAGGCCTAGCCGGCATTCTCAAGGGCCTCTCGCGCGACGTCGTCGCGCACAACGTGACGGTCAACCAACTGCTCCCTGAACGGTTCGACACCGGACGTCAACAGCAGATGGCTGAGCTCGTCATGAAGTTCAAGGGCGTCTCCTACGAGGAGGCGCGCGCCGAGCAGGTGGCGTCGATCAAGGCGGGCCGTTTGGGTCGGCCAGAGGAGTTCGGCGACGCCTTTGCCTACCTGTGCTCGGCTCAGGCGGGCTACCTGTCCGGCCAGAACCTGCAACTTGACGGTGGAAGCTACGAAGGAGTGTTTTGACATGACCCTCAACACAATGACAAGTCCGCGCTCAATCGAGGAGCTCATCGCCGAGATCGACGAGTGCTTCGTTGAACTCGACATGACCGCGGCGGAAGCGGAGCGACTCGGCACGGCTCCCGACGAGCTCGACATCACCATGCGTCGGCTGCGCGTACCGATGATCAAAGCACCCGTTGAAGTCGGTGGCGATCATCTGCACCTTGCTGACCAGTTCCGATATTTTGAGGCGCTCAGCCACGCGAACGCCACCGCTGCCTGGGCGGGTTTCAACCACGCTGGCGCCGCAGGTATGGCCGGGGCGATCCTCGGCGATGAGGGTCTCGAAGCGCTCTTCGGCAACGACCCAAGCCCGGTCATGGCGGCGGTCTCCGCGCCGTCAGGCACCTACCGTCGCGTCGACGGAGGGGTGGAGGTGACCGGCACCTGGAAGTACGCGAGCGGTGTCCGGCACGCCGACTGGGCGATGTTGACCGCTCTCGAGGCCGACAGCGCGGCACCGTCGGTGCGTCTCGTGGTGGTTCGCACCGCTGACGCGACGATCGGTACCGACTGGAACGTGATGGCCTTGAAGGGCACCGGCTCGGTGGACGTCACGGTTGACGGTGCGTTCGTCCCCGATGCGCTCGTCGTCGACCCGATGGTCGGGACGCTGCGCGGAGGGCCGATGTACCGGCTCGGTTACCAGGCCTATGTGAGCGCGGAAAACCTCGGGTTCACCATGGGTCAGTGCCAGCGCTTCCTCGATGAGCTCACCACCTACGCCTGCGGGAAGGCACGCGGTTTCGATGGTCGGCTCGCCGATCGAGGAGCGTTCCAGTACGAGCTCGGCAAAGGGCAACTCGCCGTCGACGCGGCCCGAGCGCACGGAATGATGCGGTTCAGAGAGGCCGACGAGTTGATCAGGTCGGGCCATGTGCTCGACCTTGATGAGCAGCGTGGCCTCGTTGCGATGCTCGCCTACGCGACCGAGCACGCGGCCAACGCGATCAGTCATCTGTTCCACTTCGCGGGGGCCTCTGCGATCTTCGATTCAAACGTTCTGCAGCGTTGCTTTCGCGACGCCCATGGTTCGGTCCAGCACCACGTCGCATCGAACATCGTGTTCGACCGATTCGGACGATCGCTGCTCCACCGAGTCGACGAGACGATCACGCCGTGAGCGCGGAGGCCCCGCGCAAACGGAACGTCCTGTTCGTCATTTGCGATCAGTTGCGGGCGGATCACCTCGGCTTCGCCGGTAACCCGATCGTGAGAACACCGAACATCGACTCACTTGCCGACCGTGGCACGGTGTTCGACCGGGCGTATGTCAACAACCCGGTCTGCATGCCAAATCGATCGACGATCATGACCGGGCGCATGCCGTCGGCGCACGGGGTCGTATTCAACGACCGATCGCTGCCGCTGAACGCCTCAACCTTCGTCGGTCGACTCCGAAGCGAGGGGTGGCGCACTGCACTGGTCGGGAAGTCGCATCTCCAACATGGAATGAGTAGGGAAGCGGTGCGTGACTACGGGCATCCGGGCAAATGGTCGCCGTTCGAGGAGGGGTGGGACACCGTCGAGCACCAGGAGCGCTACGTCGGCGACGACCCACCCGACCCCGACGACTTCTACGGGTTCGGCCACATCGAACTCACTATCGGTCACGGGTCATGGAGTGGTGGGCACCATTACCGCTGGGCAGTGGATAAAGGCGTCGAGCCGTCGGTGTTGCGATCCGGTCTCGATGCGACGCTGGATCTTCCCGGGCGCCTCGCCGATTGGTGGCAGGTGTACCCGTCTCCGATTCCGGAGGAGGCGTACTCGACGACGTTCGTGACCGAACGCACCATCGACTTCATTGAGCAGTCGGCGCGCACTGACGAACCGTGGATGGTGTGGTGCTCCTTTCCTGATCCGCACCACCCGATGGCCCCACCAGAGCCATGGTTCTCACGCCATGCTCCCGATGAGATCCCGATTCCGCCAACCTTCAACGATCCCGGCGACGACTGGCCTGACCACATGAAGTTCTTCAGGTCCCTGCCCGCTGACAACACAGGGCAGCGGCCCTATGTAATCCCGTTCGGCGCGAGCGCCGACATCGTGCGGGCGGCCACAGCAGCCACCTACGGGATGATCGAGATGATCGACCACGGCATCGGCCGGATACTGGCCACGGTCGAACGTCTCGGCATGGCCGAGGACACGATCGTCGTTTTCACCAGCGACCACGGAGACATGGGCGGCGACCACGGCATGATGCTGAAAGGCGCCATGCATTTCAGTGGATGCATTCGCACGCCGGTGGTGATCGTCGATCCGGGTCGATCGCCCCAGCGGACGACGAGCCTCGCCGCCAGTATCGACTTGCCATCAACCGTGCTCGACCTGTGTGGGGTCGACGGCTACCACGGCATGCAGGGTGTCTCACTTCGACCGCTGCTCGACGACCCCTCGGCGAGTGTTCGCGATGCCGTGCTGATCGAGGACGACTTCCCCCTCGCGGCTGTGCAGCACGGTTTCCCGCTCCGCTCCCGGACGATCGTCACCAAGACACACCGCTACTCACGAGACTCCGATGGCTTCGAAATGCTCTACGACCTCGTTGACGACCCCGATGAACTCGTCAATCTCGCGGTGGATCACCGCGACCCGGGGGCGCGAATCGATGCCGTTGACGCCCTCGTCGACGAGATGACTCGAGCCGACGACCTCACCCTCCCCGTGACATTGCAGACATCGCGATGACAACCCAAGAACAGGTGCCACGCGAGGCATCCCTGTCCGCAGCCACTGATGCCCCCACACGATTCCGTGCGCGAGACCGCGCCGATCAAGATCGACTGGCGATTCTTCTCGCTTGAAGAAATCAACCGCGACGGCGGCAAGAAGCACCCGTGGGAACGCCACTGGTCCTACAGCTGGTCGATGATGCGCGCCGCCGCGTAGTTGCGAGGATCGTCCATGGACGACTGCGACCAGTTCGGCGAGGCGGCGGGCGTCGCTCACCTAGAGAACTGGGTGGTTGAGTCGTCTGATGCCGCTCACACGGTCACGCTACGCCGGTTCGTCAAGAGTGGACCACCACGCGATGAGCGCGGCCGCGATGTCCTCGCCCCGGTCGTCTTGGATGAAATGTCCGCCGGGTCGGAATTCCTGATGCGGTTGTCCGACCGCTCCCGGGATACGGGTAGCGAAGTCGGATGCCAGGTGGCCGAGCACCGGGTCCTCGGGGCACCACAGGGTGAGGAACGGCTCGGTCCGCTGCTCGAGTGTCGTCCACGCGGCGAGGTTCTCACTCACGGAAGCGTGCTCGGGGGTAACTGGCACGAGCCTTGGAAACGCGATGGCGCCGGCCATGTGGGACTCATCCGGGAACGGCGCGCGGTAGCCGTCGATCTCGGCGTCGGTCAGTTCGCGGCTCAC
>JAQCGT010000022.1 GCA_027730505.1 Actinomycetota bacterium | reverse complement strand
CGGAGTATCTGATCGGGTGACTGGTCGTCCTGAGCCACGGCACCCGTATCTCGACTGGGACGGCTGCTTGGCGTTCGCCCACCGTGGAGGCACGGGCGCGCACCCCGAGAACACTCTCGCAGCCTTCACCCATGCGGCGTCGCTCGGCTTCACCTACCTCGAGACCGACGTCCACCTGACCGCTGATGGTGTGCTCGTCGCATTCCATGATGCCGATCTCGAGCGAACCTGTGATCGTCCGGGACGGATCGCAGACCTGCCGTGGAGTGAGGTCGAGGTGGCCAGGGTGGGCGGACGAGAGCCGATTCCTCGATTCGATGAGCTCCTCGAGGCGTTGCCTGATGCTCGTTTCAATATTGATTGCAAGAGCGATGAGGCAGTCGACGCACTCGTCCGAGCACTCAGGCGACATGACGTTCTCCATCGGGTCTGTGTCGGTGCGTTCAGCGATCGTCGGCTACGGCGGCTTCGTCGCGAACTCGGCGCTGAATTGTGCACAAGCCTTGGACCGACGGAGACGGCACGACTCACCTTTGGAATGCCGACGCCCGCCGAAGTGCACGCCGCTCAGGTGCCAGTTCGTTCCGGACCGGTGGAAGTGGTGACTGAACGACGCGTTGCGCGGGCACATCGCCGCGGACTTCAGGTGCATGTATGGACGATCGATGACCCGTCTGAGATGGAACGACTGATCGACCTCGGTGTCGATGGAATCATGACCGACCGTCCTGAGGTGCTTCGGGATGTGTTGATTCGACGTGGGCTCTGGTGATTCAGACGCTGAACATCGAGCCGACACGCTCGATGTAGTCGGCAGTGTCGTCCATGTCGAAGACGGGGAGCAGAAACTCTGAGAATCCGTGGCGTTCGATTATCGATGCCAGTTGGCTCGAGCATTCGGCTGGCGAGCCGTGGATCACGAACGGGAGAACCCACTCGTCCCTCACGTGTTCAGCGGCAGCCTCCAGGCCGTCTGCCAAGGCCGAGCGAATTAACGACTCGGATGCGCCATCGAGGCCGATCTGCTCTTTGACCAGGCTCGGGCTGTCGACCAGACGGTACGTCATGTGGGGTCGAACCGCTTCGAGATCTGCATCGCACATCACGATGCTCGTCGAGTATGACAAGGCGACCTCTCGACCGACACTCGAGGCCGCAGCAGTGACGGTCGAAACGGCTTCGCCGAGTACCGCTTCGTGAAGGAAGTCGAGCATGACACCATCCGCTCGGCGGCCACCGAGCGCGAGGACCCGAGGCCCACGGCCTGCGATCCAGATCGGGATGTGAGCGGTACCCGAGCCGAGACGGGCTGAGCTCAGCTGAACCGTCGAGCCGACGAAGTCGATCGCTTCCCCACTCCACAATCCACGACAGACCGTGATCAGCTCCTCGAGGTAGGCAAGCGGCGTTCGCCGAGCGAGGCCGAGAGGCGCAAGAGTGAGACTGCCGCCAGGCCCGAAGCCCGCCGACACCCGTCCGCCGCTCAATTCATGCAGTGACGCGAGAGCGGTGGCGGTCTGAGCCGGATGACGGGTGTACGGGTTGGTGATGCCGGGTCCGACGATGAGTTGTTCCGTCGCCTGCAGCACGGCTGCACTAACCACGTGGACGTCGTGCGTTACGAGGCCCTCGTCATAGATGCGACAGCGGGAGAAGCCCGCTCGCTCGGCGACTTGAGCGAGATGAACCGCCTCGGCGATCTCGCCGTCGGGGATCAGATTGACGCCGAGGGCGATCACGGTCCGCACATTAGCGATCGCCCTCGAGCTCGACTGCAAGGGTCTCAATTCGGCCAGCGAGTTCCTCGAGCAGTCCGTCGACGAGTTCAGCGGTGACCGGGTCGGCTCGGTAATCGGGCACTTTGGTGACGAGGACCATGCGTCGCGCCGCTGCTGGGACGTTGCGCCCTCCCCCGTCGACATCGCAGATCACCCGTGCAGCACGCTCAGGAGTGAGTCGTTCATAGGGCGAACATCCAGCAAGTGCGGCGACTCGGAGTGGACGGTGACACTGATCGGCGATCACACGGCCAAGCGCATCCGCCCCGATCACCGACACCACGATGGTCGTCGTCGCGGGGATCACGGGTTCATATGGTGCTGGAGCCTTGAAGGGTCGTGTCCTGGCCCCATCAGCTTCGATGATGATGTGCTCACAGAGGCTGCGATCTGCGAACCAGTGGTCACAGACCGCAGGATCAACGCCGATGGCCTTGGATCCCCGCTCAGCCTGTCGAACCATGACGGCGCCATCCGTCAGGCCATTGACGAGGTCCTGTCGCTCGGGTTTGGTGAGTACGGCAAACCCACCGTGTTGACGAACTCCCATCTTTGTGGTGGTGGTCAGAATTCGTCGACCTGGCAATTGCTGGCCGAGCGCGAGCACCGTCGTGGTCTTTCCACCACCACCAACTACCGCGATGTGCTCGCGCTCATTGAGATCCATTGCTCGGGCGAGTCTCCCGAGGGGAATCGGCACGGTCACATCGGACCCCGTGCGGCGACCGCCTCGACCACGCCGCCGCCGACGGCGAGAGCCTTATCGGAGATCTCACGCCAGGCCCGATCGTCGATACGAGGGTCGACATCAGCGATTTTGGTTCCACTTCGCACAGGTGAACGATCGAGGATCGCTCCGCGCAGCACGCCATCGAAGGGCGCTCTGATCGTCTCGGTCAGATCGTGTTGGACGATCCGGCCGATCGTTGATCCGCCGCTGACTCGCTCTCCGATGCCAGCCGACCATTGGATGACGCCGTCAATCGGAGCTCTGAGTACTCGCTCAGCACCACGGCCCTCGATCAGGCCGGGGGTGCCAGTGTCAGGTTCCGCTGCACCCTCCCAGATGACACGACCGAGTCGGTGCCCGCGATTCGTCTCGACAACGGCGTGGCAGTCACGGCCCGCAATGAAGCCGGGACCGAGCGCCACCACAAGGTCCGCGTCATTGATCGAGGTGTCGAGAGGCCGCTTGGCGAGCCGGGCATCGACAACGGTGCCGAAGTCGATGCTCGAGCCGAGATCAGCGAGCATCGGAGCGACGATGACCGGCACGGACCCTCGCTCATGAATGTGATGCACATCGTTCGGGCTGGCGGCAAGTTCGGCTCGCATGCCTTCGACGCTGAAGCCGCTCTCCGTGACAGCGCTGGACACAGCGACGGTCCGCCGAATCGTGAGTGGTGACGCCAATTCGGTCACGACAACTCGGTAGCCCGCATGTCGGAGCCGCCATACGGCTCCGGTTGCGATATCACCACCACCGCGGACGACGCACCATCGGTCACCGTTCGCCAAATGTCCTCACCACCTCGGCCATGATGCTGATTGCGATTTCCTCCGGCGTTTCGGCTCCGATTTCAACACCGATCGGCGTGCGCACGCGGTCGAGCACATCGACGTCAAGGCCATCGTCGATCAGTAGCTCTCGGGTGGTGGACCAGCGCCGAGAGCTTCCCATCAGGCCGATATAGCCGGCATCGCTTCTCAGGAGTGGCGGGAGGATCGCCCGATCGAGTTCGACGTTCCGAGTGACAACGACGATCGCAGTGCCAGCATCGACCGACGTCTCGGCGAGCATGTCCTCAATGTCATTGCTGAACGTCTGAATCGGCTCGATAAAGGCCTCGAGTTGCTCGGGGCGGTCATCCCAGAGCACCGGACGCCAGCCAGACCATTGCGCGAGCTCACAGACTGCGCGGCCGACGTGTCCGGCGCCGATGATCAACAGTGTTGGTTCTCTCATGTAGGGCTCCACGTAGACATCCATCTCTCCGCCACAGACACCGGGGTCACCCGAGGCGGGATCGACGAGACGGTAGGTGATGAGTCGCGGTCGGCCGTCGGCGAGGGATTGCGTGGCGGCCTCAACGACCCGCGCTTCCATCTCGCCGCCACCGACGGTGCCACGTCGAGTGCCGTCCGCAAGCACAACCATGGAGGCGCCGTGGCGTCGCGGCGTTGATCGATCGGTTCGAACCACCGTTGCAAGCGCGGCCCGCCTACCAGCGGCGACCTCATCAAGCACGATTCGGAGCGAGCTCAACGAGCCCATAGGCGTCGTGCCTCCTCCCGGGTCCGAGCCTTGGCTCGCTCGACGTCGATGTTGAGGATCTCGCGATGGCGCATCAACCATCTCCCGGCCGCCATCACGTCTCGCACATCGTGTCGGTTCCGCCATAGCAGAACCTGATCTGCGAGGTTCTCGGCGGTGATCGGCGTCGGCAGGTCGAGACTGACGACCTGGAGGTCTGCCGACCAACCGGGTTCGAGGCGACCGACGCGGTCGAGTCCGAGTGCCGTGGCGCCGCCCACCGTGGCCATGTCGAGCACCGTGGATGCTGGCATCGCGCTGGGGTCGAGTAGACGCGCTTTGTGAATCCAGAAGGCGCCCCGCATGACCTCGTACATGTCGTTGACGTAGCCGTCGGTACCGAGACCGATGGTGACGGATCCGGCGTGTAACTCAGGAATCGGTGCGATGCCTCCACCGACTTCACAGTTCGAGAGCGGCATGTGGCTCACCTTCGTACCTGTCGACGCGATGAGTTCAATATCTCGAGGCGTCAGCTGAACGCATTGGCTGGCGAGCAGGCCGGGGCCTGCCACGCCAAGACGTGCGTACAGCGCCATCGTGTCGCAGCCGTGCCGCTCTTGGCACCACTCCCCCTCGCTCGTCCCTTCGTTGCAGTGTGCATGGCTGAGCACGCCGAGTTCTGTCGCCCGGCCAGCTGCCTCGACGATGAAGTCTGGATCGCACGTGAAGGTCGTGTGCCAGCACATGAGCCCGGTGACCATGTCGTTGTCTCGGGTGGCGGTGACGAAGTCGGTGTTCTCCTCGAGGCCGAGCCGGGCGATGTCGTCGCCGGATCGTTGGGTTGCCTCAAAACTGAGTCTCGCCCGAAGCCCGATCGGTCGGACCACATCGGCTTGGGCTGAGAGCACACCAGGTAGCGCGCCTGGAGCCTCACAGATGTCGTAGAAGCTCGTTGTGCCCGACCTGATCATTTCCACGCAACCCCATTCGGTGGCCGCGCAGATCATGTCTGTGTCGAGACGGTTCTCAACCTGTGGCCACCAGAATTCATCGAGGAAGCTGGCGAATCCGCTCGGTGGGGTCGCGATTTCGATGCCGTGGGAAAGCACGCCGTAAAGGTGTGTGTGCGTGTTGACGAAGCCGGGCAGGACGGCGTGGCCGGCAGCATCGATGATCTCATCGTCGGGATTGGCTCGACGCAGCTCGGAGATCGGCCCCACTGAGTCAATGCTCCCGTCGATCACTCTCACACCCCAGCCTCTTGCAGCGGGTCGGTCTGCGCGAGCAAGAAGCCAATCGGGTGCAATGATCATTGAGGTCAGGCCGTTGTCATGGCCCGCCACACCCGCTCGGGGGTGAAGGGCAGTTCATCGATCGCAACGCCGACAGCGTCGAGGATGGCATTACGCACTGCTGGTGCAACGCCATCTTTTGGTATCTCCGCTACGGCCTTGGCTCCGAACGGTCCGCTGTCCTCGAGGGTCTGGACGAGGTAGACAGTCGTTTCAGGCATCTCGTCGGCTCGGTAGATGTGATACGGGCCCAGAGCATCGTTCAGCATCCGGCCGTCATCGTCAAAGGCGTACTCCTCGCAATGGGCGTAGCCGAGCGCCTGCAGCATCCCACCCTCAACCTGCCCTGAAGCAGTGACCGGATTGATCGCCACACCACAGTCGACAGCCATCGCCATCTTGACAATGGTGACTTGACCGGTGTCGACATCGACTTCGACCTCCACCACTTGCGCAGCGAACGGCGGCGGGCACTCCGGCGAGACATGGGAGGCTGTTCCCATGATCTGCTCCTGCTCCTGGGTGTGGAGCGAGTCGAGAGCGATCTCCTCCATCGATACCGATCGTCCATCCGGTGCGTACGCGCGGCGATCACGGAGCTCGATGGAGCAGGGCTGCTCGATGCCAAGAAGCATCGCAGCACGTTCTTTGATGCGACTCCGCGCCGCTTCGGCGGCCCGCAGCGCCGCAGTACCTGAGATGTATGTGGTTGATGAGGCGTAGGCGCCAGTGTCGAACGGGGTCATGTCGGTGTCGCTCGAATAGACCTTGATGTCCTCTAGTGGGACGCCGAGCACTTCGGCTGCGATCTGACCGAGCACGGTGTCGGCGCCAGTACCGAGGTCGGTGGCCCCGACGAGCATGTTGAACGAACCGTCGTCGTTGAGTTTGATCGAGCAGCCGCCCATGTCGAGAAATGGAATGGCAGTTCCATGCATGCAGTAGGCGAAGCCGAGCCCACGTCGGATGTTCGGTCGGTCGGCGGGGGCTCGCCAGGACGGATCATCACGGCGATGCCACTCGATCTCGCGCAACGCCTGGGCAACGCACTCCTCCAGACCGGTTGACATGACCTTCGGATATTCGTCGAGGTCGCCATCCGCAGCCGCTCGCTCACCAAGGTGCGGAGCGATGTTCAACTCATCGCCCAGGCGCAGCCAGTTGCGCCGCTTGAATTCGATCACGTCGATGCCGAGTTCGCGGGCGATGTCTTCCATGTGGGCCTCAAGGGCGAACTCGGCCTGTGGCGCGCCGTACCCTCGATAGGCGCCGGGAACCGGGATGTTCGTGTAGACCACGTCACAGGTGAACCGCTTGTTCGGAGCGTTGTACTGCGTGAGGCCACGCAGTCCCGACACTGTCTGGACCGTGTACCCGTGGGTGCCGTACGGCCCGGTGTTGCCGATGATGTAAAGGTCTTGGGACACGAGCATCCCGTCGGTGTCGACCACGGAGGTGAAGGTGATGGTCTGTGGGTGACGAGTTCGAGCGGCAATGAACTCCTCGGATCGATCGAGTTCAAGCCTGACCGGACGTCGGGTGACCTGGGCGAGATGTCCAACGATGTCCTCGATGAGCATCTCCTGCTTGGCTCCGAAGCCGCCACCGATGCGCGGCTTGATCACACGGATGTCCTTGATGTCTCGGTCGAGCAGCGGGGCGACCATGCGCCGTGCATGGAAGGGCACCTGTGTTGCTGTCCTGATGACCATCCGCTCGTCCTCGTCGAGCCACGCGATCGAGATGTGCGGTTCGATGGGGCATTGCTGAACCTGGTGCACACGGAAGGTCCGGGTAAACACACGGTGTCCGTTCTGGGCTGCGGCAGCAACGGCTGCGTCAACATCTCCACGCTTGGCTGTGATGTGGTGGACGATATTTCGCTCGCGATCGTGGATCTCGAGTGTGTCAGCTTCGTCGTGGATCACGGGTGCGCCTGGTTTGAGGGCCTCCCGCTCATCGAACACCGCCGGAAGCACCTCGTAGTCGACCTCGATCAGCCGACACGCGTGTTCGGCGATGTCGATGGACTCGGCGGCGACCACGGCGACCCGGTCGCCGACATGTCGAACCTTGTCGTCGAAACTCACCTGGTCGTGCGGATGAGGATTCGGCCACGACTGTCCGCCCGATGCGTACTTGACCCTCGGTGTGTTGCCGTAGTGCAGAACCGCATGGACCCCGGGGAGCGCCCGTGCTCGACTGTCGTCGATCGAGATGATCCGTGCGTGAGCATGCGGGCTGCGCAGCACCTTGGCGTAAAGCATGTTCCGCAGGTCGATGTCGTCGGTGAACGCCGGGTTCCCCTTTGCCAATCGGACGGCATCAACCTTGATCTCGGGCTGACCGACCACCGCCATCGACGGCACATCGCGCGATGGGATCAAGCGCGGCACGGCCGCAGGAGCAACCGGCGGGAGGTCGGTTGGGTCATATGGGGTTGGATCGCCCCCGGCGGTGAGCGGCGGCAGGATCACTGGAGCAAACGGCTGCACGGCCTCGCCGCGCAACATGGCCGCCGCCCGGCGCACTGCTTCGACCGGCTTCACATATGCCGTCTCCCGGTCGAGGATTCCCGACAGCATGTCGCGGATCGCCGCATCGCTCGGGTTGGGATCACGGGCGAGGAGTTCGACCGTGCCGAGCACCATCGCCCCTGCTGAATATCCCGATTGGAAGGCTCCAACCGCAACGAAGGCGGCTTGCACCGGGTGGAGGTCAGACGAGGTGTTGAGCGACTCGACCGTCGTTATCGCATGTCCGTCTGCTTGGGCGGCCAGAACGACGTCGCTGCTCACGAGACGGCCATCGAGGAGCACCGCTCCTGCCCCGGTCTCGCCACTGTCGGATCCGAACCGCACACTGAACATGCCTGCAGCACGCAGTACCTCTCGGAGTGACTGGTGCGGCGTGCAGGTCGTCGAATGGTTCCTTCCGTTGAGCTCGAATGAGATCGGGATCATGCGAGCACCTCCAGGGCGCGAGCGGAGAGAGTCTCGGCCAGATGGCGTCGATATTCGGCGCTGCCACGGAAATCTGAAGGCGGGTGGAGTTCATTCGTCGGGGCCGTCGGATCGACGAGTACCGGGTGACGCGCCACTCCAGTGAGCGCGATCTGGACCGAGTCATGATGTCGGCGAGCAACGGCAGCGAGGATTGGGGTGTCCATCGGGGTTCGCCCCGTTGATTCGATTGTCGAGGCACCGCCGGTCGTGACGGTGACGTGGCAGATGAGACCCGATGGCTCCGCAAGGTGGGCAGCCAGCGGAACGCTGGTGCCGTCACCCCGATGGACGGTGCAGTCGCTGACGAGCAGCGCCGCGAGGAGCAGGCTGTCGGGGTCTGCCGCACCGATCGTGCCACCGATGGTGGCGAGTGTTCGCAGCGTCGAGGGAAGTTCCCGCCTGGCGGCCTCCGCCAGCAGATCATCGTTGAGGCTCATCACCATGTCGAGGCGGACCATCGCTCCCAGTGTGATGCTGTTCGTTGTGGCGCTGATCGAGTCGAGACGCAGTGCTTGCAGGTCGACCGCCTCAAGCGAACTCGGTCGGCGGTCGGCGTTGATCACGGTTCCACCGGCCAGGGGTATGCGATTGGGCCCACTCAGCAGATCGAGGGCCTCGTCAAGGTCGGTCGGGCGGTGATAGGCGGCGACGAGTGGCACGATCCGACGTTAGCCCAGGCGAGTTGGAATCCCGGCTCGCCGAAACAACGCCGTCGCGGAGCGGATGGCGGACTCGAGGACCTCGTCGTGGTCGAGGTCTCGATGCCGACCTGACGAGACCAGATGCTCCCCTGCCACGAAGACATCTCTGAGGTTCGCCGGACTCGCGTTGAACACGAGAGCACTCGCCACTCGATGAACTGGCGAGACGAACGGACTCATGAGATCGACGATGAGGAGGTCGGCAGCCGCGCCGGCTGTGATGGTGCCAAAGGCTCCGGGAGTTCCGAATACATACGACCCGTTGGCGCACGCCATCTGGAGTGCATCTTCGGGTTGCAGCGCCATGGCATCGAGTCGGTGCACCTTCTGGAGTAAGACCGTCGACTTCAACACCTCGAACATGTCTTGGCGATTGTTCGAACCAGCGCCATCGCTCGCCAGGGCAACAGTGATACCCCGTTGTCTCATCTCAACGATTCGCGCAACACCCGAGGCGAGGTACATGTTCGACACCGGGCAGTGGACGACGACGGCTCCCCGACGCGCGATGAGGTCGAGTTCATCATCGTCGAGCCACACCGAATGCGCGAGTTGGACATCGGGGCCAAGCACGCCGAGCGAGTCGAGCCAGTGAACGTGGCGCATCGATCGCTCGTCGAGACTCATGTCGACTTCGGTATGGGTCTCCGCACAATGAATGTGTGTTCCTCTACCCCACGACCGCGCTGCCGCGACGGTGGCTCGCATCGCTTCGTCTGAGCATCCCCAGGGAATGAGAGGCGCCAACTCGACACGGATGCGCCCATTGTCGTGGCCGTCCCATCGCAGTCGCGTTGAGTCGGTACGGCGAATCGCGGTCTGGGCATCCTCGACGAGCGGGTCGTGATAATTCCGGTCAGCCCATCCGTGAGCCAGAAGCAGCCGCACTCCCAATTCATCGGCGGCTCGACAGACAGCATCGTCGATGATGTCGCCCTCAGCACCTGGGTGCACGTACTGGTGGTCGACCACACAGGTTGCGCCGCCGAGAAGATTCTCCAAGATGCCGATCCGCGCCGCGTGATATGCCGTCTCTGCGTCGAGATGCTCAGCGGCGGGCCAGATACACGATCGCAACCAGTCGAGCAGAGGCTTGTCATCGGCGAGTCCTCTGAAAAAGGTCTGGAAGAGATGCGTGTGCCCATTGGTCATGCCCGGCATCACGGCACAGCCGGATGCGTCCACCCGTTCGTCGACGGATTCGAGGGTCGCAAAGGGAGGTTCGCCCGCACCGACCGCAGCGATCTTGCCGTCGACAATGTGCACCCAGCCAGGGTCCAACACCGTCGCGGTGTTGTCAACGGTGACGACCGCACCGCCAGAGATGAGAGTCGATGTCACCTACGGCGTCCAGTCGGCAAAGGCATCGATGACAGGCTTCACGTCATCCATCATCGGGTACAGAATCGGACAGGTGACGCCCGCTTCGATGTATTCGGCGACCTTCGCCCGGCATTGTTCGGTGGTGCCCACCGCCATGAGCGACCGCACGAGATCATCTGGAATGAGGTGTGCTGCCCTCCGGTAATCGGCTTCGGTGGCCGGCCAGCCGACGACTTCTTTGACCCGCTCGACGAGTTCAGGGTCTGCGCCACTGGCCTCCATGATGTGCGGCTCGGTGCCGAGGTAATACGCAACAAGAGACTTGCCGGTCATCAGTGCTTCGTCAGGGTCGTCGTCCGAAAGCGAGCACACGAGCAGTTCAGGTCGATCGATCTCTTCGATCGTGCGGCCTGAGCGGGCAGCACCAGCCGCGACGTTCCCCACCGCCGATCGGATGTAGTCGGTCGACACGACATAGTTCAAGACGACCCCATCACATGTCTCGCCGGTGAGCTCGAGCATCTTCGGTCCGGTTGCTCCGATATAGATGGGGATGTCGCGTGGCGAGGTATCGCCGTAGGCGACGTCGAGGCGAACCCGGTCGAGATGAACGATCTCGCCGTGATACGAGACCTCCTCCATGGTGAACAGAGCTCGTAACGCCTCGACATGCTCACGCATAGCGCGCAGCGGAACACGACGATCTTCGCCAACGCGGCTGGCGATCGGCTCCCACCATGCCCCGATGCCACACATCACTCGACTCTGTCCATCGACTGTGCCACCGAGTTCCCACATCGTGCTCCACGTCGCTGCAATGACCGCTGGATTGCGGGTCCAGATCGGAAGGACTCCTGAGCCGATCCGCAGACGCTTCGTCTCGGTCAATAGTGCGCTCATGAGCACGACGCAGTCACGGGCGAGTCGGGTGTCGGCCTGCCAGATCTCGCTGAAGCCTCGCTCCTCCGCGTACTTGGCCATCTCGATCTCGTAGCGGATCGGATGCTTGTCCTGGAGGTAGAGGGCCATGCGCTGGGACATGATCCGAGACTAGGGCGAAAGGACTCCGATCAATCGATGTTCAGGTCGGTGTGGGCCACGGTGCGCGCCACGACTCTGCCGCCTCTGAGCACGATCCTGTCGGCTGGCGCTTCGGCGATGACCTGGCGCACCGACGTGGCGTTGATGGCGATGAGATCGGCCACCTGCCCGGGTTCGGTTCCGGCCGCGCCGCGACCTGCGAGTCGGCGCACGTTCGCACTCACCATCGCGAAGGCATCATCTGGGAGTAGGTGGCCAGCCATCACCATCAACGCCGCTGTTTCGAGCGGGTCGCATCGTCCGACGAGATTGAAGGGATCCTGGGCATTGTCTGCGCCCGCAGCGACAGTGACTCCCGCGGCGACGAGGTCATGAACCGCAGTGAGACCTCGCGGCGTGGCAACCGGATGATCTCTCCCCTGAAGGAACAAGTTCGTCTGCGGGAGAGCGACGACCGATACCCCGGCTGTCGCTACCCGGTCGATCACCGCCCTGCGCTGATCCCGATCAAGCATTCCCAGGCTCACGCAGTGGCTTGCGGTGACCTTCACCTGCACGTTGCGACAGCGCTCGGCTAGATCGCTCAGGGTGAGCACTCGAGGGTCGAGGGTCTCGTCCACATGGAGGTCAACCGCTTTGCCATGTCGTCGTGCGAGGCCGAGCACGTGATCGATGCATGCATGAGGATCGGGCTCGAGATGGGGGCATCCGCCGACCAGGTCGACCCCTGCGTGGACCGCGTCATCGAGGGCGGTCAGGTTGACCTCGCTGCCCGGACCGCTCATCGGCATGTGCGTGAGCGCAACAAACTCGATGTCCATGGCCTGTCTGAACCGCGCCGCGGCCTCCTGTGCGGCGAGGAGATATTTGATACCGATGGCGCCCCCGACGTTGATGTGGCTCCGAACGACTGTCGTGCCTGACGTGAGGAGCATCTCAAGGCTCCTCGCGACACGTTCGACCATCGACTGATGGTCGAAACGGCCCGCTCGTTCTGCTTCGATCCAGGCCTCGATCGCGCCCCGAAGGTCGCCAGTCGGATTCGGAGCGAGTTCGGCGGTTAGGGACTTGTCCAGGTGTGCGTGTGCCTCGGCGAGTGCTGGTAGGAGAAGGCGTCCCTCGAAGTCATGGACCTCGCATCCGCTGTCAATCGCCGACCGTCTGTCGCCATCGTGTTGAATGAGGTTGATCACGTGTCCCGAATCGGAAATTGCGAGCGCCCCTCGGCGTCCATCGGCCAACAGCACATCGTCGAGGAGAATTTCGATGGTCGAGGTCATGGTACGGATGCTACGTCGGGTCCTAGATTCGGTGGTCATGAGCGAGCGTCATCACCGTCACTACGAGGATCTCTCTGGACCGGCGGTAGCTGATGCCGTCGGACCCAACTCGATCCTTCTTCTTCCCATCGGCGCGATCGAGCAGCACGGGCCGCATCTGCCGATGTCGGTTGACGAGGTGATTGCGACCGAGACCGCGAATGCCGTGACCGCTTCGGTCGGTGATGACTTTGACATTTGGCAACTCCCCACGCTGGCCGTCTCGAAGTCGAACGAGCACGCATGGTCACCGGGAACGCTCTGGTACTCCCCCGAGACGATGATGTCGATTCTGATGGATATCGGTCGATCGCTGTCGACCACCCGAGCTCAGCGTCTCGTGCTGCTGAACGGCCACGGCGGAAATACGACACATCTCGTGACCGCCCTTCGCGAGTTGCGGCTCCAATTCGGATTCAAGACATTCCTCACCCATCCTTCGCTGCCACCGGCTTACGGGGGAACGTCCACCGAGGATGAGCTCGGGATGGGCATCCACGGTGGTCTCAATGAGACATCGGTTTTTATGCACCTTCGCCCTGATCTGGTCGATCTGAGTGTGGCGGAGCGGCGGGTTCCGGAGCATCTCGTCGATAATCGTCATGTTCGATTTGGAGGATCGGTTTCGTTCGGTTGGTTGTCGAACGACTTCCACTCTGATGGGTACATCGGTGATCCAACCGGAGCGAGCTCGGAGCGCGGTGCAGAGCTATTCGCGTCAGCCGTCGAGACGATGAGCGATCAGATGGCCGAGATCAGCACCTTTGAGTTCCGGCGATGACCGTCATCCTCCAGATCAGTGACCCACATGTGCTCGCCGATGGCCACGTGCTGGAGGGTCGTATCGACACTGCCGCACGGTTCGCCGAAGCGCTCCAACTGGTGAAGAACTCGCCGAGAACGCCTGACCTCGTGATTCTCTCGGGGGACTTGGTCAACAACGGTTCAGAAGCCGAATATCGGAATCTTGCCTCGATACTCGAGCGCAGCGGTGTCCACGCCTTACCTGTGATGGGCAACCACGACGACCGTGAACGGCTTCGTCAGTTCCTGCCCACTCCGGCGCGATCGGGTTCGGGCACCGAGCCGCTCCAGTACGTGGTCGACATCCCGGATGGGCGTCGAATCATCGTGCTCGACACCACTGAGCCCGGACTGCACTCGGGCGTGCTCGACACGCTCCGTCTTGAATGGCTTGAGGACCGCCTGAATGAGCACCCCAATGCACCGACGATCGTTGTTCAGCACCACCCGCCGTTCGCGTCCGGAATCGGATTCATGGACCAGTACGGCCTCGATGGCGCCATTGCCGAGGCTGAAATTCTCAATCGTCATCCCCAGGTGTGTGCGGTGCTCTGTGGTCATCTCCATCGTCCAGCGGTGAGCACCGTTGGCGGAATCATGACCATCACCGCACCGTCGTGTGCGGCGCAGGTCGCGCTCGATCTGGTTGGCGGGGGTACGGCATACACAGGTGAGCCAGGCATGGTCGCGTGGCATCTTTGGACCGGGCAGAGCGTCGTCAGCCATACCTCCCCCACTGTCGACCTCGGTAGCTGGGTTCCAGCGTGGGCGCTGGAGGAGCGCACCTGATCATTGACTCGTCTCTGCGTTTGTGAACGGAGCTTTACGAGATGGGGTGTGCGACGTGCGCTGCCGTTCGCGTCGGTGCTCACCGGCTAGGTTCTGCAACGTATGCGACGCTGTCCAGTGACTGAACAATGACCGCCGTCGAGAACCACGCGGGTTCGAACGTCCGTGCCGGAGCTGCGTTGTCGTTCGATCGGACCCAGATGGTGTTTCCCGACGGAACAGAGGCTGTGCGCGAGGTTTCGTTCTCTGTTGAGCGAGGCGAGTTCGTGACGATCGTCGGCCCATCCGGCTGCGGCAAGTCAACATTGTTGAAGATCGCCTCGGGGCTCTTGGAACCAACTGGTGGCTCGGTCGCTGTCGATCGAGATCGGCTGGGTTATGTGTTCCAGGACGCCACGTTGCTGCCGTGGCGTACGGTGCTGGGAAATGTCGAACTGTTGGCCGAACTCCACGGCATCGAGAAGTCGGAGCGGAGGCGTTTGGCGCTCGATGCGATCGACACGGTCGGTTTGTCAGGATTCGTCGATCATTACCCTCGATCGCTTTCCGGTGGCATGCGCATGCGGGCATCTCTGGCGAGAACACTTACGTTGAAACCACCGGTGTTCCTGTTCGATGAGCCGTTCGGCGCTGTCGACGAGATCACCCGCGAGCATCTCAACGAGGAGACCCAGCGGCTGTTCCAACAGGAGGGTTTTGCCGGCCTGTTCATCACCCACTCGATCTCTGAGGCAGTGTTCATGTCAACCCGTGTTCTCGTCATGTCGGCTCGACCGGGTCGCATCGTGGCCGAGTACGAAGTGCCGTTCGATTATCCGAGAATTCCCGAACTCAGATTTGACCCAGAGTTCGGCCGTTTGAGCGGCGAGATCTCCCATGCCCTGCGAGGTTCACATTCATGACGACGATTGAGAATCAAACCACCGCCACCGAACCCCGTGACGACGATGCGCCTCGTCCGATCGACCGCCCGAGTCTGGCTCATCGTCTCACCGGTTCGATCGTTCCACCGCTCGTGCTCGGTGCGTTCGTGCTGCTCGGGTGGTACGGGGTCTCGTACCTACTGCTCGATCCGAAGCGTCGATTTCTTCTGAAGCCTCCGCACGAGGTGCTCCAGCAGGGGTTTCTCGAGTGGTCGACATTCTCGGAGATGTTGTCAGGCCTTTGGAGTTCGACCAAGGTGGCGATGATCGGACTGGTGATTGCGATTGCGATCGGATTCGTTCTGGCGACCATCATGAGCCAGGCGCGTACGATCGAGCGTGCCGTCTTTCCCTACATGGTCACGCTTCAGGCAATTCCGATTCTGGCGATCGTTCCGCTGATCTCCTTCTGGTGGGGAACCGGACAGCGATCAAGGGTCATCGTCTGCGTGATCATTGCGTTATTCCCCATCATCGTGAACACGCTCTTCGGCTTGCAGTCCGCGGAACGCGGAATGCACGACCTGTTCACCCTTCATCATGCGAGCAGAGTCACCAGGCTTCGGAAGTTGATGTTCCCCGCCGCGCTTCCTGCGATCTTTGCTGGGCTGCGTATCTCGGCGGGACTCTCGGTCATCGGTGCGATCGTCGGTGACTTCTTCTTTGGTCGCGGCGACGTCGGTATTGGCCAGCTGCTCCGGAGGTATTCGAGTCAGCTAATGGGCGAGGAACTGCTCGCAGCCGTCATCATGTCGTCGGCGCTTGGGGTCACGGTGTTCTTGACCTTCGGCTGGATCCAGAACGTTGCCATCGGCAAATGGCATGAGACCTCGGGTGGGCGGCTGTGAACGTCGTTCGCTCAGGAAAAACCCCATACCCACCCATCACCACATCTCCAGGGGGAGACTCAATATGACCCATACACGATTCACCCGCTTCGCAGTGGGTGTCGCCGCCATGGCGATGCTTGCTGCAGCCTGTGGTGGCAGCGATGAGCCTGCCGCTGAGGAGCCAGCCGCCGAGCCCGCAGCAGAGGAACCTGCTGCAGAAGAACCTGCTGCGGAGGGAATTGACCTTTCCGCTGATTGCCCGAATCCGGTTGTCGTTCAGACGGACTGGTTCCCCGAGGCAGAACACGGCACGTTGTACAACCTGATCGGCGACGGATACACCGTCGACGTCGACAACAAAGTCGTTCGTGGACCGATGGTGCTCGACGGTCAGGATCTCGGCATCGAGTTCGAGGTGCGCACCGGCGGTCCTGCCATTGGTTATGCGCCGGTGACCTCATACGTGTACACCGATGATTCCATCACCTTCGGCTACGCCAATACCGAGGCTCAGGTGCTCTCCTACGAGGACGCCCCGCTGCTGTCAGTCGTTGCGCCGCTCGAGATCAATCCTCAGATGATCATGTGGGATCCCGAGACCTATCCCGAGATCGAAACGTTGGCGGACCTCGGTGAAGCCGGTGTGACCATCAACGTCTTTGGTGGCGGCGTCTTCGCTGAAGTGTTCGTGGCTCAGGGAGTCTGGTCGGCTGATCAGATCGATCCGTCCTATGACGGTTCCCCTGCCCGATTCATCGCAGACGGTGGTTCGATCGCGCAGCAGGGATTCGCATCGGCCGAGCCCTACGACTACCTCAACAACTTCTCTGATTGGGGCAAGGAAGTCGCTTTCCAGACGCTCCATGATGCAGGTTTCGAGGTCTATGCGGCGACGCTCGGCATCCGCCCAGACCAGAAGGCTGATCTCGATGCCTGCCTCAAGAAGATCGTCCCGATCTTCCAACAGTCAGTCGTCTCCTACGTCGCTGCTCCTGAGGCCGCCAATGCCGTGATCGTCGATGCGGTCACCCAGTTCGCCGACTTCTGGACACAGAGCCCGGAGATCACGGCGTGGTCGATCGCTCAGCAGGTCGAGTTGGGTCTTGTCGGTAATGGTCCGGACTCGACGGTCGGCAACATGGTCGGCGAGCGCATCCAGAAGGTCATCGACGACATGGCTGGAGCCGGTATGGCTGTGCCGGACGGTCTAACCGCCGACGACCTGTACACCAACGAGTACATCGACACCTCGATCGGTCTCTGACCGACTCGATGTAGGAGGGGGCCGGCGCTGCGGTGCCGGCCCCCTCGTCGCGTTCGGGCTATCGGTTCGGCGTCAGCGACGGCGAAGCGTCACCACTCGACATCGGTCGAACTCTGCAGCCTCCTCGAGGGAGACTTCGAGCAGTCCGGGGACGGTTGAGACCAATTGATCCCAGATTTGTCTGGTGATCTCTTCGACAGTTGGTTCGCGGGCCCAGATCATTGGCGTGTAGCCCTTCCAGTGTCCGTCGTCCACATTGGTCAGGTACTTGCCCTGCCATGGGGCGACAACGCTGAGCAACGCCTGTTCGAGTTCATCCGCCGGATGGATTTTCTCCGCCTCAGGGTCCCCCTCCACAACGGCTGAGATAGTCCACGCATGGGTGTGAATGAGGCCATCCACTCGATGACCCCAGCGTGCTTGCACCGATGCCGAGATGGTCATCTGCAGGTGGGCATGCGGGCGTGATGGTTGGGATGCGAGCGGTCGTTCGCTGATCGACATGGCCTGATGATCGCGTAACGTCAGCGAACGCGGCGAGCGCGATCGGCAAGCACCTTCATCGCTGCGTTGCGTCCGGCGCCTCCGAGTATGCCGGCCCCGGGAAATGCTGCGGCTCCAGAGAGGTGGAGCCCGGGAATCTCGGCTCTTGACCGTGTCAGCGCGGGACGCCGGCCGATGAGCGTCTGCAGCGGAGGACCGCTAAATGCAGGAGTGTGGCCACGGTGCATGGAGAATTCGCGTTCGTAGCGGTCAGGGGTCATGGCGCGCCATCGCTTCACCTGCAGGGTTCCGGGCTCGCACAGTTGGTCGAGGAGGCTGAGCCAGCGTTCTGGCTCGGAGCTTGATGTCCATGGATGTGCGTACGGGGTGAACAGTACCTCGAGACTCAGGACATGCTCCGACGGGTCGAGCTGCATGCTCGGATCGAGAACTGTGGGAACGTTGATGAGCAATGTTGGCCGGTCGGCGACTGCGCCTTCGGAGCGCCGCAGGTGAGCTTGCTCGAGGTCGTCCGGAGATGGTGCGACGACTGTTGTTGGTGAATGCACGTCGATTTCTCTGCCGACTGCCTGGGCGAGTCGCGTCTCGTGTTTGAACAACGGTCGCTGCGCCAGCACCACGTCGAGTTTGGACTCGTAACCATCATGTACTGGCTGTGAGCGCCACCGGCTGACCGCGGACCTAAGCCCCGATTGATCTGCTGTCAGCCAGTCATGGAAGACCCGCTGTGGATCGCAGGCTGCGATCACTGTTCGGGCCTCTATGCGATGACCATCGTCAAGGATGATGGCGCTCACACCAGCGGTGTCGATCTCGAGCTGGCGGACGGAGTGCCCGAGAACGGTCCGTCCACCGGCGGCTTCGAACGATCGCCTGAGTGCGTCGGTGAGAGCCCCGCTCCCCCCGACGGGTCGCCCGGTCCTGACGACATGGCGGGTGGCATAGGACGCTGCTGCAAGGCCAGTGCCTGGGACGCCGGGGTGGACGCCCCAGACCGTGGGCCCTGTGGCCACCGCCGGCATCCACATCCGCCAATCATCGAAATACTCATTCAGCACCTCAAGTGCGCTGAGCCTGGACCAGCGCAGCAATCGCAACGCCCCCCGGCCTCGCATTGCGGCGACGCGTGCGAGGAACGACCGTGTTGACGGCGTTGTACGTGCGATCTCGAGAGCAAGCTTCGCCACCGGCATGGCGTCCGCGATGTAACGACGGTAGGGAGTCACCCAATGCGGATGAGTGTGTGCAAGGTCGTGGAGGTGAGCGTCCACGTTGCTGTGGAACACCCACGACGGATCATCGTCGTAGGTGGTGTGCACCATGGAGAACTCGGCCTCGAGATACTGAAGGCCATGTGATGCGAGGTCCAATTCGTCGAGCATCGGCATGGCGCGGATCATCGTGTGGTCGCAGTTGCAGATGTTGAATCGGGCACCGAGATCGGTCACCGTTGACGCGCATCCGCCGACGTCGTCTCGGGCCTCCACCAGGACGGTGTCGACACCGGCACGCGCAAGGTAGGCGGCTGCGATCAGGCCGTTGTGTCCCCCTCCGACAACGACTACCGATGCGAGGTCGGGAATCTCAGCTAAATATGCGTCATCTCCGACGGCCACGACACGACGCTAGCGTTCTGCTCGTGCCGGACTTCGGGCAGGAGCATCTCTCCGTTGACCCATTGAGCCTCAAGGAGTCATGGTCGGAGCTCGTCGGATCGCAGTCCCCGTTACCGACCCTCGTGGAGCCGACGTCGATGCCGGCCGTGTCAAGCCCGGTCGCCGAGAGGCTGGTGCCGATTGACCATCCGCGGATCAGCACCGTTGAGGCCTACCGCCTTTCTGGTTGGACCGCGGCGATCGACGGTATGTGGCTGAGGAGTGGCGCGATGGAGCGTCTCGGTGGTGTCGTTGATCAACTCGGACCGAGATTCGGTCTCCACGTCTTCGACGCGTGGCGCCCGCTGCAGCTGCAGGCAGAGCTCTACGAGGCGGCCTACGCCGATCCGTCCCTTCCACCAGGTTTCGTCTCCGAGCCGACGGAGTCGCCGTTGACCCCTCCCCCGCATCTCACTGGTGGCACCGTCGATCTCACGCTCACGCTCGACGGCATTCCCTTGTCTCTCGGAACCTCGTTCGATGACTTCAGCCTCGCTGCGCGTGCCGATTCGCTAGAGATGAGTCCAAGCCCGGCACGTGACTTACGACGGCTGCTCTATCACGCAATGCGGGCCGAGGGGTTCGTCGTGCTCGACTGCGAGTGGTGGCATTACGAGTACGGCACTCGACGATGGGCCGCATTGACGGGGAATGAGCCCCTCTATGGTCCCGCGTCACTCGACGTTCGGCTATCGGAATGACAGACCGCCGCTTGTGGTTCTTCCTCGTGAGATGTCGTTCATGACGCGGTTCGAGGTGTTGACCCGATGAGGGGTTCCTGGTCGATCGGAACAGTGGCCGCTGTACCGGTTCGCCTGCACTGGAGTGTCGCAGTCGTCGCCGTGTTCCTGGCCTCGGGACTGTCGAGCGGTGTGGGTGTGCTGCCTGCAACGTTCGGAGTGGTCGCGTTCGGCGTATCGATCCTGGCTCATGAACTAGCCCACGCCTTGGTCGCTCGACGGTCCGGTGTGAACACTCGGTCAATCGAACTCTGGGCGCTCGGCGGAATGGCGCGGCTCGACAGAGAGGCGCCGACCCCGGGAGCTGAGGCCCGAATCGCAATTGCGGGGCCGTTGACCAGTCTCGTTCTCGGTGCTCTGGGCTTAGCGCTTTGGTACTGGCTCCCTCAGACCGGGTTCATTGGTGAGATCGGTCGCGTATCGGGTTGGCTGGCCGTGGTGAATCTCGGGCTGGGAATCTTCAACATGTTGCCGGGCGCGCCCTTGGACGGCGGACGGGTCGTTCGGGCAGTTCGATGGGCTCAGCACGGCGACAGGTACCGCGCGGGCAGAGAAGCGGGCACGGCCGGTGTCGTCCTCGGGTGGCTTGTGGCCGGGGTCGGTCTGTGGCTCATGGTTCAGGGATATGGAACGATCACGGTCCTGCTCGTCGGCGTATTTATCGCTGTCAATGCACGGGTGGAGATCGCGGCCGCTGAGTTGCACTCGAAGGTGGCAGGTGTGCGTGTGGGAGATCTCGCCTGGTTCGGGCTGGCTGTCTTCTCGCCGTGGGACGACGCCGCGACCGTTCTTTCACAGCGCTGGAGGATGGGGCCATCCGAAGTTGCCATCGTTGTCGCCGACAATGGGGATCTGCTCGGTGTGATCACCCTCGAAGCTGCGGCAGCTGTTGAACCTGAACACCGGTTTCAGGTGGTCGCCGAAGATTTCATGGTGCCGATCGACTCGGTCGTTCGAGCGACGAGTGACGCCGCACTCTCTGATTCGCTCACCGGTATCGACCTGGCGCGACCCGTTGTCACCGTGTGGGAGGACGACCGATTGGTGGGAGCCATCCCGCCGTCAGCGATGCGCTCGGCGCTCGGCGTCTGAGCCGCTGCTCTAGCCCTCGCTGGATCAGGCGTCTTCGACCGTCCAGTCTCTGGTGGCGACCGGAGGCTTGTCGCTCCATGGGAAGTTGATCCAGAGATCGGTTCGTCTCCAGACATAGTCACACCTGACCACCGAGTGCGATTTCTCGTAGATGACCGCTGTGCGAACCTCGCCCACCTTGCCAGCGCAGAATTCCTGCACGCTCTTGAGGGTGTGGCCGGTGTCGGCCACGTCATCGACGATGAGGAGGCTCGCATCGCCGAGGTCGACGAAGTCGGGTGCCGGTGGGAGGATTCGCGGCACCTCGAGGCGCTCGTCAACGCCCGTGTAGAACTCAACGTTCATCGTGTACGTGTTCTTCACCGAAAGTGCGTATCCAAGCGCTCCACCGATCAAGAGTCCACCTCGGGCGATCGACAAGATCATGTCGGGTTCGTAGCCGTCATCGGCGACCATCTGGGCTAGCTCTCGTGATGCAGCTCCGAACAGTTCCCAGGTGAGGATCTCGCGCTCCGACATGAACGACACGCTAGCGGTCGTGGTCGGTCGGCCGAAGGCCTCTGAATGCATCGACTACATCGGACGGTCGTACCGGGACGCGGCTCAGCGGTGTCGCTTCGGGATGGCGTTGCGCGATGGCATCTCGAATAGCAGCCACGATCGCTGGCGTCGACGAGATAGTTGGAGGCTCTCCAACACCTTTCGCACCAAGGGGTGCCTCAGGATCTGGTTCCTCGATCAAGGCGATCTCGACCGGTGGCATGTCAGCGATCGTCGGAAGGAGATAGTCGGTGAAGGAGGCGTTTCGGATGACACCGTCGACCTGGACGATCTCCTCCATGACGGCCAGTCCGAGCCCCTGTGCGATACCGCCCTCGATCTGACCGATGACCGAGATCGGGTTGAGCGCACGCCCGACATCTTGAGCGGTGGCGATCTGCACCACTTTGACCAACCCAAGTTCGACATCGACGTCGACCACCGCCCGATGCGCAGCAAAGGCGAAGGCCGTGTGGCAGGCGCCCTGGCCGAGTTCGTTCAGGGCCACGGTGGGACGATGGCGGTACACCGCCTCTTCATTGACCGAGACGCCTTGTATCGCATCGGTCATCGCGATCCGCCACCCATCGATCGGGTCCACGATCTCGGTGCCGAGGAGCTCTAGCTGACCCGGTTCAACTCCACGTGCCAGTGCGACGGATGCGATCACTGAATCACGTGCGAGTTCGCAGGCTTCCTTCACTGCCCCTCCGCTCATCCAGGTCTGCCGCGAGGCCGATGTCGAGCCCGCCGAACCAACGCCGGTGTCGATTGGTTCGAGCACGACCTCGTCGACGCCGAGCACGGACCGCGCAATCTGGCCGGCAAGGGTCACGAATCCTTGCCCGACCTCGGCGGTGGCGAACTTGATAGAGACAACCCCGTTCTCGATGGTGCAGCGAGCGGTGCTGTAGTCGTCGAACCCCTCGGAATACATGAGGTTCTTGATCGACACGGCGTAGCCGATACCACGAACCACGTCAGTGGTATCCGTCGTCAATCCGGCTCCACCCGGCAGTGAGTAGGGATGGTCGCCGTGGCCGACCGCCTTATCGGGAAGTGGCAACGCTTCGGTTTCGTCGATACAGCGACGAACCGGGGCGACACTCGTCACCGTCTGACCCGTGATCAGACGATCTCCGCTCTCCATGGCGTTGCGCCGTCTGATCTCCAGCACATCCAGACCGCACGCTGCGGCGAGTCGGTCCATCTGGCTCTCGTGAGCAAAACACGCTTGCACCACACCGAACCCGCGCATGGCGCCGCACGGAAGATGGTTGGTTCTCACGGCGTATCCGTCGACAACGGCATTCTCGCATCGGTACGGACCCTGGGTGTGGGTTACGGCATTGATCAACACCGCCGATGATGTGGATGCGTAGGCCCCGCCGTCGAACACATATCGGGCCTCCACCTTGACAAGGTGGCCGTTGCGATCGGCGTGGTGCCGCATCCAGATGCGTGCTGGGTGGCGGTGGACGTGCCCGAGAAAACTCTCTGAGCGGGAGTAGTGCATCCTGATCGGACGACCGACACGCAGGGCGAGCAGGCAGGCATGCACTTGCAGCGAGATGTCTTCCCGACCACCGAACGCACCACCGACGCCGGCGAGGGTGAGTCGTACGGACTCCTCGGGCAAGCCCAGGCATCGAGCGATCTGCTGTCGGTCCTCGTGCAGCCACTGGGTGGCGATCTGCAACTCGATTCCGGTGCCGTCGGCATCGGGAATGGCGAGCGCAGCCTCGAGGCCGAGAAACGCCTGATCCTGCATACCAATCTCGTAGTCGCCTTCGACTGTGACCTCGCCATTGATGTCCGGATCGCCGCAGATGATTCGCTGATGTCGGACGACATTTCCAAGTGGGTGTATCGCAGGTGTCGCTGGATCGAGCGCAGCTTCGGGATCGATCAGGGCTGGAAGTATCTCGTAGTCGACGATGATCGCTTCGAGCGCTCGCCTGCAGGTCTCCGGATCGTCTGCTGCGACTGCCGCGACCGGCTCACCAACAAACCTCACGATGTCGACTGCGAAGACGGGTTGATCCGACGAGATCAACCCGAAGGAGTTCGTGCCGGGCACGTCGTCTGCGGTGAGGACTGTTCGCACTCCATCGATTGCGAGTGCTGGGGAGATGTCGAGCGACCGAATGCGGGCGTGAGGGTGTGGCGAACGCAGCGTGGCGCCCCAGACTGCGCCGTCGGCAGTGAGGTCAGACGCGAAATCGAACTGCCCAGAGACCTTGGCTGGTGCGTCGGGTCGAGTCGGCGAGGTGCCGAGAACCGCTCGCTCGCGTGTGGCGGCGATCACGTCGCTCATCAGAGGTCGCCTTCATTGAGGAGGCTTTCAACTGCGGCGATGATCCGGCCGTAACCAGTGCAGCGGCACAGATTGCCAGCCAGCTCTTCACGAATTGTCTCACGGTCTGCGTTCGGTTGCCGGTCGATGAGATCACTGACGGCCATGATGAGGCCGGGGGTGCAGAACCCACACTGAACTGCGCCGTGATCGACGAATGCCTCCTGTACCCGTGACAGGGTGCCTGATGGTGCGAGTCCCTCGATGGTGGCGATCGAAGCCTCGGTGACCGTCGATGCCATCACCAGACACGCGCACACGAGGTTGCCGTCGAGCATCACCGAGCACGATCCACACTCGCCCTCTTCGCATGCGCCCTTGGTGCCCGTGAGCCCGAGATTGTCACGGAGCACACTGAGCAGACTGGCGCCCACGGGGGCACCTGACACTGTCAGACGCTTTCCGTTGACGGTCAGTTCGAACTCACGGTCGTCTTTGCTGCCGGTCATGTGTTGTTCTCCTCCCGGGCCGATATGGCTCGGGTGACGAGGCGCCGGGCCAGAACCCCGACAGCGTGGCGTCGGTAGTCGGCCGTCGCTCGATGATCATCGATGGGTCGAGCCGCTGACCGTACCGAGTCGACGATCTCGTCAAGTCGAGCCGTGTTGCCCGACCTGTTGAGGATGACGTCGGTGATCAGGGGCTCGGCCTCGGGACAGCGCAGAATTGTGGGACCGACCGATCCGAGAGCGAGTCGACTTATTCCGTGTTGCTCGTCGACGACGAGACATGCGCCGGCAATTGAGATCACCATCGCGTTTCTCACCCCGACCTTGGCGTATCCCTGGTAGCCCTCAGTGAGCGGGATCTCGAAGGAGGTGATCAATTCCTCGGGACCGAGACCGGTCTGCTTCGGCCCGGTGACCAGTTCGGCGACTGGTACTCGTCGTGAGCCTGCGGCGGATCGAATCACTGCGACGGCGTCGAGGGCGACCGCTGCACAGAGTCCATCACCGGCAGGTGAGGCGGTTGCGACGTTCCCGCCGAGGGTTCCGGCGTTGCGGATCTGTGGGCTTCCCACCGTCCGTGCCGCCTCGGCAAGGGACGGGCACAACGTTGCGATTGCGCCACTGGCCAACTCGGTCCACGGTACGGCCGCGCCGATGACAAGAACGCCGCGATCGCTCTCGAAGGCCCAACTGCGTAACTCGGTGATGTTGTTGAGGCAGACGATCTCTTCTCCCTCACCTACCGCGGCACCATGGTTGATACGCACCATCTCGTCGGTTCCACCGGCGAGGATCCGTCGAGGTCCACGACGTGCGAGTAGCTCGACGGCCTCGTCGACATCGATCGGGTGGAAGACAGGCACGCAGCGAGTCTAGAGACGTTCGGCACGGGTGGACTTTGGTTGTCGTCGGCGGCTTCACCAGTGTGAACCCGAGTGATATGGTCGTACCACTGGATGGAATGGTTCCGTCCTAGATCATGAGGGGGATGTCATGACACGACGTCGTGGGGGCGGCCGGACCAGAGGTCTCGTCGCAATGATTGCAGTTGCCGGGTTGACGCTCGGTGCCTGTGGTGGAGGTGACTCTGCTGATTCTCCGGCTGAGGAGCCGTCTGAAGAGCCGGCAACCGAGGACACCACGGCTGCGACTGAGGCTCCAGCTGAGGAGACAACCGAGGAGACGCTCGTCGAGGAGACAATCGCTCCGGAGGAGAACCTCGATCCTGTCTTCGGCGGAACACTGCGTTACGCGATCGAAGCGGAGGTCGACGGACTGAATCCGACGCAGAACAACATCTCTGCGCCCGGTTACGTGATTCTCAATGCTGTCTTCGATCCTCTGTTCAGCTACAACTCCGAAGGGGTAGCAGTTCCATTCCTCGCGGAGTCAGGCGAGCCGAGCGAGGATTTCAAGGATTGGACCGTGACTCTGCGTGAAGGCGTCACATTCCACGACGGGACGCCGCTCAACGCAGATGCCCTGCTGGCGAACTTCGCGTCGTTGCGTGCCTCGGCGCTTCCGTCGCTCGCAGTCAATCCATTCTTCCCGGCAGTCAACGCGGACGGCACGGATCCGGCTATCGAGAAGGTCGATGACCTCACGGTGATCTTCCACCTGCTTGATCCCCAGGCCTACTTCCCGGCGAATCTGGTCGGTCAGCTCGGAATGGTTGCCTCCCCAACATGGCTGGCTGCATCCGCGGAGGATCCCACCCTGAATCAGGCACCCGTGGGAACAGGTCCCTTTGCATTTGAGAGCCGGTCTGAGGACTCGGTGACCCGCGTCGTGCGTAACGATGACTGGTGGTACGGCGACGTGTACCTCGATGCAGTCGAGTTCCTGCCCGTCACCGATGCCGACCTCCGTGTCGAGCTCATGACTAGCGGCGAAATCGACGCTCTCCACACCACGCATTTCCCAGCGATCGAGACCCTCGAGGAGGAGGGTTTCAAGCAGGTGATCGACGAGACAGGTGAGGAATCCTTCGGGATGATCAACGTTGCCGCCCCACCTTTCGACGACATTCGTGCTCGTCAGGCGTTGGCGCTGGCCGCGCCCATCGAGGAGTACCAGTTACTCATCAACGAGGGCCTCGGTACCCGAGCCAATGGACGCTTCATTCCTTCGAGCCCGTACTACAACGCCGCTGTCACACAGGTCGGTGATGACATCGCAGCGGCCCAGCCACTGGTCGCCGAGTACTGCGCCGAGCGGGGTGGTGAGACCAATCCATTGCTCGCTACCACCACCTGCACCGATGGCAAGATCAACATGGAGCTGCAATGGTCGGGGCCGTCTGTGGTGCAGAGCCGTATCGCAGACATCCTCGAGGCTGCGTGGTCGGAGGCCGGGTTCAATGTCACCCGTCAGGAGATCCCGCAGGACGATCACATCATCCAGGTTGCGATCGGCGCCTACAACGTCGTCACCTGGCGTCAGTTCGGTGCGCCCGAACCCGCCGTCGACAACGTGTGGCTGCTGTGTCGCACTATCGGTGGTATCTCACTCAACTGGCCACGTAACTGTGACGAGGCTCGTGATGACACTCTTCTCGCAGCTGCGGCAAGCACCGATCCAGCAGAGCGGGCTTCGCTGTACCAGGAGGCGGAGCAGATGATCGCCGACGCCTACACGTACATCTTCTTCAATCACACCCGGTGGTCCAACGCCTTCGCGGACAACGTCTACGGCGCGTGCGATTCGGTTCTGCCCAACGGCGACCAGGCCCGATGCACCGTGAACGGTGCAGGTCCGTTGTCGACACTTTGGATGGATTGACCTAGAACGGCTGAAGGGGCGGGGCTCGGTATTGTGCCGAGCCCCGCAACAGCGCGTCACTATGACCTATCTCTTTCAACGACTCGCTATGGCGGTGATGCTCCTCCTTGCGGTGAGCATGCTGACCTTTGGGGGGATGAACGTCCTTGGCGACCCCTTGTTCAACATTCTTGGTCCTGTCGCCGCCGACACCTCCAACCCGACGAGCGTTGCCAAGATTGAAGCTGCAACCGAGAAATATCATCTCGATCGTCCTCTGCCCGAACGTTACGTTCGCTGGCTCGGTGACCTCGTTACCGGTGACTTTGGCGTTCAGTTCTCCTCCACAGGAGAGCCGCCTGTGGCCAACCTGCTCAAAGAGCGGGTCCCGAGGACTCTGCAGCTCCTGGTGCTTGCCCAGGTAATGGCGACGGTGATCTCCATTCCGTGGGCCTTGTTGGCTGCCGCTCGTGTGCGACGGCCAACGGATCGAATCTCGACGATCACATCGTTCATGTTGATTGCCTTGCCGAACTTCGCCCTCGGCATCATCTTGAAGTACCTACTCGGCATCAGACTCGGCTGGTTCCCGCTGACGTACACAGCAAGTGATCCGTTCTGGAGCAGGCTTCATCAGTTGATTCTTCCGGCGCTCACAATCGCGTTACCGGCTGCGGCGGTATATCAGAGACTTCTGCGCACCGATCTTGTAACGACGTTGCAGGAGGACTTTATTCTCATGGCGCGATCGAAGGGTGTGCCTCGCCACCGAGTTCTGTTGAAGCATGCACTTCGACCGTCCCTCTTCTCATTCATCACCGTCTTCGGTATTAACACCGGAGCGTTGATCGGTGGTTCG
>JAQCGT010000021.1 GCA_027730505.1 Actinomycetota bacterium | reverse complement strand
GGCAGACGCGCTGGCTTCAGGTGCCAGTGTCCGCAAGGACGTGGGGGTTCAAGTCCCCCCTCGCCCACCAGTTGTTGAACTTCGGCCCCGCACGGGCGAAGAAATCCGGTCAACTGAGCTTCAGCTGAGGCTCGTCGTCGACGACGATTGCGTAAAGTTGGTGAACGCCTTAACCCATGCCGTCGAGGCGAACTGCCCGCCCAGCCGCTGGGTGGTGCGCCGTCCATCGTTCTCGTCGGGCTCTTCGACTGAATCGAAGTCATCGAGCTGGATTACGGCACCGGCCTGTGTGTATTCAGTCGCAGGCTCAAGCCTTGAGCAGATGTTTACCCGACCTGCTCCTTGACCTACTGCTGGTCAGCTCTCTGATGAGTTGGCCATCGCGAGGATGTCTTCTCGAGTTAATTCCACATCGTGGACAGAGGAAGCGTGGTGGCTCACCTGAGCCACCAGAGTGTCTTCGTCGTCCGCTTGAACCACTGCACTGCAGAAGCACTTCACCGTCAGCGTCATCGCATCTGTCCTTTCCGTTGGGATTGAGACGAGAAGCCTCGCGCGGCTGGCTTGCGAATATCTTGTGACAACGATTCCGACAGGCGTGTAAATAGAAGATGAACGGATGCAGCCACGTTCCGAGGATGTGCGCCATGTGCCCTAGTCTCGATGGATGGGACTTGTCATCCGGCTTCTCGGACCAACGGAGGTGTCGTTCGGCGACGTAGTCGTTCGGTCGAGCGCGCTGCCGGGACCGATCGGTCGGCACCTGCTCACTCGACTGTCGCTCGACCCCTTTCCGGTCGGCCGAGATCGGCTGATCGACGACCTGTGGGATGGCCGGCCGCCTCGAGCAGTCGAGTCGGTGCTGAATGCGACACTGTCTCGTTTGAGAAGCGCGCTCGGAGCTCTCGGTCTTGACGTTCGCGAACTCGTCACGTCCTCTGCGGGGGTCGTGAACTTCAATCGACCGAGCAAAACGTTGGTCGATGTAGAACTCGCAAACCAGAGGATCGACTTGGCGGCTCGGGATATTCGCAACGGCGAACTGAACGACGCAGCTCGACACGCGATGGTTGCGTACTCGATTTCGCGTCGGCCTCTTCTGCCGGGCATTGAGCGAGAGTGGCTCGACGTAGAGCGCGACCGCATTCTTCATGTTGAGCGACGTTCGCTCGGCATACTCGTCGAGGTGGCATCTCGTTCGGGTCGATTCGACGAAGCCGTTCACCTCGGGCGTGAACACGTGCGGATCGCACCGTTCGACGAACTTGCGCACCGAGACCTGTTATCCGCCCTTGCTCAATTGGGTGATCGCTCGGGAGCCCTAGAGGTGGGCAAGAGTTTTACGACCCGCCTCGAGGGCGAACTCGGCATCGAGCCAAGCGCTGATTTTCTCCAGACCCTGGCGTCACTCGGCTGAGTCGAGAGGACACCCGCCGATTGTTGAGCCTCGGCCCAGCTCAGTTGTTCAGAGCGATGATCAGCATGACGGGAACGCCGAGCATCACGATGGTGGTGAGGCCGATGTAGACGGGGAACGGCGCTTTCGAGAACTGCGAACCGAATGCACTGGCCTTGAGGTCGTCGCTCATGTCGTTGCGCATCGCTGCAATGTCCATCACCGCTCCGAAGGCGCAGAACCAGAGCAGAACACCGATTGCGCCGACCGCGACCGACAACGAAAGTGCGCCAGAATCGCTGAGGTCACCCAATGCAACGACGATTGCCGTGCCAACCGTCAACAGCACGAGGCTCTTGAGGCATACGAAGAGCATGTCTGCCCGGTGACTGATCCATTTGTGAAGGTCGTTGTTGTCCATGTCAGCTCCTCGTGGTTCTGGTGGGTGTCGCTACCCGGCGGCCATGTTGCTGACCTTGCACTGGGTTGGCCGATGAGTTCGGCAACTGGTGACTGAATCACGGGGCGATTGCGAAAGTCTTGCGAGACTGACGGCACTGGGTGCGTAGAAACCCGAATTGTTGCGACTTTGTCGGCGCAACGCTCTGCGAACCGCAGTCCGCTCGTGCGTTGAATAACGCCTTCCAACCTGTTCCCGCACCGGTACCGGGCACAGAAGTTCGAGGAGTCCAGTCGAGTCAGGTCGTCGACAATTTGGAGACGGCCATCGTCTGCCACCGAATGCGGTCGCCGTGTCACACGTGGCGTACCCGACTCGCTCCAACCCCAGTCAGATTCATAATCTTGGGGTGACGCTTCGCAGTAAGCGTCGTGCCTCTTGGGGGATGGCTGGATGTACGACTCGACCCGATGTGGTGACCGCTGCGGCGACCACGACGTTGACCATGTCGGGGCGCTCGGATTGCTCCCTCCCGGAGTAGGCGGGTTGGCGATGGTTCGAGTCGCCAGCCCAGTCCCCCCCACACCATCGACCTACTAACAACGATTGAACGGGGAGTGGAAATGACGATGGACGATGAACTGCTCGAGTACGACCCGTCCGAGCCGTTCCCCGGCAAGATCGGCCGAACACTCGACGAATCCAGTCCGGCGTGGCCGCGACAGAAGCGACTCGGACGAAGTGCGCCGAACATCGTTCTGTTCATGTGGGATGACGTTGGTTACGGCCAACTCTCATCGTTTGGTGGGCTGTGCCCGACCCCGACCTTCGATCGAATTGCCGAACGTGGACTCAGGTACACCAACCTTCACGCCACTGCGCTTTGCACGCCATCGAGGGGATCCTTGCTCACCGGCCGTAATCACCACACCCTCGGACTGTCTGCAATCGGCACGATGTCGATGGGATTTCCTGGCCACGATGGTTTCACACGCTTCGAACATGGCTTCATCTCGGAAATGCTGCTCGAGCACGGCTACAACACCTTTGCGATCGGTAAATGGCATCTGACCCCGGCGACGGAAATGACCGCAGCCGGCCCGTACCACCGGTGGCCTCTCGGCCGTGGTTTCGAGCGCTTCTACGGTTTCCTCGGTGGCGAAACCGACCAGTGGTACCCCGATCTTGTCGAGGACAATCACTGGGTCCCGACGCCGGCGCGACCCGAGGACGGATATCACCTCAACGCAGACCTTGCCGATCACGCGATCAAGTACATCAGCGAAGCCCATGTGTTCGCTCCCGACAAACCCTTCTTCTTGTACTACGCACCCGGAGCAGGGCACGCACCTCACCACGTTGAGCAGGAGTGGATTGACCGGTACCGAGGAAAATTCGACATGGGCTGGTCCGAGTATCGCCGTCAGGTGTTCAAGAGGCAGCGTGAGTTGGGCATCGTGGATGACGGTGTGGCGATGACCGAAAGCGATCCTGATGTTCCGGACTGGGACTCGCTCACCGACGATGCCAAGCAGATGTACGCCCGCCAGATGGAGACGTATGCCGCGTTCCTCGAACAGACCGATCATCACTTCGGACGGGTAATGCGACGGATCGAGGAGCTTGGCGAGCTCGACAACACGATCGTGATCATGTTGTCGGACAACGGGGCAAGCGCCGAGGGTGGTGTTCATGGCACCTTCAATGAAGGATTGTTCTTCAACCACATCGAGGAGACGCTCGAGGACAACGTCAAGCATCTCCATCATTGGGGTACGCCTGACACCTACCCTCACTATGCATGGGGATGGACCTGGGCTGGTGACACCCCGTTCCGCCGTTGGAAGCGAGAGACATATCGCGGAGGGGTGAGCGCCCCATGCATTGTCTCATGGCCGGCGCGCATCGCCGACCATGGCGGAATTCGCACCCAGTACGCTCACCTAGTCGATATCGCGCCAACGCTGCTCGACGCGATCGGTGCACAGGCACCATCCACGATTCGAGGTGTTGAACAGTCAGAGATTCACGGTCGCAGCTTTGCGGCCTCGTTTGATGACCCGAACGCTCCAGAGGGACGGGTATCCCAATACTTCGAGATGTTCGGCAGTCGTTCGATGTACCACGACGGTTGGAAAGCGAACTGCCCGGTGCCCGGACCGAGCTTTGCCGAAGCCGCCGAGCGCGGCCGGTACTTCGGTCAGCCGCTCACCGCTCACATGCTGCGCGAACTCGACGAGTCCGGTTGGGAGCTGTACAACCTCAATGTCGACCCGACGGAGACGACCAACGTGGCACAACAGCATCCCGACAAATTGGTCGAGATGATCGAGCGCTGGTACCGCGAGGCGGAAGCCAATAACGTCTTTCCGTTGGCATCGGCCGAACTCGCCCGGTTTCGAATCCAACGGCCCACCATTGCCGAGCGGCGAGACCGCACGGTGTGGTATCCCGGGCTGACGCCCGCTTTCTACGACGCAGCGCCGCGAATTCAGAATCGCTCGTTCTCGATGACCGCTCGGCTGACGGTGCCTGCCGAAGGAGCAGACGGAATCATCCTGACGCATGGCAGTCGCCACGGTGGGTACGCATTCATGCTTCACAACGGACACCTCAAACACGTGCTCAACTATGTCGGACTTGAACGATTCGAGATCACGTCGCCCGACCCGATCCCGAGCGGTGAGATCAGCGTGCGTTACGAATTCGAAGTCACTGGCGAACCGAACTTCCGACACGGAAAGGGAGCGCCGGGAATGTCCCGCCTCTACGTCGACGACCGACTGGTCGCCGCAGCCGAGGTGCCGTACTCAGTCCCAAACCGATTCGGCTCGGTTGGTTTCAGCTGCGGCTATGCAGCGTTCGATTCCGTGGCACCCGACCTGTTCGACGCACCGTTCCCCTTCTCCGGCGTACTCCACGAGGCCATCGTCGATGTGTCGGGGCACTTGTTCGACAACGATCGCGACGAGATCCTCAACTTACTGGCCGAGCAGTAACACCAGCATTGCTCACCAATCACGCAGTGGCTCCGAGGACCATGACACCCAAGAAACTCGAGCGCTGTTGCAACACCCGAAGGAGATCATGACTATGCACATCACGCCAATGACAGGTGGGGTCGGCGCAGAGATCGTTGGTGCCGACGTGCGCAATGCCTCCCAGTTCGACGACATCTTTGCGGCATTTGTTGAGCACGCGGTGATCGCCATCCGGGGCCAGGACATCCTGCCCGAAGAGCAGATCGCCTTCGCCGAGCGTTTTGGCACGATCAACATCAACCGCTTCTTTGCCAAGGTTCCCGGCTACGAGAAGCTCGCGATGGTGCTGAAAGAGCCCGATCAGGAACACGCAATTGGCGAGTCCTGGCACACCGACCACTCGTATGACGAGGCGCCCGCAATGTGCTCGATACTGCATTGCATCGAGACGCCGAGCACCGGCGGCGACACCTTGTTCGCCTCGATGTATCGCGTGTTCGACGGCTTGTCGGACGGCTTGAAGGACACCTTGCGCGGGCTGAACGCTTGGCATTCCTCCCGACATGCGTTTGGTTACAGCAACAGCCAGAACGAAGCGAAGCAGACGGGCCGAGTCGGCAATCCCGAGTTGGCGACCCAAGACTCGCTTCACCCAGTCGTCATTCGGCACCCCCTCTCCGGACGCGAGACGCTTTATGTGAACCCGGGCTTCACGATTCGCATCGACGGATGGACCGAGGAAGAAAGCAAGTCGCTGCTCGACTACCTCTACAGCCAAAGCACGCTGCCTGAGTACACCTGCCGGGTGCGTTGGCAACCCGGCACCATCACCGTGTGGGACAACCGTGCCACTTGGCACCGTGCGGTAAACGACTATCACGGCCACCGGCGACTGATGCACCGAATCACAGTTGAGGGTGAGCCGCTCAGCGCGGCTCAGGCCAGCTGACACACCGCAACGTGGCGCTGAGGGACGGATGTGGCGTCGCGCAGAGTGTTCTGGTGGTCAATGCATTGAGATCAGCCGAGGCGAATGGTGCCGTTGGCGGCGAGGTCATCGATTCGGTGTGACAAACCGATCTCGGCCAGCACCTCAGCAGAGTGCTCGCCGAGCATCGGGGACCGGACATCGAGCACCGTGCTCGCAGCCTCAAACCGAAGTGGCATTCCCACAGTCGTGTAGGGCCCGAACGCTGGATGCTCGATCTCGGCGACATAACCATTGACTCGGGCTTGGACATCGTCGAGCGCCTCGTAGGGCGCCACATATTTTGCGCATGGCACACCAGCCTCATGGAGAATCGCAAGCCATTCGTCGGTCCCGCGGCCCCGGAACACCGCCTCGGCCTCGGCAATTGCGGCGAGGAACGTGGGGTCGCTCTCGCTATGGGACTGAGGGCGTGCCACACCTGTCGCGTCGTGGAATCGGCCGAACAGAGCAGGGCTCAGCGCCGCAACTGACATAAGTCCGTCGCCGGTGGCGTAATGACGGAAATAGAGGTGGTAGACGCCTTGGTTCGGCAGAGATCGCTCTTCGTAGAGTTCGCGTTGATCATCGAACGAGGCCCCCGCCACCTGCAGCGCCTCCAACTCGGCGCGGACTTCCGCGACGTGATCGTCATCGAACGATGGGAATCGTGTGAGCAGCGGCATGCCGAGGCTGAGAGCGGTCCCGAGCAACGACGTATCAACTCGTTGGCCCTCGCCGGTGGCATCTCGATGGCGCAGCGCCACCATGACAGCGAATGCCGAGACCATGCCCGACCCGAAATCGTTGACCGCAGGCCGCGTCGTCAGAGGGACACTGCCATCAGAACGGTTCATGATGTAACCGACACCGCTCCGTGCCTGCACCAGCACGTCGTAGCCGCCAAGATCCGCATCGGGTCCGTCCGGCCCAAAGGCCGTGTGAGCCAAGTAGACGAGTCGGGGATTGATGGTTCGGGCATGTTCCCAGTGGACTCGGTAGCGCTTGAGATCGGCCTGTTTGAAGCCCACGAGGGCGACGTCGGCCCACGCAAACAAGGCATCGAGTACTTCATGCGACTCGGGCGACGAGAGATCTACCGCAATGCCTCGTTTTCCGGGATTGATGGTTGCGAAAGCCCTCGACTCGTTTGGCGCCAGTTGGCCGAGGTGTCGCATCGCGTCGCCGTCTGGGGGCTCAACCTTTACGACGTCGGCGCCAAGGCCGGCCAAGAGACGGCCGCACATGGGAACGGCGGCGTTCTGTGCAAGTTCAAGAACACGCAGTCCGGTGAGCAGCGTCATCGTCCGAGCCTCCCGAGCACAGATCGCGCTTCCTCGATCATCTCGCCCAGTACCTCAGCCGTCGATCTCACCGACGTGACGTAGCCGATGGACTGGCCGGCGCCGGAGTGGAGCAATGGCTCGACCTCGTGTTCGTCGATGGCACCGAGGAGGTCGCCGACGAGAACATCTTGGTAGGGCATCTTCAGCGGTTTCGGCGCATCGGGAGCCTCCCATTCATCGCTCCACGCCGAGCGGATCTGACGGAACGTCTTGCCCGATTCCGACCTGGTGATCACGGTGTCGGCGGAGGTCGCCGCCAGCAACTTGTCGACGAGAGCCGGCGCCATGTGGGCGCTGTGTTCGGTTGTGGCCAGCCACATCGTGCCCGTCCAGACGCCCTGCGCTCCCATGGCGAGTGCGGCGGCGAGATGCCGGCCGGTTGCGACCCCGCCAGCGGCGAGCACCGGAAGTGGGTCGACGGCATCGACGATCTGAGGCACCAGCGAGAAGGTGCCGATGGGGCCGGTGTGGGCACCGGCGTCGTAGCCCTGGGCAACGATGAGGTCAACGCCAGAGGCCACGGCCCGACGCACGTGGCGAGGGCTGCCGATGAGGGCTGCTGTCTTCTTGTTGAGATCGCGGGCGCGATCGATTGCCGCCCGTGGCGCACCGATACCGCATGCGAACAGATCGACGTCAGAGGCCATCACGGCCTCGAGTTGTTCAGCCTCGATCTCGGTGGATCGGATGAACCGGGTCCGCATTCCGGGCCCTGAGGGTTCGGGCACGGCGTACTTGTCGATGATCCGGCGAACGAAGTCTTTGTGACCGTCGGGGATGTGGGCCTCGATCGATTCCCTGCTGTTGTGTTCGGGCATCCCGTCGGGGAGGACGAGGTCGACGCCGAACGGTCGGTCGCCGACCAGGTCGCGGATCTCGGCCAACTCGTCACGGATCTCATGAGGGAATCGGCGGGTCGCGCCATAGACACCCAAACCGCCGGCGTTGGTGATTGCCGCCGTTGTCGCAATGTCGTGCGCGAAGCCGAACACCGGCACCTCGATGCCGTAGGCATCACAGATCGGTGTGCGCAACGGATCAACGTGTCTGGTCATGGTGTGCGCTCCTTCACGTGTTGCGGCGCAATTCTCGCCGTGCGATCGCCATCCGATGGACCTCTTCGGGACCGTCGGCGATCTTCAGGCTCCTGAGGTTGGCGTACCAGTTGGCCAGGGGCGTGTCATCTGACACGCCCGCCGCACCATGGACTTGAACGGCTCGGTCGACCACGGCAAACACGGTGTCGAGCACGTGCACCTTCAGAATCGACATCTGCTCGGCTGCTGCTTTGTCTCCGGCGGTGTCCATGAGCCAGGCGGTACGCAGAGTGAGTAATCGGGCCGCCTCGATCTGGATCCGGGCGTCAGCAATCCAGTCCCAGATGTTTGAGCGCTCGGAAAGCCGGAGCCCAAACGTTGAGCGCGCGTCAGCCCGCCGACACAGACGACTCAACGCATCCTCGGCAATCCCGATTGAGCGCATGCAGTGCTGCACCCGGGCTGGGCCGAGACGGGCCTGACCGATGGCGAAACCTCCACCGACCTGGCCGACGATCGCATCGGAGCTGACGACGACGTCGTCGAAGGCAAGTTCGACGTGGCCACCGTGATCGTAGAAACCGAATTTGGGGAGATCTCGAACGACCCGGAGCCCCGGAGTGTCGAGTGGAACGAGGAACACCGTGTGCCGGCCATGGCTCGGAGCCTCGGGGTCGGTGCATGCCATGACGAGGAGATAGGCGCACAACGGGTCGAGTACCCCCGAGATGTACCACTTGCGACCTGACAACACCCACGATCCGTCACCCCGTTCGACGGCCGACAGTGAGATGTTGGCCGCGTCACTGGATGCCGCGTCGGGTTCGGTCATCGCGAACGCCGATCGGATCCGGCCAGCCAGCTGAGGTTCAAGCCAACGCCCCTTTTGTTCATCACTCCCGTACGGGATGAGCGCGTCAGCGTTGATATTGGACGGGGCGGCACAGTTGGTTGCTTCTTGGGCCACGCGGTCGGCGCCCATGATCTCGGCCAACGGGGCATAGTCGACGAAACTCAGGCCTGGGCCCCAGGCCGGGTCACGTATGCACAGATTCCAGAGTCCGGCAGCTTTTGCCTCCTCCTGCAGCCTCGTCATCAGGGGATCTGGTTGGGTCGGATGCTGGGTTCGGTGCTGGTCGAGGTCAGCACGGATGGGATCGATCGCCTCGACGATGAACCGTCTCAGCTGCTCCTGCAATTCGACTGAACGGGTGGAGTGGGAGAAGTCCATCGGCCCTTCCTTAGAGACAGCGAGTCAGTTCTTGAGGAGATCTCGGAACGGAACGTCCCGATCAGGGCCAGGTTCACGGGGTAGACCGAGGGCGCGTTCGCCGAGCGTGTTTCGTTGGATCTCGTCGGTACCACCACCAAGACTCATACCCCGGCAGTTGAGGATGTGGAACGCGAAGTAGTCCTCGTCGAAGTTGCGCTCAATGTTGAGATCGCGGCCCCAAGCCGGCGATGCCGGGAACGCAAGTTGGGCCGCCAGCTCGGCGGCCGCCCTTCCCTGCTTCGTTCTCCACAGTTTGCCGATCGACGGGTGGATGCCCGGGCGATCTCTGAGCAGCGACACGATCTTCTCACCCGTGTGGAGACGCGCAAGCTCTTGGCGGATGATTGGATCGTCGGCTCGGTCCCGCTCCCTTGCGAGTTCGATGAGTTGGGCGACCGGAATCGGGACACGGCCCGCTTTCGACTTCTGGGTGGATGAGCCCCCCATTGACTGGCTGCCGGTCTGGACACGCTCGTGTGCAAGGAGTGCCACTGCCATGGCCCACCCGCCGTTGACCTCGCCGACCACCCAGTCGGCGGGTATGCGGGCTTCGTCCATGAAGACCTCATTGAATTCAGCTTCATGGGTCATCTGGACCAGAGGCCTGACAGTGACGCCCGGTTGTTCCATTGGTAGGACAAACATCGTGATCCCCTGATGTTTCGGGGCATCGACGTTGGTTCGTGCCAGAAGAATCCCGAATTGACTGAGTTGGGCACCAGAGGTCCAGACCTTCTGACCGGTTACCACCCACTCGTCTCCATCGAGCTCAGCGCGCGTGGTGAGACCCGCAAGGTCGGAGCCAGCTCCGGGCTCGGAGTAGAGCTGGCACCAGATTTCTTCGCCCCGTAATCCGGGCTGGAGGAAGCGGTCCTTCAGGTGATCGGCGCCGAAGTCGCGGATGATCGGGAGCGCCATGCCGATGCCGATCCCGAAATGTGTCTCCTCGCGGGGTACCAATCCCTGGGACAACTGTCGGTACGCCTCCACGAACTCCGGGCCGAGCCCACGCCCGCCGTATTTCGTGGGATAGTCGATGGCGGCAAGGCCGGCGTCGAAGAGTAGAGCTCTCCATGCCCGCGCCCGCTGTAAGCCTTTTCCTGTGCCGGCCATCGCATCGGGCAACCCCCGGAAGAAGGCACGAACTTCATCTCGAAACTCTGACAGCCCCGGAGTGGACGCGTCAGCGGAGGCAGATTCGGCTGGACTTCCGGACGTAGTAGTCATGTGGTCCTCGTCGGTTTGTAGGCCCGTGTAGGCGGTGCGCTATGGACCTTCAAAACCTACTTCTGCACGGAAGGGGCGCTCGTTACCGGACTGCAGCGTCGTCGGTCGGGCGAGATCGGACGCTGCGAGCGGGGCGGGATAGTTTCTGCCAATGTCAACAACAGCGACGATTGCGGTCTCCGGTGACCACGCCAATTCACCGGTCGAGTTGATCGAGGTCCAGCTGCCCGACCCACTGGGGCACGAGGTTCTGGTCAAGGTCAATGTGACCGCCTTGTGCCACTCACAGCTCCACAATCTGGCTTCGGAGCGACATCATCGCCAGGTTCTCGGTCATGAGGCGACCGGTACTGTTGAGAAGGTCGGCCCAGAGGTCACGTCAGTCGCGGTCGGGGAGACCGTGTTGGTGACGTGGGTACCAAAAGACGCTGAGCAGGCTGACCGCTCAGCAGCTGCTGCGACCGTGACCCTGCCCGATGGCTCCGTTGCCATCAGCCCCAATGTCTATACGTGGGGAACTCATCTCGTGGTTGACGAGATGTATGTGCTTCAACTACCCGACGACATCGATCTCGATGCAGCGGCGCTGCTCGGGTGCGCCGTCATCACCGGGGCGGGCGCCGTGGTCAACACAGCGCAGGTCACAGAAGGCGAATCCGTGGTGGTGATCGGTGTCGGCGGTGTCGGGCTGTGCGCTGTGGCTGCTGCTGCCCGGGTCGGAGCATCACCGATCATCGCCGTCGACCTGACCGACGAGAAGCTCGATCTGGCCCGACAGTTCGGTGCGACCCACACCATCAATGCCTCCACAACCGACGATCCGGTTGCCGACGTCATGGCGATGACACCTGGCAATGGACTGAACTTCCCGAGACGGTCGGTGACTGGGGCCGATTTCGTCTTTGATTGCATCGGAAAGCCAGCGACCGTCGCCCAAGCGCTCGCAATGACCCGTGCCGGACGCTTCGGCGTACGCCGCGGTGGAATGGCCCTCGTCGTTGGGGTGCCGACATCGACGCTTGAGTTGCCGCCCGGGCCTTTGCTCACCGGCGAGCGGACCCTGATTGGATCGTTGGGCGGATCCTGCTCGCCATCGGTTGACGTACCGAAGTTTGTCGAGTGGTGGAAGGACGGCAGCCTCGCCATCAGTCGCCTCGTGACAGCGAGGTACCCGCTCGAGCGGATCAACGACGCAGTAGCCGACCTGAAGTCTGGCCAAATCGAAGGGCGCGCACTTCTCGATGTCCCACGAGCGTGACCTTGCTGAACCGGAACGTTGTGGGAGCTCATCCCGATGGCAACCGCTGCGGTGGTAGCCGGTACCTTTCGGCCATGGCTCTAGGAGGGGTGGGACGTGACCGATAAGAGCGATCAGCGGGACTGGGTGCTCACCTCGGAGTTTGAACCCACTGAGCTCCTGTCGGGTGTTCATCTCGTTCCGACCCAGGGAAACGGTCTGGCAGTGGAGACCGAGCGGGGGATCGTGGTGGTCGATGGTGGCCCGGGCGGTCCGGTGACTCAGCAGATGATCGCTCACGTCCGGGCGATCACCGACGGACCCGTTCGGGCCATCGCGTACTCGCATGGCCATCTTGGCTACAACTCAGGAGTTGGTGAGTGGCAGCAGCACCTCGCCGATGCAGGGATGCCACCTGCCGATCTGATCGCCCACCGGAACTGCATCGCTCGGTACGACCGGTACCGCCGCACACATGACCTCCAGGTTTGGCTGGCGTCGTGGCAGTTCCCGAAGGCGTCGCGCAAGGCACTCGAGGGCAGCCTGACCCTCACTGATCCGAGCACCGTCTTCGATACCGAGTTCGTTCTCGACGACCCTCAGCGACCGATCCAACTGCGATGGTCGCCCAGTGAGACAGACGACTCGATTGCCGTGTGGCTCCCAGAACAGAAAGTCCTCTGGGGTGGGCCGACGGTCATCTCAGGTTTCCCGAATATCGGAACACCGTTCCGAACCCTGCGACTCACGCAGCGATGGATCGACAGCCTCGAAGCCCTCATTGCGCTGGACGCTGAGATCCTTGTACCTGAGTTCGGTCCGCTGACCGTCGGAGCGGCTGACGTTCGCGAACGCTTGACGACCACTGCTGACGCTCTGCGCTGGCTGATCGAGGAGACCACCGAGCGAATGAACCGAGGTATGTCTGATGTCGAGATCATTCACGACCTCACCTACCCATCAGAGTGGGCAGATCACGCCTATCTCGTTCCCGACTACGGCAATCCCGACTATGTCGTACGGGACATCTTCCGTGAGCAGAACGGTTGGTGGACATCACGGAACATCACCGACCTGCACCCCGCAACGCCCGATGCTGCGGCGCTCGCTGTGCTTTCCGCTGTCGATCCAGCGACGGTGCTACGACGCGCAGAGGAACTCATCGGTTCCGGCGAGCACCAACTGGCGTTGCACGTTCTCGATCTACTCGCCGGTGCCCCTGGCGATGCTGACTATCTCGTCACCGCGCGAAAACTGAAGGGCGACTGCGCCGAGTCTCTGGCTCGCGCGTGTCCCACCTTCGTTTCTCGCAGCATCTACTTCGGCGCAGCACGACTGCATCGTGCTGGTCTGCGGCGCATGTCAGAGGCGCCAGAGGGCCCGTCGGCGATCAACTGACGACCTCGCTACCTTCTTGCGACTGCTCGCATCACGATCGCGCCGTGACGCGTCAGTACCGATGCCCTTGTTCAGACAGGGGTGACGTCAAGCGACGCGATCGGCGCACCGTTGAGCTTCGGGCCAGAGGTGTGCAGGTGGCAGGCGACCTCTCCACCGGCTTGGGTGGGCACAAACTCGGGAAACGACTGGTGGCACACGTCCATGACATGGGGGCAGCGCTCCGCGAATGGACAACTGTTGGCAGGCGCACGTCCCGATGCGCCGGCGACTCCCTTACTCAACTCTCGTCGACGTTCGGACTTTTCGCGTTGGAGATCGGGGTCAGGATCAGGAATGGAGGCCAGGAGTAGTTCGGTGTACGGGTGGGCGGGGCGCTCGCAGACATCATTTGCGGAGCCCGTCTCGACGATTCGGCTGTGGTACATGACGGCGATCCGGTCCGAGATGTGGCGGACCACCGCAAGATCGTGGGCGATGAACAAGTAGGCCGCACCTGTCTCGTCTTGAAGACGTTCGAGCAGGTTGATGACCTGGCTTTGTGTCGACACATCTAGGGCTGACACCGGCTCGTCAAGCACCAACAAGTCGGGTTCGGTCGCCAGTGCACGAGCAATGGCGATGCGCTGACGTTGGCCGCCCGAGAACTCGTACGGGTACCGGTTCAGGTGATGGCTCTGAAGGCCGACCTGTTCGAGCAGTTCGCCCGCTCGCCTCGTTCTGTCCTTCTTGTCCATGTCGAAGTGGATCGTCAGCGGCTCGCCGATGATGTCACCGACGAGCATTGACGGGTTCAACGAATTGACTGGATCCTGAAACACGACCTGAACCGCGTTGCGATAAGCCCTCGGGATCACGCGGCCGAATTGGCTGGTGTCGAAGTCACCCAGCCGAATTGAGCCGGTGCTCGGCCGGATGAATTGGAGCACGGCTCTGCCGATCGTGGTCTTCCCAGAACCCGATTCGCCTACCAGCCCCAAGGTTTCTCCGCGATCAACCGTGAAGTTGACGTGCTGCACGGCCCGGACGTCGGGCAGCTTTTGCCAAGGAAGCGCCCCACGGCCACCAGGGAAGGTGATGCTGAGGTCATTGACTTCGAGAAGTGGTGAATTCACGAACCGCCTCCATCTGTTGCGATCGACACCACGCCGGCCCGTTTCACGCCAGCCAGGTCAAGTTCATCGGCCCGGACACAGCGGGTAAGCGAGTGTTTGCTGACCCTCATTTCGACGGATGCCGCTCGGCACGCGTCGGTCACATACGCGCAGCGATCGGCGAAGTGGCAGTGCGACGGCCACTCCCATGGGGGCGGCACCACGCCGGCAATGGTGGGCAATGAGCCAGTTCGCGACTCGTTGCGCGGGATGGCTGCGATAAGCCCTTCGGTGTATGGATGCTGAGGATCGTTGAAGACCTCCGCAAGTTCGCCTTGCTCGACGATCTCGCCGGCGTACATCACCGCCACCTTGTCGGCGAGATCGGCGACCACGCCGAGATCGTGAGTGATCAGCAGGACTGACACCCCGCGACTCCTGGCCAAGTCGCCGATCAGATCGAGCATTTGGCCTTGCACGGTGACGTCGAGTGCCGTCGTGGGCTCGTCGGCGATGAGGAGCTTCGGCTCACACGACAACGCCATGGCGATCATCACCCGCTGTGCCATGCCGCCCGAGAACTGGTGCGGGTAGGCATCAATGCGCTTTTCGGGATCGGGGATACCTACTTCTCGGAACAGTTCGATCACCCGGCGGCGGGCCTCTGCCTTACTCATTCCAAGGTGCACGATCAACGGTTCTGCCACCTGACGACCAACCGTATAGGCGGGATTGAGGGCGGCGGATGGCTCCTGGAAGATGATGCCGATCTCCTTGCCCCGAATAGAGCGAAGATCATCGAAGTCCATGTTGACCAACTCCTGGCCGTCGAGCACGATTGACGCTGCCGACGAACGGCCGGGATCTGGTACTAGACCCATCAGCGACAGGGCTGTAATCGACTTGCCGGAGCCCGACTCGCCAACCAGTGCCAACACCTCGCCCCGGCCGATATCGAGGTCCACATCACGAACCACCGAAACGTCATCGTGGGTTCCGGGGCGGGGAAACCGGATCGAGAGGTCACGCAGGCTCAGCAGCGAACGCTCAGGAATCGGCTTGGTGCTCGACTTCTTGGAAACAGCCTCGACATCACCGACACCGACCTTGCCACCGCGAGCTTCGCGCGAGAACGCATCGCGCAAGCCGTCGCCCAACACGTTGAAAGCCACGATGGTGAAGAACACCATGAGGCCCGGCGGGATGGCAGGCCAGATGGTGCGGTCGATGCTGTTCTGCGCGTCACGAAGCATGCGGCCCCAGCTCGCCTGATTGGAAGTGGCGCCGAGGCCCAGGAAGCTCAGGGCCGCTTCGGCGAGTACCGCCTGAGCGAAGAGCAAGGTGGTCTGCACGATCAGTGGGGGAGCGACATTGGGCAAGATATGGCGCCACATGATTCGGTTGTTTCCGGCGCCGGCGGCGCGGGCCCCGTCCACGTACAGCTCCTCACGGGCTGCGAACACTTCAGCCCGGGCGAGCCGGGTGATGATCATCGAGTACACGATGCCAATGGCCAACATGGCGTTGGTCAGACCTGGGCCCAGGCCGGCGATGATCGCCATCGCCATGACCACCGCAGGCACTGACACCACGGTCTCGACAACGCGCATGACAATGCGGTCAACCCACCCACGGAAGTAGCCGATCGTGAGACCCAGCGGCACTCCGATGATCAGAGCGACGGCCACAGCTTCAAGGCCGGCGATGAGGGCGTAACGGGCACCGAACATGATGCGTGTCAAGAGATCCCGGCCCACGTGGTCGGTGCCGAGGACGTATCCCTCCTCACCTGGGCTGAACAAGATGTCCTGGAACCGGGTTGCGTAGATGGCGTCGTGTGACGTCAGGAAAGGGGCGAAGATTGCCACCAACGAAATGAGAACGAGGAAAACAAGGCCAGCCATGGCGACCTTGTTGCGCCGGATCCGCGGCCAGAAGCGGCTCGGTGTCTTCGGCGAATCGTCATGGGCATCGGCAACCGCGTCCGTTGCGTCCACCTGTTCTGGCTCGAGGTGCGTTGTCATTCGGGCCTCACCTTCGGATTGAGCCAGGCATAACTGAGGTCGAGCAGGATGTTGACCAATACCACTGTCAAAGCGGCGACCATGACGAAGGCCAGAATCACCGGGATGTTGGCTCGCAAGATTGCGTCAACCCCCCAGTTGCCGAGGCCCGGGATGTTGAAGACCAGCTCGATGAAGATGGCACCGCCGATGAGGGCCGACAGCTGGAAGCCGGCCAGCGTCACAACCGGAATGGCGGCGTTACGGATGGCGTGCTTGAACACCACTCGTCGAACGGGCATGCCCTTGGCGAGCGCCGTGCGGATGTAGTCGCGCTGTAGCACGCCGATCATCGAAGACCTCGACTGGCGGGCGATCGCCGCAGAGGAGGAAATGCCCAGCGCAGTGCACGGCAACACCAGTGGCTTGAGCCACTCCAACAATGTGTCGGGACGTTGGGTGGGCCAGATGGCGGGCAACCACCCCAGCTTCACGCCGAAGTAGTACGAGAACACCATTGAGATCCAGAAGTTTGGAACGGCTAGGCCGAGAGACGACACCACGGTGATCAGACGGTCAGGCCAGCGGCCAGCCTTGAGGGCAGCGCTGATACCGAGCGTGTTGCCCACGATGATGGCGATGGTCAGCGCTCCGAACACCATCGACAGCGTGACCGGAATGCGATCGCGCAGCTCTGTGGTGATCTCCTCGCCGTTGAACCAGTTCTGACCCAAGTCTCCGGTGACGGCACTTGAGATCCAGTCGCCGTACTGGACGATGAGCGGCCGGTCGATGCCCATGGCCGCCCGCTTGGCTGCAATGGCTTCAAGAGACGCGTCGTCACCCAGCAGTGTGGCGGCCGGGTCAACCGGGTTGAGCTGGGCCAGGAAGAACACCAACGTGGCCACCAGGAACATCATCGGAATTGCGGCCATCAGACGCGTGGCCAACAGCTTCAGCACTCGCTACCCCCCTCAAGGTAAGTCGGCCCGGGACGCTGTGACACGTCCCGGGCCGTCCTTATTGTGCGGTCAGCGCCTCAGCGCCAACGTGGTTCGATCAACCGTCGACGCGAACGCCGTACGGCATCGGAGCTTGCATGTTGAGGCCCATCACCACTCCGGTGACATTGGGTGCGTACATGCCGTTCTGGCCGCCGTGGCCCAGTGGGATCAAGGCACCCATGTCAATCAATCCCTGGGTGATCTCGCTGTATAGAGCCTTGGCGGTATCGGGATCGGAGCTCAACGCTTCCTGCAGCTTGTCGTACAGGTCGTTGGTGTCGGTGAGGTTGAACGGGTTCATCGGAGCGTTCTCGCCGATCCAGAAGCCGAGGTCCTTGGCTGGGTGCACGAGCAGGGCTCGGTTCCAGGTGAGGGCCGACTGGCCTGAACGGAAGCGGGGCCCGAGCTCGCCGTTGTTGATCTGGTCGATCTCGACGGTGATACCGACGGCGCCCAACATCTGGACGATGATGTCCATGTGGGGGCTGATGGCTGGCATCATCGGCATGTTGATGGTGAGCCCATCGCCGTAGCCGGCCTCTGCGAGCAGGGCTCGTGCACCTTCAGGATCGTAGGTGCTGGCCGCTAGGGCCGGGTCGTGGAACTCTCCGAAGGCTGGCGGGAAGATGCCGCTCGCCCCATCACCCTTGCCAGCGTGGATCGAGTCGTTGTACGCCTCGAGGTCCATGGCCTTCAGGATCGCTTGGCGAACCCTGATGTCGGCAAGCGCCGGGTTGGAGTCGCCCTCTCTGTCGATGATGAAGACGTACGGGAAGTAGTTGGGCACCGAGATCTGCATCATTCCAGCGTCGAGGCCGGTCTGGAGCTGGGCGTCACGGGTGGTCGCCATGATGTCGGCTTCACCAGTGAGCAGGGCGTTCATTCGGGCGTTGTTGTCGGCGACCAGGGTCACCGTCACCTGCTCGACACCTTGATCGGCGGGGTTCCAGTGCTCGGGGTTCAGGTTGTACACCTCGGTGACACCGGCCTCGGACTCCTCCTCGCTCCAGATCCACGGCCCCGAACCCTGAGGGTTACGGGTGAGATCTGAGCCGTCGAGGAAGTTGGGGCTGATCATCATGCCCATCACCATCGACATCTCGAGTGGGAAACTCGGGTTAGGTGATGCGAACTCGACCTGGAAGGTGGTGTCGTCGACAACCCTGGCCTCCACCATGTTGCTCCATGTGGCAGCGTTGGGATTGCCCTGGAACGAGGCATGGTAATTGAAGTTGTCGACAGCAACCTGGGCGTTGAATGCGGCACCATCGTGGAACACCACATCGTCGCGAAGCGTGAATTCCCAGGTGACGTCATCTGGCCTGGTCCAGCCAGTGGCCAGCGCCGGAACCACCGTCAGATCGTTGGTCTGTCGGGTCAGCGTGTCATACGCGGGGTACAGGTAGGCACTCTGCGCAGTCTGCGACCCGGCGGGGTTGAAGGTGGTGACCGGAGAGAACTCAACCATGCGCAGCGTCCCTGAGGCTGGAGGAATCGGCTCGGTCGTGGTCGTGACCTCGGCGGCCACCGTCGTCGTGGTCTGTTCGCCGGTGTCGGTATTGACTTGCCTCGCCTCGGTCGTGGTCGCCGCCTCCGGCTCGGTGGTTTCAGCCGTCTCTTCGCTGCCGCCGCAGGCGGCGGCGAGCATGCTCAGTGCGACTGGAACTGCAAGCAGGCGCGACATTCGTGACTTGGTGGTTCTCACCAGTACCTCCCCATACAGAAAAATGTTGACGCCCCCCTGGTGCCAACATCACACAAGATAGTCGGTAGAGACGTACTGTCAAGAGGCCGGTAGCGGGCGGTCCTGATCGCGCCACGGGCGACTTGGGTACTGGTGCGCGTCTCTCACCACGACAGTTCGGTTCGATTGCCTATGCTCATCTGACCGCCAAAAGATGAACACCAGGAGGCCGTCGTGTCCGAGCCACTTGTCAACCTGTCGATCGAGGGCGGGGTCGCAACCGTCGAACTCAACCGGCCACATCGCCGCAACGCGATTATCCCGCCCATGCTTGATGAATTGGCCACCGCTGTCGAGTCTGCGTCGGCGACAGAATCGGTCCAGGCCATCGTGCTCTGTGGTGCCGGAGGAGCGTTCTGTTCAGGCCTTGATCTCGATGCGTACACAACTGAACCACCACCCCCATGGCTCGCAACAGCGAACGCGTCGGGCGCTCGAGCTCACGACGCATTGGCGCGGTGCCCGGTCCCCGTCGTGGTTGCCCTCGAGCGTTACGCCATCAACGGAGGCGCAGCGTACGCGTTGTCCGGCGATCTCATCGTTGGCGGCGAAACAGCGTGGCTGCAGGTGGGTGAGATGATTCAGGGGCTTCCAGCGCCCATGAACTTGGCCTGGCTGACCAGCAAGTGGCCCGCATCGGTTACCAGTCGTGTCATCTACTCAGGTGACCGGTTCTCGGGCCCGCAACTCGTCGCCATGGGTATCGCACACACGGTCGTCGCCGATGATCAGGTTCGTGAGACGGCAGTCGAACTCGCACAGCGGATCGGCTCTGCCCCCAACGGCACGCCACGCGCCATGAAGTCAGCGATCCGATCGCTGTACGACGTCGACATCGTGAGTCAGATCAGCCGGGCCCGCGCCGTGAGCCCCGTGACCGAGTCGTTCAGACCGACCCGCGCCCCGAAGGTGTAGCGAGTTACTCGTCGGTCGCTGCGAGGTACAGAGCACTGCGGCTACGACGGCAACACGAAGACGCCGGGGTCGGGTTCCGCGGCGTATAGGCGAGCGACCTCGGAAGCCCTGTTGTCCTGTACGGCGCGCTGGTTGACGTATCCCTTGTCGGTGATTTCGTACGCGCCGGGATCGGCGGGAGTGTCGAGGAGCACGAACTTGGCGATCCGTGTCGACGATGCGGGATTGGCCCGATTGTGAACCTCGAGTCCGTCGGCAATTGCAGCACGAACGGCATCGGAGTGGGCCGGGTGCTCGCTGCCGGCAAGCGCGGCGCACTGGTCAAGGTTGGGCCAGATCAACAGGCACACGGCCTCTTGATTGAGGCCACACACAACGGCGTCGCGCACGTAGGGCGATGCCGCTGCGACCACCTGCGAACGAAGCGCGCCCGCCTGGACCCAGGTGCCCGAGAGCAACTTGAAGTCCTCTGACACACGTCCAGCGAAGCAAAGTCCGCGCAGCGGCTCGTCGGGATCGGCGAACCGGACGGCGTCGCCCATCTTGAAGTAGCCCTCCTCGTCAAACGCCGCCTCCGTCGCCCGAGCGTCGCCGAGATAGCCGCGGGTGACGCCGTGACCCCTCGCTCGGATCTCCCACCGATCACCGCCGAGCGGCAGCAATTTGATGTCAGAGCCCGGCCCCGGGAGACCGATTACATCGTGGTCCTCGGTGGGCCACCAACGAAGAATGCAGGTTGAGACCTCGGTCGAGAGGAGGCTGGTCGTTAGGAGAATTGGCGCGCCGAGAAAGCGCATGGCCAGTTTCTGGACGCGAGCGGCAAGCGCGTCGGGCATTGCCGCCGAACCGAACGCGAACGATCGGACGTTGGCGAAGAACGTTCCCGCCAGATCGTCGTCGGCTTCCAAAGCATCGATGATCAGTGACCAACCGAGGGGTGACCCGCTGTACGTGGTTGGCTCGATGTCACGGAAGTTGACAACGGTGGCTTCGAACTGTCCAGGCAACGGACGCCCGGTGTCCAAGAAGATGCTTCCGGCAGCGAAGACCGTTGCGTTGACGCGCATCACTCCCGCACCGACGTGGCTCCACGGCATCCAGTCGAGGACCCGCAGATCCTGGTCGCCGGGCTCGTCCTCGTCGAACGCTGTCATGGAGCCCACGAATGCGGCGTGCATCGCATGTGTTTGCAGTACGCCTTTCGGCATACCCGTCGAGCCTGAGGTGAACATGTAGCGGGTGACGGTGTCTTGGTCGATGAGGCCGATCGATGTGTCGACAGCATCGGTCGCCTCGGTGCTGAGGACCTCGGCCATCGACACCGTGTCACCGATGCCATCTGAAGTGATGAAGGTTGCCTCGGCCATCAAGCGGCCGAGATCACTGTCCGGGTCGATGGAGTCAAGGGCTCGCTGATGAGTCGCCAGATTCTCGACGAACACGAAGGCAGGCGCAACCCGCTCAAGCACCCAACGAAGTTTTGGGAACGCCCCCGGAACGGTCGAATAGGAAAAGCTGACCGGGGAGTACGGAACTCGGGCCATCTGCGCGCCCCAACCCATCTGGAAGTGCATGCGAGAGTTGGGCGAAAGGATCACGAGAGGTCGCTCGGCCGACGCTCCGTGATCGAGGAGCCACTGCGCAACACGCCGACAGCCGTCAATTGCATCGGAGTAGGTGAGGTGTTGCCATGCGCCGTCGACCAGTTCGGCGATCAGCGTCCGCTCGCCGAACTGTTCTGCACGCTCCATGAACATGTGCACCATGCTGGTCGGCAGCGGCCGCGGCGGGTGCGGGCAGCTGAGGATCAGGCTTCCATCGTCTCGACGGTCGATGTCGATGGCAGGCACACGGGGCGGTGGCTGATAGGTCATCAGGTCAGTATTTCACGAGGCTCCGACCACTTCGGATCCCGGGAACGACGCCTCGTCGTTCGGCCTCTCCCGAGGACAATGCTGGCGATCTTCTGCAACTAGCATCGGTCACGGTTGTTTCAGGCCGATGGGGTGTGGCGAGACGACCTGGACGGAGGGGAAACAAGATGAGCGATGAGAACGAACGACCGCTCACCGGTCTGCGTGTCGTCGATCTCGGACAGGTGCTAGCCAGTCCGTACGCCGGTTATCTGCTCGGAATGCTTGGCGCCGATGTCGTCAAGGTTGAGCCTCCTGAAGGCGACTGGTTGCGCAAGGCCACGCCGCTTGCTGTCACCACGCAGAACGCCGATAAGCGGACGCTTGGTGTTGATTTCCGAAACCCCGATGCCATTGAAGCGGTGCTCCGCTTGGTCGAATCGGCCGATGTCTTCATCGAGGGGTTCAAGCCGGGCACGGCCGCCGAGATGGGCCTCTCGTGGGAGGCGGTGAGCGCTCGCAATCCCCGCATCGTGTACGCCAGCCTGTCTGCGTACGGCGATGTTGGCCCTTACGCGGGGCGGCCAGGGTTCGACCATGTTGTCCAGGCGGTGTCAGGCATCATGGCGTCCACCGGCGAACCCGATGGACCAGCAACCAAGGTCGGCGCTCCCTTCGTCGACTTTGGGAGTGGAATGCTGATGGCGTTTGCTGTGCTTGCCGGGCTGAGGGAGCGCGACCGCACAGACAAGGCCGTGCGAATTGATGTGACGATGCTCGACGCTGCGCTGATGTTGAACATGGGTGCGTTGGCGAAGGTGGCCAACTCGGGGCGCGATCCCGAGCGGCTCGGCAACAACGCGTTCAGTGGTGCCGTTGCATCGGGCATGTACAACTGCGCGGGTGGGACGATGATTGCGTTGGCCGCCAACAAGGCGTCGCAACTGGCGAAGCTCTGTGCGCTGCTCGACATCACCGATGTCCTCGATCTTCCCGGTCTGGATCAACTCGAACCAATGTCGGTCACCGAGGCACGCGAACGAATCGAACGGGCGCTCCAGGCCCGACCGGCCTCCGAGTGGGAGTCGTTGTTGTCCGAGCATGGAATTCCCGCCGGTCATGTGCGGGCGCTATCCGATGTCGTTCGTGACGGCTACCCGCAACAACGTGGACTGCTGCAGCAGGTGGCTAGCGACGATGGCACGCTGCTTCTTCCAGGCTCGGGGATCCGGATCAACGGTGTCATGCACGGCCCTCATCGCACTGTTGGAGCGATCGGAGCGGACAATGATGAGGTCCTCGCTGAGATCGGCTTCAGCGACGCAGAGATCGCTGCGTTACGCGCTTCTGGCGCGGTCGTCGGGCCGTAACGCTCAGGCGCTGACCTGTCTACGCCACGTCGACAGCCGCGTACCCGTGAGTTGTGCTTCCGGGTGACTCACCCCACCTCATGATGCACGATCCCAAACTGCTTGACTTGAGGCATGACGCAACTGACCGAATCCGTTCGTCTCGAGACCGAGGGCGAAATCGCTCTGATCATTGTCGACAATCCGCCCGTCAATGCGTTGAGTTGGCATGTTCGCCAGGGATTGCTCGACGGCATGACGAAAGCCGTTGCCGACGGAGCCGCCGGCATCGTGCTGATCTGTGAGGGTCGGACCTTCATCGCCGGGGCTGACATCAGCGAGTTCAGCGGTGCCCGAACGGGACCTGGCCTTCAGGAAGTGCAGCACGTGATGGAGAACGCCACCGTTCCGGTGGTCGCAGCCATTCACGGCACCGCTCTCGGTGGGGGCCTTGAAGTCGCCCTGTGCGCTCATTACCGCGTGGCTGTGACGGGCGCGAAGTTCGGTCTGCCCGAAGTGAATCTCGGCCTGTTGCCCGGGGCGGGTGGCACGCAGCGTCTGCCTCGCCTCACCGGTGTGCCGAAGGCGCTGGAGATGATGACGTCGGGCCGTCACATCGGCACTGCGGAAGCACGAGAGGCTGGGTTGGTCGACGAGGTCACCGACGGTGACCTTCGAGATGCGGCGATTGCGTTCGTTCGTCGTGCCATCGCTGAGAACATGCCGCTGGCCCGAGTGCGCGACCGTGACGGGAAGGTGCTGGAGGCACGGGGCAACTCCGAACTGTTCGCGAAGTTCCGAGCCTCCATCGCCCGCAAGACCCGGGGCTTCCTCGCCCCTGAGTACAACATCCAGTGCATCGAAGCCGCTGCGAACCTGTCGTTCGACGAGGGCTTGGAGGTCGAACGACGACTGTTCGCCGAACTGGTCAGCGGTCCGCAGTCAGCCGCACAGCGCTATGGGTTCTTCGCTCAGCGGGCAGCCAACAAGGTGCCTGGAATCGCCCCCGAAACCCCGATCGTCAACGTCGCTCGTTGCGGCGTGCTCGGCGCCGGCACCATGGGTGGTGGCATCGCCATGAACTTCGCCAACGTCGGGATCCCTGTCACCATCGTGGAGCGGGACCAGGCGAGTCTCGATCGTGGTCTTGCCGTGGTACGCAAGAACTACGAGCGGTCAGCCGCCAACGGATCCATCCCAGCCTCGGCGGTAGACGAGCGCATGGCGCTCATCACCGGTTCGACCGACAAGCAGGACTTCGCTGACTGTGACCTCGTTATCGAAGCCGTGTTCGAGAACATGGAGTTGAAGAAGTCGATCTTTGCCGAACTCGACCACATCTGCCGGCCGGGGGCGATCATGGCCACCAACACCTCGGCGCTCGACGTCAACGAAATTGCGGCCGTAACTTCCCGTCCCGAGAGCGTGATCGGCATGCACTTCTTCTCGCCGGCCAACGTCATGAAACTGCTTGAAGTGGTGCGTGGGGCCAAGTCATCTGACACGACCGTCGCCACAGCGATGGCGATCTCGAAGCAGATCAACAAGATCGCGGTGCTGGTCGGGGTGTGCCACGGATTCGTCGGCAACCGCATGTTGTTCATGCGCGGCGCAGAAGCCGAGCGGATGATCCTGGAGGGCGCCACGCCCGCCCAGGTGGATCGGGTGCTCTACGACTTCGGCTTCCCGATGGGACCCTTCGCCATGAGTGACCTGGCTGGACTCGACATCGGCTGGAAGGAGGAGACCTCATCGAGCTCGACGGTGCGCGAGGTTCTTTGTGAGAACGGGCGTCGTGGCCAGAAGAATGGTCGGGGCTACTACACCTACGACCCCGAGACACGCGCCTCGACGCCCGATCCGGAAGTCGAGCAGCTGATCAGGGACTTCGCGATCTCCAAGGGGGTGGAACAGCGTGAGGTGAGCGACCAGGAGGTGCTCGAGCGCTGCCTGTATCCGATGGTGAACGAGGGAGCGAAGATCCTCGAGGAGCAGATCGCCATCCGGGGCAGCGACATCGATGTCGTGTGGGTGAACGGCTACGGCTGGCCGCTCTACCGTGGCGGCCCCATGCACTGGGCCGACTCGATCGGACTCACCGAGATCGTCGAGCGGATTCGCCACTACTCCGATGCCCTCGGCGGCGCGCACTGGGAACTCTCGCCGTTGCTTGCCCGACTCGCCGCCGACGGCGGTCAACTGCAGACGTTCAGCAACTGAACTCACCTGAACGTCGACCACGACCGAGCAGAGCCGGGTAGCGGGCGCGACCATTGCATATGGCGTGCCGGGCCGAAATAGCTGCTGGTTTCATTGGCGTGGTCATTCTCCTGACGGGTTGCAGTAACGAGTCGGTGATTGAGACGCCGGGTCAGCCGAGCGTTGATGTTCCCTCCACGACCGTCTCAAACGAATCCCCAGTTCCGACGACGGACCAGACGACATCCACGGAGGCATCGTCGACCGACGCGTCGAGCAGCACCGTCGCCCCGGCAGATCTCGTCGAAGCAGATGATTCCGTGTTCAGTTTTGCGAGCGGTGACGATGTAGGACGCTGGAATGTTGTTAACGACACGGTGATGGGCGGTGTGTCGAGCGGTGAATTGACCTGGGCGGGCGAGGCGATGGTGTTCACCGGTGAGTTGTCACTCGACAACAACGGCGGTTTCGCTTCCGTGCGAAGTCCACTGGTTGATCCACGGGTTGCCGCTCGATGGGCTGAACAGCCAGGCCTCATGCTTGAGATGCGCGGCGATGGCCGGTCGTGGGCGGTCAACGTCAGAGACAGTGGTGCGAGCGGTGGATGGATCGCCACGGTCACCCCACCCGTCGACGAATTTGCGTCGATTGAGATTCCGTGGCGTGACTTCACCCCGGTCACCCGATTTCTCGACCCACGTCAATCGAACGAGCCTCTTGACCCATCCCGTATCGCGCTCATTGCGCTCTACCTCATCGATGGTGTCGAGGAGCGGTTCCGCCTCGAGGTGCGTTCCATCACCTGATGGTCGACCCGTCGTCACCTTGACGGACCGGGTTAGCGGAGGGCAATCGAGGAGTTGCATTGTTTGAACGCCCGTGCACCCAATGAGAAAGTTTTGTGGGCCAGACTCGTTCGGTGCGGCGAACTTCGGTGGCTCTCAGCGCGCTTGTCGTATCGCTTCTCGCTCTTCTCGGTGTAGTGGCGTTCGCAGCGAGGCCGGGCCTTGCTCATTCAGATTTCTCAGGATCGGAGCCTCCCGATGGGGCCGAACTCGAGGAACCCCTCGAGTTCGTGACACTCACGTTCGCGTTGGAGGTTGCTGATCCAGGCAACGGAGTTGTGGCCTCGGCTCCCGATGGAACAGTGACCCTCGCAGACCTGTCGACCAGCGATGACTTGACGTGGACGGCGAGGTTCGCTCCGTCTCTGACTGGTGGTGCGCATGAGATCCGGTATGCGATGAGAGCGCTCGACGGACACATGGTGGAGGGTTCGATCACCCTGACTGTCACCGCTGCGGCACCGACGACGACTACGTCGAACGTCACATCGGTATCGCTGCCGAGCGCAACTGCTGCAGACGAGTCGGCGACTTCTGCACCCACCGTTGCGTCAACTCAGCCCGAGCAAGGATCGCTCATCGATGTCGTCGAGTCCGTCGTAGTAGGCCCGCCACGCTGGGTCGACCCGGTCGATCACACGGCTCGCCTCGTCGGTGATCTCTTCTCGCTACTCGTCGTCGGGATGCTCGTGTTTGCCGTCGTCTTATGGCGTGTACCCGCCGTGTTGCCGGCGCCCCGCCTGACTCTGGCGATGGCGCTGACGATCACCATCGCCGGTGCCGTTGAACTCATCACGATTGCGCAGCGCCTCGGCGTGAGCGTCGGTGAGGTGCTCGGCGATCCGTTGGCCCGATCGCCACTCATGACCACTCTGGGTGGAGCACTTATCGCCATCGGTGCTGTTGCGGTCATGACCGATCAGATTCAGGCCTCGCCGCGCCTCTTCGCTTGGGTGATGGCTCTGCCCGTGGTGGCCGTGATCGCTGCGCCAGCCTTCGATGGACACGCAATCACGCTCGGTCCTCGTTGGGCTCACCTCGCTGCCGATGTTGTGCACGTCACGGCGACGTCGATATGGATGGGCAGCGTCGTCGGTCTCATCGCCGTGGCGGTCAACGATCGCCGAGCACTGCCAGTCGTCGCCACCAGGGCGGCACGGTGGCTCGTTGTCACGGTGATAGCGGTCGTCACCACCGGATTGGCGATGACGTTGATGATCGTCGACGGTCCGGGTGATCTCTTCAACAGCCAGTGGGGTCGGCGCCTACTGGTGAAGGTCGCAGCAGTGATCGCCGCCGGTCTGATCGGCGCCCATCATCATTGGAGGGTGGTACCAAACCTGCGGTCCGACGGTTCAACCCGCCAGTTCCGACAGTCACTTGTGGTCGAGGCCTTACTGCTCGTCATCGTCGTCGTCGTGACCTCATGGCTTGTCGTGGCTATGCCGTAGTCGGCGGGTGCGTTCGGTATCCCTCGGGGAACACGTCGATGTTCTGCGTGTCGTTGCCTTCGAGCAGTGACAGTGCGTGCCGAACAACGGCGAGATGTCGCTCGGCGTCGCCGGGCGCTCCCATGGGCCTCCCCATCGGGTTCGGTGTGATGAGTGCACGGGCTACACCCATCTGCGCCGGAACATGACCGAACGCGCTCACGTACACCCCGACGGTTGGGATACCTGCTGACTCGATGGCCCTCTGAACGTGCCCGACCGACACGTGACAGACGGGTCAAACGGGCACGAGTAGTACGGCGTCGACCTGTTCGGCACGGAGGATCTCAGCCCATTCGGGTGCGACACCGTCTCGTAGGCGCAACTGCGACGTTGCCCCGACGAATGATCGAGCGATGTGATGAACCTCACCGATGACTCCCTCGCGCTCAAGCGAGCGCAATGCGTCGAGCGGGAGATTCACGTTGTGATCGGCGGTCGCGGCAGCGACTGGGTAGCCACCGTGGCGAACCCTGAGTTCAGATGGGGGAGTATCGACCGGGATGTCCGACAGCGCCGGCGCTTCTCGCAGGAACTCACCCACGCGTCGCTCAGCCTCGGCCTGGCTCATGTCGACCACGCCGAGCGGCTGAGGATCGTCGCCGTCGACGAAGTGACCGCTCGACGTCACGAGAGCCACACGAGCTTGCGACAACGGTTTGCCCAACATCGCCCGGGGTACGTCGCCATACGAGAACGAGGCCTTGCCATCGAGGTGTGCGGTGTAGGCGTGGCGTTGCCACCCGATGACG
>JAQCGT010000137.1 GCA_027730505.1 Actinomycetota bacterium | reverse complement strand
TTTCCGAAGTCGGCAGCGGCGGCCACGCGCTGGGCCGGAGAGACCGCTTCGCCAGCCAACAATGGCAGTCGAAGGCGGATCCAGACGTCAGCTGCCCCGTGATCACCCCATGCGCCCCGAGCGAACCGGTATTCGCACGAGTCGCTCGCGTAAGCGATGTCATCGGTGATGAATGTGGGGACGATCTCCTGCGACGACGCCGCGTCGGCCGGCATTGGTTGAATCTGGTGCGGAACGTTTGGACTCTGCCCGTCGAATACCCGCATTCGGAGCGCTCGTGCCCGTGCGACGGTGACGCCTCCAACGTTCAGGCTGGAACTTGCTATCGAGATTGTCGAGCCGGGACGTTCGATCTCACAGCTCGCCGTGAGCGGTTCGGCAACGGGGACCGGTCGCTGCAATTCGATGGTAATTCGAGCCAGTTGCCACACGCCGTCGTCGATGGACTCGATCATTCTTGTCAGGAGTGCGGACGGGGGTGCGCCATGGCAGTGGGCAGGGTTCCATGGTCCTCGGGCCCATTGGGTGGCAACGAATCTGCCATCGTCCAGTGACCGGAACAATGCGTCGTCGCTCGACACCGGAGCTTGTTGCCGCTGAGTCATCACAGCTCGCGCTCCAAGCTGAACACCTGTGTGGCGAGGTGGTCGATGTGGTCGGTCCATGCTTCGTCGCCGTGGGGTTCGTCGATTGGGAGGATGACGAATTTGGTGGTGCCGACGGCGATGAACTCTTCGATCAGGGTTGGCAGACCCTCGTCGAGCTCGGGAACGAGAATGCTCGGATCGTCGAGGTCCGGTCGGCGACGGGCAAGCGTCTCGAGAAACCGTGCAGGGAGCGTGGAACCCGGGGCGCGGTAGGGGATCAGGACTCCGTAATGGTCGTCATCGATCTGTCTGCCGTTCGTTGCGCACTCGCTCTCGATGGCCTCACGGCCCCGAGCAGCGTCGTCGGGGGTGACGAACGATGGGAGCCACCCGTCGCCATGACGTCCGACGCGTCGCAGTTCGACAGGGGAGATTCCGCCGAGCCACACATCGAGCCGTGGTGGGACAGGGCTGACCGATACGTCGTGCACCGAGAAGTGATCACCGTCAAAGTCAACCGAGGCTCCGGACCAGCACGCCCGCATGATCGTGATCATCTCGTCGAAGATGCGTCCGCGTTGTGTGCGTTCGACCCCGAACGCGCGCTGCTCCACGGGTTCGACAGCGCCGAGTCCAACTGCGGGCAGCAACCGCCCGCCTGACAGAACGGCAAGGGTGGCCAGAGCCTTGGCCAAGATCACCGGGTTGCGGCCGGGGAGCACAAGCACACTCGTTCCGAGCTTGAGTGTTGTCGTGCGCCCGGCCGCCACGGCCAAAGCCATCAACGGATCGGGCGCCGGGCCGTTGATTCGCTCTGAGAGCCATATGGAATCAGCCGAGTGCTGTTCGAGACGGTCGACGATGGTGTTGAACGTGAGAGCGTCGACCTGAGTTCTGGTGCCGAGGCCCAGTCCGATTCGAACTTTCACCGCTGGAGGTGGATCCCGGCGAGCAGGTCGGCGATACGAGCCGGATCGTCGATGAATGGCGAGTGGTCGGTGTCGACCTCGATGATGTTGTCGCAACGTTCAGCCAGGATTCGTTGGTGCTCAGGATGGACCGAACGGTCACGACTGCAACGGATGTAGGTGGAAGGGATCGTCGATCGAGGTGAGCCTGAAATCGGCGTCGTCATGCTGGAGATCGTCTGCGCCGAGAGTCTGGCCACCATTGATTGCTGTTGTACATCACTGACGCCGGGATACAGCAGATCGCCCGCTGCTTCAGGGTCGAGGTACGTGGCGGTGCCTTCGGGGTCTGGTCGCATCACCGAGGCGAGTTCGACGGCATGTCTCGGTGCGGCTCGGAGGAAGCCGTTGACGCTCTCGCCGTCGTCAAGGGCGAATGCGGCGATGTAGACGAGGTGTGCAACATTGTCACTGAGGGCAGCGGCCTGGGTGATGACCGCGCCCCCATAGGAGTGTCCGACAAGGGTTGTTCCCGGACCGAGCGCGTTCAGTGCGGCGACGACGGCGTCAGCGTCATCACGGACGTCGCCGAGAGGGTCGGCGTTGGCGCCATGCCCGGGCAGGTCGATGGCGTGTGATGGGACTCCGAGGCGATCGAGTTCGTATTGCAGTCCGGCCCACGACCACGCTCCATGCCAGGCGCCGTGCACGAGCAGGATCTGTTGCGTCGGGGGGTCACCGGTCATGTCTTGATGGTGGCACCCCGAAGGCAGCCAACGTGAGCCGGAGCAGTCTCGGGTGGTCGCAGTCGACGATCCGGTGACTCAGTTGGCGCCGACGATCGGCGCCTAGACCAATCGTGCGCGACCGTCGTCGTTTAGTCGCAGCGAGTGCCGTCGTCGTGTCAGGTGACGTTGCGCACACGGTTCCTGCAATCCAGGTGCTGTAGCGTGCCGCCGGTGTCCAGCGCTCTCGGGGTCCTCCGCATGCCTTCGGTGCGCAGATACCTCGCCTCCACGGCGTGTGCGGCGGTCGGCATCAATCTGTTGATCACCGTTCTCTTCAAGCAGGTCTACGACATCACCGGTGATCCGTTCGACATCGGCATTCTCGGGTTGGCGCAATTCGTTCCGGGGCTCCTGCTCGCACTTCCGAGCGGGTATGCCGCTGATCGCTTTGACCGGCGGCGGGTTGCAGGCCTCTTTCTCGGGGCGCGTCTGTCATGCGCGGTGCTGTTGTTGGTGTACAGCCTCGGCGAGGTGGGATCTCGTAGTTGGCTGATCGTGGCTGCCATCGGTATTGGAACCGCCGACGCAATGATCGGTCCGAGCCGACGCTCGATTCTGCCGTTGACGGTCGAAGCATCAGACGTGCCTCGGGTAGTTGCGTTATGGACGGCGACGTTCACCGGGTCGGCGATCGTCGGACCGGCCATTGGCGGTTTGTTGTACAGCATCGGTGATGAGGTCGCTTATGCAGTGGCCGCAGGATTGACCGCGGCGTCCATTCCACTGATTCTCGGTGTGAACTACCGACCCGGAGTTGCTGCAACCGCTCATTCGAGCGGAGATGGCGAGCGTCCGAGCCTGCGGCTCGCCTTTGAGGGGCTTCGCTTCATTCGTCGGACGCCGGTGGTGTTTGCGGCGATCAGTCTCGATCTGTTCGCGGTGCTCTTCGGCGGCGCGGTAGCGCTGATTCCGGTCGTCGCGACAGACCGTCTCGGTGTCGGCGACATCGCCTACGGCTGGCTTCGCGCTGCGCCGGGTGTCGGAGCGGCAGCGATGGCAGTCGTACTTGCTGTGCGCCCGGTTCGCCGACGAGTCGGCCCGACCTTGCTGCTCGTTGTGGCGATCTTCGGTGTTGGCACGATCGTGTTCGGCGTCACCACCAATTACGTCGTCGCATTCGCAGCGTTGGTCGTGCTTTCAGCTGCCGACATGGTGTCGATGTTCATTCGTGGTGCGATCGTCCCGCTGGTGACCCCTCCGGAACAGCTCGGTCGGGTTTCTGCTGTCGAAGGCGTGTTCATCGGTGCGTCAAACGAGTTGGGTGCCTTCGAGAGCGGGGTTGCTGCACGGTGGCTTGGCGTGCCCTGGGCGATCGCCGGAGGGGGAATCGCCACCGTTGCGATCGCTGGACTGTTCGCTGTGACGTTCCCATCGCTCCGCCGAATCGACACCTTCGACGAATTGGAACCGACGTCAGTCAGCCGGTGATCCGGCCGATTTTGGCAATCTGTCTGAAACGACGGAATCGGTTGTGACGTTGTTCGTCAACGAGTTGTGACAAGCCGGAGGCGATGGTTGGGTAGACGTGAGGCACCTGAGCCATTTCGTCGAGGCCGAGCGAGAACCGAATGGCGAGAGCGAGTTCGTTGATGATTTCGCCGGCATGCGGCCCGAGGATGTGACCACCGACGATCCGGCCACGGGCGGTGATAAGCATGATCGCGCCGTCGCGTCGTGCGTCGATTCGCGCTCGAGTGACCCGACTCACTTCGAGGCGGTGCACCTGAACCGCGCGGTCGCCAAAGCGCTCGGCGGCCTCGGACGCGGTGAAGCCGACGTGGGCCAGTTCCGGTTCGGTGAAGACACACCAAGGAGCGAGCGTGGTCGCCTTGGATCGGCCGGGCAGAAACATGTCACGCACGGCAAGCGCTGCATCGGCCGTCGCCACGCTCGTAAGGCGCGGTCGGCCAGCTGCAGCGTCTCCCACTGCATAGACGTTCGGAACGATCGTTCTACTCCGAGCGTCGACGCTGACGCCGGCGCTGGTGGCGACGACACCGATTTTTTCGAGCCCGAGTCCCACGACATCGGAGCTTCGGCCGGCGGCGACCATGACATGTTGAGCATGGAGATCGCCATCCGCTGTTTCGAGGATGATCTGATCGTCGTCACCGACGTGGGCGCCGGTGACAGCGGTTCCGAGCTTCACGGTGACACCCTCTTCACGAAGGATTGTCAGTAACCGATCTGATAGTTCGGGCTCCTCGTTGGCGAGGACTCTCGGTCCGGCCTCGATGAGTGTGGTGGCGATCCCGAGGCGCTGTAGGGCCTGAGCAGTCTCGACACCGACGGGCCCGGCGCCGATGATGGTCATCGATTCTGGTGGTTGCTCCAGACCGAAGATCGTCTCGTTGGTGACATGAGGAACCTCGGACAGGCCGGGAACGGTTGGCATGCTCGGGCGGCTTCCGGTAGCGATGAGAATGAATCGAGTCTCGATCTCGGTGTCGCCCTGATCGCCGCTGACGACCACTCGGCGTGGTCCGGTGACCGTCGCTCGACCGACGAACAACTCGACACCCCAGTCCCGGACATGTTCGGCGTCGGTCTCAGCCGTCGCAATCTCTGCTCGCACCTGTGCAAGCCGGCGCCACACCTGCGATGTATCAACCTCGCTCGACGGGATGTTGATTCCGACCTCTCCTGCGCGCCGGGCATCAGCGATAGCCCGTGCCGACGCGATGAGAGATTTGGAGGGGACACAGCCGGTCCACAGGCAGTCGCCCCCGA
>JAQCGT010000136.1 GCA_027730505.1 Actinomycetota bacterium | reverse complement strand
ATGACATCGCCGGGTTCGTGGTCGGCGAGCACGCCGACAAGATCTTCGACGCTCCCGAGGGTGATCCCTTCGGCCTCGAGCAACCGGTCACCGGGATCGAGCACATCGTCTGATGGGGCGTAGCGAACACATTCGTTCGTCGATGTGGAATATGCGAGGCACACCATCTCGGAGATCAGCACGTCACCCGGAAGGATCGTGGCGTCGAAGCCGAGATAGATGAGCGCCACATACTGAGCGACCTCTTCTGCGGTTCGCATCGACTCGAGAGAGAAGACCCGTCGCTGATCGGGGGTGCGCACCCCGAACTTGTCTTCCTCAGTGAGGAACTCGATCGCCGGCTCGTTGCGCCCGACCCACCAGGACAGCAGCGACTGGCTCGGCTCGCTCACGGTCACGAAGTTGATGGACCCATCGGATGGGAACACCTCGGGCACGTCCGCCGACGACCCGCCGGCGGCCACATCGACAACATCACCCCCGTCGTCGGGAATCGCCGTCGTAACCGTGAGGCGATCACCGACCGGCTGTGCCGATGACGGCACGCGGGCATACGGCGCCGCCTGCATCTCGTCGAGTCGCTCATTCAATTCGCGAGCCACCAGACGGGCTGGCACGAGTGCGGTCACGAGCACCGACACCACGATGAGACCGGCGAGCACAACAAGGGGCACAGCCCAGAATCGATGCGCCTTTGCAGGGATGTTCAATGGCTCAACCTCGGCGGGTGACGGCAGCCCATCGGGGCTCATCAGTAGATTCGGAGGTCGGGTGTCTTCTTCCATTGCGCTTTCCGTCGACGTTCTCACCGACCGTGCGATCCTGATCATCGCCCTCTCGGTCGTCGCCCTGCTCGCCGCCGGCTGGCGCAAGCCTGCCAGAGCGTCGATTCGTTCGCCACGCGCTCGCTACGGGGTACCCGTGGTCGAGCAACCGGTCGCACCCGAGCGACGCATGGGACCGATCCGTCGAATTCTGGCTCTCGCCACCACCGGAGCACTCGCCGTTGTCACCGGAACTGTCGTCGCTGTCATCGCTGCCATCGGCGCGATCTGGGGTGTCATCACGCTCACGGACCTACTCGGACGATGACGACTGACGATCACAACGACCTGGTCGACCGGCGCCGCGCGATGGTGATCGCCGGCCACCATGGCGACGAGGCCAGGGCCACCGCCGGACTCGACGACCCAGACCCGGTGATGCGCGAACTCGCGCTCGGTGCGCTGCATCGAATCGGCGTGCTCGACACCCTCACCCTCAACGCCGTGATCACCGACTCCGATCGCAACGTCCGACGGCGTGTCGCTGAATTGGCGGCCAGCCACCCCTCGGTCGATCTCACGCCGCTCCTCGACGATCCCGATCCGATGGTGGTCGAAACCGCGATCTGGGCCTGTGGTGAACATGAGACCGTGAACGATGCCGTGCTCGCCCGGATCATCGACCTCACCACCAACGCCGATGATCCGTTGGTCCGAGAAGCGGGCGCAGCGGCGCTCGGCGCTATCGGCGACGAACGCGGACTCGACGCAATCCTTGCGGCGTGCACCGATAAACCAGCGATACGACGTCGTGCCGTGCTCGCACTCGCACCCTTCGACGGCGCCCGGGTCGAAGAAGCGATCGAAGCCGCTCTCAGCGACCGTGACTGGCAGGTACGCCAGTCAGCCGAAGACCTCAGACGCTGACCGGTTCCCGCTCGGGGTCGGGTTCGTCCACACCATCCAACTCATCAGCGATGGCTTCATGGGTCGGGCCCTCGACATTCAGCTTCGGCAGGACGCGGTCGAGCCAGCGTGGGATCCACCAGTTCGAACGACCGAGCAAGGCCATGGTGGCGGGCACGAGCAACATGCGCACCAACGTTGCGTCGAGCATGACCGCAACGGCGAGTCCGACACCGAAGAGCTTCACAATGCGATCGTCCTCGAGCAGGAAGGCGCCGAAGACGACGACCATGATCGCCGCCGCAGCCGAAATCACACGGGCTGTCGCCGCAAGGCCGTCGGCCACCGAGTTCACAGCGTCCTGGGTGCGGTCGAATTCCTCACGCACCCGAGAGAGCAGGAACACCTCGTAGTCCATCGAAAGGCCGAACACGATGGCAAACAGCATCATCGGCACGAACGGTTCAATCGGAGCAGGCTCGACACCGAACACTGACGACAGCCAACCCCATTGGAAGATGGCGACCGCCACGCCGTAGGCGGAGGCAATCGAAAGCACGTTCATGATGACGGCCTTCAACGGAACAAGGATGGAACGGAAGACCATCATGAGCAACAGGAACGACACGCCGAGCACGGCGCCGAAGAAGATCAGCAGGCGTCCGGCGAGATAATCGGTGAAGTCGATGTTGGCGGGCACGGCACCCGTGAGGCTCGCCGTCACGCCGCTGCCAACCACCGCCGCCGGCAGCACCTCGTTGCGCAGCCTGGTGACGGTGTCGGAGGTTTCGACGTCTTGTGGAGCAGACGTCGGGATGATCTGGATGAGCCAGGCATCGGACGATGCAGGGTCGGCCATGTCGCTCGGGAAGGGCGGCGTCACACGGTCGACGCCAGGGTCGGCTGTCAACACCGCTGGTAGTGCTTGGATAGTCGCCACATCGGCGGGGCCGGACGACTCGAGCGCGAGCACGAACGGCCCGTTGAATCCTGGGCCGAAGCCTTCGGCGATCGTGTCATAGGCACGACGTGCCGATGTGGTCTCGGCGAGGTTGCCCTCATCGGAGAATCCGAGACGCAGCGAGAACACCGGGAGCATCAGGACCACGAGGATTCCCGAGCCGAGCAGCGCGTACGTCCACGGACGAGCCTGGATCTGACGGCTCCAGCGATAGGCGGTCGTCTCACGAAGCGCACGTTCACGGCGTGGCGGAACGGTGCGCTTGAGGGGCTTGAGGGCGAACGACGCGAGCAGCGTGACAACGGCGCCAGCCAGCCCGATCAGAGCGAGCGGCGGGAACGACAATCCGAGGCCCAAAAGGGCGACTGCGATGGAGCCGGCAATGATCAGACCGCGCCAACGGGTGACCTCCACCTTGGAGTGGAACACACCGAGGAGGGCAGGTAGCAGGGTGATGGAGGCGACGAGGGTGACAGCAACCGTCGACGCCGCTGCGATACCGAGACCGGCGACGAACTCGAGTCCGATCGTGAGCATGCCGAGCAGGGAGAACACCACCGTGATACCAGCGAACACAACGGCGCGCCCGGCTGTGTCGAGCGCGCCGACGGTCGCCTCGAGTGGGCCGACCCCTTGCCGGGTGAGTTCGCGATACCGGGTCACCATGAACAGCGCATAGTCGATACCGACACCAAGGCCGATCATGATGCCGATGAGTGGCGCGAATTCGGGGATGGAGAATCCGTTCGACAGGAGGGAGACGACGCCGAAACCACCGGTACCGACACCAGCCAGTGCGACGGCGATCGGCAATCCCATCGCCATGACCGAGCCGAACGCGACGATCAGGATGACGATGGCAAACGCCAGTCCGATGAGTTCGGATTCGGGCGGCTCGAACTCAGAGAAGATGGCGCCACCGATCTCGACGGTCAGTCCGTCGACGACCGGTGCGAGTTCGCGCATCTCCTCGCCGATACCAGCAGCGGCCGCCTGATCGATCTGGGTGATGAGGTTCACCTGAGCGAAGGCGATCTCACCGTTCGGTGCGATCTGGTTGGCACCCATCTCCGAATAAGGGCTCACCACACCGAGACCGTCGATGGCATCGACCTCGGCGAACATCTCGTTCATCGCTGCGACCACGTCGGGACGGTCGACGCCGCCCTCAGCACTGAAGACGATCGAACCGCCGAACGCCCCGCCCGAACCAGGGAAGTACTCATTGAGCACGTCGAAGCCTTGCGTGCTCTCCGATGCCGGGGTCGAGAACTCTCCTGAGAACGCCGAGCCGACCACGCCGGCGATGGCGTTCATGCCGATGAGCAGGGCGATCCAGGCGACGATGACCGTGCGACCGTGCGTGAAGGCCCAACGAGCAAGTGATCGATACATGGGGGATTCCTCTGTGGGGGATGTCGGGGGGCGAGCAGTTCGAACCGCATTTCGATACGGTTGTGTAGCGTTTTTAACTCGGCGAATGACGAAACGCAACGCCGAAGTAGCGAAACATTCGAGCCACACCCGCTATTCCATCCGACACCGAAACAGACCACGATGTGACCCATGGCACGACCACTCAGCGACGACGCTCGACGCCAGATGCTCAACGCCACTCGTGCCATCGTCGCCGATGTCGGCCCAAACGAACTCACCATCGACGAGGTGGCACGTCGCTCAGGCGTGGCCAAGACCACGATCTACCGTCACTTTCCGAATGCGTCAGCACTCGTGCTCGCCGCGCTCGCCGATGTGCCTGCATCGATGACAGAGCCCGACACCGGATCGCTCCGCGATGATCTGCGGGACATCATCAGTCAGTTCATGACACTCGCCGCCGACGGCACCCTGCGACAGATGATGATTCACTCGCTGAGCAGCCGGTCGAGTGACGCCGAGTTCCGACAACTCCGAGAAGAGCTTCGCGAGAGCCGCCGGAATCCCCTGCGCACCGCCGTACGGAGGGCTCAAGAACGAGGAGAACTGCCGGGCGACCTCGACGACGAACTCGCCGCCACCCTCATCGAGGCGCCCTTCGTCCTTCGCCGTCTCATCGCCGATGTCGATGTCGATGCCACCGACATCGACCGAATCATCGACCTCTTACTCAGGGGGCTCGGCGGCTCCTAGAATCCCGTCGATGCTCCGATCACGCACGATCACCACCCCGATCGGCACCCTCCGAGCCATTGCGTCCGACAAAGGGCTCCGTGCCCTCATCCTGGACGATGGCGACGAGTTCCGTCGAGTGCGGATCGATCCGGGCGATGTAGCCGGCAGCGACTCGCCGATCCTCGATCAGGCCATGACCGAGCTCCGCGAATACTTCGCTGGCGACCGCACGCAGTTCAGGTTGCCCCTGGACCCGGCCGGAACCGATTTTCAGAAGACCGTGTGGTCGTCACTGAGCCGCATCCCATCCGGTTCGACGAG